>NZ_JBIATC010000002.1:51516-226703 GCF_042891255.1 Micromonospora sp. NPDC001898 | reverse complement strand
CGTCGGCGCAGCACGGCCGGGGCGCGGCAGTCCGCCACCCGTGGCGCGGAGTCGGGGGGGGGGGGGGGGGGGGGGGGGGGGGGGCGCCCCCCCCCCCCCCCCCCGCCCCCCCCCCCCCCCGCCCGGCGCGGGGGGGGGGCCCCCCCCCCCCCCCCCCGGCCGGTTTTGTCACACCGCACCACCCACCCCTCGTCGAACTGAGAGCAGGTTTCCGTGAGCCGGGCCCAGCGCGCGTCTTTTCCTGCGGGTCCACGGGGGGTGGCGCCGTCCGGGGCCGTCCGGCACGCCACCGGGGCACAACCCCGGCGGGCCGGCGGGTCGACCCGGGCGGTCACCCGCACGCTGAGTGACGACCCGCTGGGCGGCACGGTACGCCGTACCGTGCTGCCCAGCGGGCTTCGCGTGCTCACCGAGGCGATCCCGGCGATGCGCAGCGTCTCGTTCGGCATCTGGGTCTCCGTCGGCTCCCGGGACGAGACCGGCCCGCAGGCCGGCGCCGCGCACTTCCTGGAGCACCTGCTCTTCAAGGGCACCCACAAGCGCACCGCGCTGGAGATCTCCTCCGGGATCGAGGCGGTGGGCGGCGAGACGAACGCCTTCACCACGAAGGAATACACCTGCTACTACGCCCGCGTGCTGGACGAGGACCTGCCGCTGGCCATCGACGTGATGTGCGACGCGGTCGCCGACTCGCTGCTGGAGCCGGCCGACGTGGAGATCGAGCGCGGCGTCATCCTCGAAGAGATCGCCATGCACGACGACGAGCCCGGCGACGAGGTGCACGACCTGTTCGCCCGCGCCGTCTACGGCGACCACCCCCTCGGCCGGCTGATCTCCGGCACCGAGGAGACGGTCACCCCGATGACCCGCCGGCAGATCCACGACTTCTACCGCCGCCACTACAACCCGGCGCAGATCGTCGTCGCCGCCGCCGGCAACCTCGACCACGCCGCCGTGGTCAAGCTGGTCCGCCAGGCGCTGGCCGGAACCCCGCTGGACACCGAACCGGCCACGCCGGCCCCGCACCGACCGGCCACCCCGGCGGTACGCGTGAAGCCGGCCACCACCCTGGTCGAGCAGAAGGAGACCGAGCAGGCGCACGTCATCATCGGCTGCCCCGGCATCGACCGCGTCGACGAGCGGCGCTTCGCCCTCGGGGTGCTCAACAACGTACTCGGCGGCGGCATGTCCAGCCGGCTGTTCCAGGAAATCCGGGAGCGGCGCGGCCTGGCCTACTCGGTCTACTCCTACGCCAGCCAGTACGCCGACAGCGGCCTGTTCGCCGTCTACGCCGGCTGCGCCCCCGGGAAGGTGGACGAGGTGCTGAAGCTGACCCGCGCCGAGTTGGCCCGGGTGGCCGCCGACGGGCTGACCGAGGCCGAGGTGGCCCGGGGCAAGGGGATGAGCAAGGGCTCGTTCGTGCTCGGCCTGGAGGACACCGGTTCCCGGATGAGCCGGCTCGCCAAGGGGGAGCTGCTCTACGGCGACCTGATGCCGGTCGACGAGCTGCTGGCCCGGGTCGACGCGGTGACCGTGGACGACGTGAACACCCTCGCCGCCGAGCTGCTCGCCCGGCCGATGTCCCTCGCGGTCGTCGGCCCGTTCGGCGATCGGGACTTTACTTCCTGACCGTCGCGGCGGCACGTGGGACGGTCGGCGGTCGACCCGGTGCGGGCGGCCCGGCTGGGATAGGTTGTGCCCCGTGACTGACGAGCTGGGGAAGAGCCCCGAGGAGCTGATCCGGGTCGGCGTGCTGGGTGCCCGGGGCCGGATGGGCATCGAGGTGTGCAAGGCGGTCGACGCGGCGTCCGACCTGGAACTGGTGGCGATGATCGACCAGGGCGAGGACCTGCTCGCCGCATCCGACGCCGGTGCCGAGGTGGTCGTCGACTTCACCACCCCCGACGTCGTCATGGACAACCTGCGCTGGTGCATCGAGCAGGGCATCAACGCGGTCGTCGGCACCACCGGCTTCACCGAGCAGCGGCTCGATCGGGTGCGCGGCTGGCTGGCCGACAAGCCCGGGGTCGGCGTGGTGATCGCCCCCAACTTCGGCATCGGCGCGGTGCTGATGATGCAGTTCGCGGCGCGGGCGGCCCGGCACTTCGAGTCCGTCGAGATCATCGAGCAGCACCACCCGCGCAAGCTCGACGCACCCAGCGGCACCGCCACCCACACCGCCCGACAGATCGCGCGGGCCCGCGCCGAGGCCGGCCTCGGCCCGGTTCCGGACGCCACGAAGGACGAGGTCGCGGGTGCCCGGGGGGCCGACATCGACGGGGTACGCGTGCACGCCGTACGCGCCACCGGCCTGGTCGCCCACCAGGAGGTGCTGTTCGGCACCCTGGGTGAGACGCTGACCATCCGGCACGACTCGTACGACCGGGTGTCGTTCATGCCCGGCGTGCTGCTGGCCGTCCGCGCGGTGGGCAACCGCCCCGGCCTCACCATCGCCCTGGACCCGCTGCTCGACTGACCCCGCCCGCGCCGCGCGGCCGGCCCACCGGCGGCCCCGTCGGCGGCCGGCGCCCAGTGCGGTCTCGGCCGGCCGGCGCCCCGGAAAGACGCGAAATCCGTCGCCGGGCGGGCGGGTCGGCCCTAAGCTCGCCCGGTGATCGACTCGAACCTCCGCGACCGCGCCGGGCGGCACGTGACCCTGCGCCCGGTCGACGACGACAACTGGCGGACCGTCGCCGACGTGGTGCCCCGCGACGACCAGCGGGCCTGGGTGTACCCGATGGCGGCCCGCTACCTGCTGACCAGCGCCCGAGGCGACGTCTGGACCTCCCTGGCGGTGTACGCCGACGAGGCCGTCGTCGGGCACGTCATGTGGGGCGTCGACGACGACGGTTCGCGGTGGATCGGAGGCATGGTCGTCGACGCCGCCGAGCAGGGCCGGGGGGTGGGCGCTGCCACCGTGACCACCCTGGCCACCTGGCTGGGCGAGCAGCCGGGCTGCCCGGCGGTCCGCCTGTCGTACCACCCGGAGAACCTGGCCGCCGCCGCCCTCTACCGCCGCCTGGGCTTCACCCCGACGGGCGTGGTCGAGGACGACGAACTGGTCGCCGAACTCACGCCACGCCCGCTCCCCTGACCGTCCCGCCGCTGCCGGATCGCGCGCGGTACCGCGCGCGCCTGGCGGCCGTCGGCCGTCGCCGGCACCAGCGGGGTGCCCTCGCGTTCGGCCCAGGGCCGGTCAGTCGGCGGGGGTCGGATCGTCGGCGGAGACCGCGACGTGCAGCCGGAGCTGGTTGACCAGCATGTCGTCCACGTCGAGGGCCCGGGCCGCCCCGTCGGGCTCCCAGCCGGCGGTGGTGAGGAACTTCTGGGTCGCCGGGTCGCCGTCGAACGCCCACGCCACCGCGCGGGCGAAACCGTCCTCCCGCCACAGGTCCACGCTCGCGGCGAGCAGTCGGCTGCCGTGCCCGCGTCGGCCCCAGCGCGGCTCGACCAGCAGGTCCGTCACCGCGACCACGCCGGGCCCGAGCGCCTCGGCGGGTTCGTTCGGGGCGAGTGACTCGGCGTCGGCCGGACCCGAGGCGACGAACCCCACCAGATACGATTGCTCGGCCTGTTCGACGGCGACCAGCACCCGGTGCGCGCCGGAGGGCGGCTCCTGCACGGCCGCACTCCACCGCCGGGCGAGGTACGCCTCGTCCAGGTTGTCGAGCACGTGCCGGGGCAGGATCCGGCGGTAAGCGGCCCGCCAGGTCGCGAGCTGGATGTGTGCGATCTCGCCGGCGTCTTCGGGACGCGCCGGGCGGACGTACCCGAGAGCCATGGGACGTGAGCCTACGCAGGGCGAGGGAGACGATGGTGGCGCAGGGTGCCGAACGGAGGATCGGGCAGGTCATTGCCGTCTGCTGCCTCGCCGTCGCGGTGGCCCTGTTCCTGTCGATGGCGGCCGTGCGGCACGGCTTCTTCGACCTCAAGGTCTACTACGGCGCGCTGAACTTCTGGGTGCACGACGGCGGGGAGATCTACGACTTCCTGAAGCCCGGCACCCAGTACGGCTTCACCTACCCGCCGTTCGCCGCCCTGGCGATGCTGCCGATGGCGGCGCTGCCCTGGACGGCGGCGATCGTGGTGAGCGTGGCCGCGTCCGTGGTGGTCAGCGCTGTGCTGATCTGGTGGCTGGTCGACCCGATCGCCCGCCGCGCCGGCTGGACCCGCTGGTACGCCCTCGCCGTCGCGCTCCTGCTGGCCGCCGCGTTCGAGCCGATGCGCGAGACGGTCAACTTCGGCCAGGTCAACATGCTGCTGCTGTTCCTGGTCGCGGTGGACCTGCTGCGGCTGCTGCCGGCCGGCAACCGGTGGGTCGGGGTGGGCATCGGCCTGGCCACCGCGATCAAGCTGACTCCGGGGATCTTCATCGTCTACCTGCTGGTCACCGGGCGCTGGCGGGCCGCGCTGACCGCCGTCGGCGCCGCCGCCACGGCCAGCCTGGTCGCCGCCGCGCTCTTCCCCGACGCGTCCCGGGAATTCTGGACCTCGGCGCTGTGGAACACCGGCCGGGTCGGCGAGCTGGCGTTCGTGTCCAACCAGTCGCTGCGCGGGGTGGTGGCCCGGCTGAACCCCGAGCACCCCAGCAGCCTGGCCTGGGCGGCGCTGGTGCTGGCCACCCTCGCGGTCTGGGCGTGGCGGTCCCGGGCCGCCGCCGCGGCCGGCGACGAGGCCACCGGCCTGGCGCTGACCGGCGCGGTGATGTGCCTGGTCAGCCCCGTCACCTGGGTGCATCACCTGGTCTGGCTGCTGCCGGGGCTGATCCTGCTGGTCGACAACGGCATGGCAGCCCCCGCTCGCAGCCGCAGGCGCGGCGTCCTGCTGGCCGCCGCCGCGATCGGGTACGGCTTCCTGATCAGCCGGATCGTCTGGGCCTGGGAGAAGGACTTCACCGGCGTCGACGGCTTCCTCGGCAGCAACACCTACGTCTGGATCAGCCTGGCCCTGCTGCTGTTCCTGCCGGTCCGCAGGTGGGCCGCGCCGGTCGGGCCCGGGTCGGCCGGGGGACCGCCGCCGGCCGGGTCAGCCGTCGAGGCGCCCGGCGTAGCGCAGCTCGACCAGACCGAGCGGGGGCGCTCCGCCGGCCAGCGGCACGCGGTAGGTCGTCCGCTCGCCGTCCGGTGACAGCCCGGCCCGCTCGTAGAAGCGGCGGGCCCGCCGGTTGTCCCGGAGCACCCAGAGCCGGTACGCGCTCCAGCCCTGCCCGGCCAGCCGCTCCTTCGCCGCCGTCAGCAGCCGCCCGCTCGTCCCGTCCCCCCAGTGCGCCTTCTCGACGTACATGGTCAGCACCTCGCCGAGGGTGTGGTCCAGGTCGGCCCGGTCCTGGTTGTTCCGGTACGGCCCGAACGTGGTGAACCCGACGACCGCACCGTCCCGCTCGGCCAGCAGGGTGGTGAACGGGTGCTCCGGGTCGGCCGTGCCGGTGTCCCGCCGCCGCTGCGCCCAGGCGGCCACGTTGAGCCGGTCCAGCACCTCGTCCGGCATGAACCCGACGTAGCCGTCCTGCCAGCCGTGTACGTGCACCCGGGCGACCGCCTCGGCGTCGTCCGGCTCCTCGGGGCGGATGATCAGCATGCGTCCGTTCTATGCCCCGGCGGGCGCGTCGTCCAGCGAGCCGCACCGGTGTCGTACACCTGGATTAGGGTGCCCACGATGGTCACACCGGAATCGCTCTCGCTCGCCCAGGCCCGGCGGGTGGCGCTGGCCGCCCAGGGCTTTGCCGACCCGGCCCCTGCCGGGGCGCTCACCCGTCGGCACCTGCGCCGGGTGCTCGACCGGGTCGGCCTGATCCAGATGGACTCGGTCAACGTGCTGCAACGCGCGCACTACCTGCCGCTCTACAGCCGGCTCGGGCCGTATCCGACGGCGCTGCTCGACGCGGCGGCCTACCGCAGCCCCCGGGAGTTGTTCGAGTACTGGGGGCACGAGGCGTCGCTGGTCCCGGTCGAGCTGCACCCGGCGCTGCGCTGGCGGATGGCCCGGGCGCACGACGACGCCTGGGGCGGGATGCGCGGCATCGCCCGGGAGCAGCCGGGTCTGGTCGCCTGGGTGCGCGACGAGGTGGCCGCCCGGGGGCCGCTGACCGCCGCCGAGATCGAGCACGACGCCCCCCGGGAGACCGGCAACTGGGGGTGGAACTGGTCGGCCGTGAAGAAGGCCCTGGAGTTCCTGTTCTGGGCCGGCGAGGTGGCCGCCGCCGACCGCACCACGTCCTTCGCCCGCCGCTACGACCTGGCGGAGCGGGTGCTGCCCCCGGCCGTGCTGGCCGCGCCCACCCCGACCGACGCGGAGGCGTACCGGGCGCTGGTCGCGATCGCCGCCCGGTCGCTCGGGGTGGCCGCCGAGCCGGAGCTGCGCGACTATTTCCGCCTCCCGGTGGCCGGTGCCCGGCGGGCGATCGCCGAGCTGGCCGAGGCCGGCGAGCTGACCCCGGTGACGGTGCGCGGCTGGCGACACCCGGCCTGGCTGCACGCCACCGCCCGGCTGCCCCGCTGGGCGCGGGGCAACACGCTGGTCAGCCCGTTCGACCCGCTGGTCTGGGAGCGTGGCCGCACCGAGCGGCTGTTCGGCCTCAACTACCGCATCGAGATCTACGTGCCGGCCCCGCAGCGGGTGTACGGCTACTACGTACTGCCGTTCCTCCAGGGCGAGCGGTTCACCGCCCGGGTCGACCTGAAGGCCGACCGGAAGGCGGGCGTGCTGCTGGTCCCGGCCGCCTGGGCGGAGCCGGGCGTCGACCCGGGGGAGACGGCGATCGCCCTGGCCGCCGAGCTGTACCGGCTGGCCGGCTGGCTCGGGCTGGACGCGGTCGCCCCGCCGGCAGCCGGCGACCTCGCCGTCCCGCTGGCCGCCGCGCTGAGGAGCGGGCCCGGTGTACCGTGAGCGGCGTGACGAGCGTTGACGGCCCGGCCGCTCGGCCGGACGCCCAGGCCGGGGGCACATCCGCCCCACAGTCCGCGCCGGTCGGCGCCCCGGTCGCGTGGCCGGCGGATCAGCAGCCCGGCGTCGCGTGGCCGGCGGATCAGCAGCCCGGCGTCGCGTGGCCGGCGGATCAGCAGCCCGGCCCCGCGTGGCCGGCGGGTCAGCAGCCCGATGCCGCCTGGCCGCCGCCGGGGGCGTACCCGATGGCCGAGCCGGACCGGTTGACCCGCTTCGTCATGCGGGTCTACGACCGCTCGCCCCGCTGGGCGGTGCCCCTGGCCGCGCTCGGCTGCGTCGGCCTCGGCGTGGCGTACGCGCTGCTCAGCGACCCGACCCGGGCCGCGCCCGACGCCGCCCCGAGCTGCCTGCTGAAGCTCACCACCGGGCTGGACTGCCCGGGCTGCGGCGGCACCCGCGCGCTCTGGTACGTGCTGCACGGCGACGTGCCGGCCGCCGCCCGGCACCACTTCCTCTTCGTCTTCGCGCTGCCCTTCCTGACGTACCTCTTCGTGGCCTGGGCCGGGAAGCAGGCGTTCGGCTGGCGGCTGCCGGTGCCGCAGATCAGCTCGAAGCTGATCGGCGGGTTCCTGGCCCTCTGGCTGGTCTTCTCGGTGGCCCGCAACCTCCCCTGGGCCCCCTTCACCTCCCTCTACGTCTGACGGGCCTCGGCCCCGTCCCGGCGCGCTTCCAGCCTTGGTCGCGGCGGCGCATCGGACCGCTGCCGTTCCGGGGACACCAGAACCTCGACGGTGGTGGAGGTGGCCCCCGTGGCGCCTGTGGAGCTGCCCCGTTTGTGCGCCCGGCCCGCTCTGGTGCGCCGGCCCGCGTTCGTCGCGCGCCTGACCATGGTGGAGGCGGTTGCCGTGGCGCCTATGGAGCTGCCTCGGATGTGCGTCCGCGTGCCGTCCGCCCGTCCCGTCCGCCCGTCCCGTCCGTGTGTCGCGCACGTGTCCGGCATGTGCGCAGATGCGACGCAGGTGCGTCGGCCCACACCTGGCCTGTGCTCGCCAACGACGGTCCGTTGTCCTTCGGCCGGGTCCGTCCGGCCTGGGGGAGGAACGAAGTTGCGTGCCCCGTCTGTGCGGGCAGCTCCATAGGCGCTGGGCAGAGTCAGCCCGAGCCGACTGGGGTCCATCCGCGCCCCAGCTCACCTGCCGGACCCGAGCAAACGGCCCGCCGGACCCGCTCGACCCGCCCGCCCCGCCCGACCCGGCTGATCCGCAGGTGACGGGCGTAGGAGCCCGACTTGGGGCGTCGCCGACGTGGCCACTACAGTCCAAGGAATGCCGGAGATGGTGCAGCCCCAGGTCAAGCTGATCGCGTGGACCCAGTTCCAGGCCCCGGACGACGTGCCGTGGTCGACCGACGCCGACGGCGGCCAGGCGCTCGCCGAGTTCGCCGGCCGGGCCTGCTACCAGAGCTGGAAGAAGCCGAACCCGGCCACCGCCACCAACGCCGGCTACCTGGCGCACATTCTTGAGGTCGGGCACCTGTCGGTGCTGGAGCACGGCTCGGTGAGTTTCTACTTCACCGGGGTGTCCCGCTCCTTCACCCACGAGCTGATCCGGCACCGGCACTTCTCGTACTCCCAGCTCTCCCAGCGGTACGTCCCGGAGCGGGACGCCGCCATGGTCGAGCCCCGGGCGATCGCCGAGGACCCGGAGCTGCACAAGCGGTTCGTCGAGGCCGCCGAGGCCAGCGTGCGGGCGTACACGGAACTGCTGGAGGGCCTCGAAGAGCGGTTCGCCGACGAGCCCAACCCGACGCTGCGCCGCAAGCAGGCCCGGCAGGCTGCCCGCGCAGTGCTGCCCAACGCCACCGAGACCCGGATCGTGGTCACCGGCAACTACCGGGCCTGGCGGCACTTCATCGCGATGCGGGCCACCGAGCACGCCGACGTGGAGATCCGGGAACTGGCGGTGGAGTGCCTGCGTCAGCTGCAGGGAGTCGCCCCGAGCGTCTTCGCCGACTTCGTCGTCACCACCCTGCCCGACGGCACACAGGTCGCGGTCAGCCCGCACGGCGAGTGAGTCCTGAGCCCTTCCCCGCCGACCCTCCGGTGGTCGTCCGCTAGGTTGTGAACATGACGCACGACCACCCAGTTGCCGCCGAGCGGGCGGTGTCCCGCCCGTTCGGTCGACTGCTTACGGCCATGGTGACCCCGTTCACCGCCGACGGCTCCCTTGACCTCGACGGCGCCGTACGGCTCGCGAACCACCTCGTCGACGAGCAGGGCAATGACGCGCTCGTGCTCAACGGCACCACCGGCGAATCGCCCACCACCACCGACGTGGAGAAGGAACGTCTGATCCGGGCCGTGGCGGAGGCGATCGGCGACCGGGCCAGGGTGGTCGCCGGGGTCGGCACCAACGACACCCGGCACACCATCGAGCTGGCCGCAGCGGCCGAGAAGGCCGGCGCGCACGGCCTGCTCGTGGTGACCCCGTACTACAACAAGCCGCCGCAGAGCGGGCTGGTCCGGCACTTCACCGCGGTCGCGGACACCACCGGACTGCCGATCATGCTCTACGACATCCCGCACCGCGCCGGGGTGCCGATCGCCACCGAGACCATCGTGCGCCTCGCCGAGCACGGCCGCATCGTCGCGGTCAAGGACGCCAAGAGCGACCTCACCGCCACCTCGTGGGTGACCAGCCGCACCGAACTGGCGTACTACAGCGGCGAGGACTCGCTCACCCTGCCCGCCCTGGCGGTCGGCTGTGTGGGCGTGGTCGGCACCTCGACCCACTTCACCGGCGTGCTGACGAAGCGGATGATCGAGGCGTACGACGCGGGTGACACCGGCACCGCGTTGGCGCTGCACCGGCGGCTGCTGCCCCTGTTCACCGGCATCTTCCGTACCCAGGGCACCATCCTGGTCAAGGCGGGCCTGGCGGCCAAGGGCCTGCCGGCCGGCCCCGTACGACCCCCGCTGGTGGACGCCACCGACGACGAGATCGCCCAGCTGCGCGCGGACTGCGCGGCGGCGGGTCTGGAGCTCCCCTGATGAACGAACGACACGATGGACGCCGAGTGACGGCGTCGCAGAATGAGGTGGACGCGTGACCGAGGCGCACAACGAGGGGGAGCTGCCCCCGCCGCTGCCGGAGGGCGGCCTGCGGATCATCCCGCTCGGCGGGCTCGGCGCAATCGGTCGGAACATGACCGTCTTCGAGTACGACGGCAAGCTGCTGATCGTCGACTGCGGGGTGCTCTTCCCCGACGTCGAGCAGCCGGGCGTGGACCTGATCCTGCCCGACTTCGGGCCGATCCTGGACCGGCTCGCCGACGTGCAGGCGATCGTGCTCACCCACGGCCACGAGGACCACATCGGCGCGGTGCCGTACCTGCTCGCCCACAAGCCAGACATTCCGCTCGTCGGCTCCCAGTTCACCCTCGCGCTGGTCGAGGCGAAGCTGGCCGAGCGGCGGATCCAGCCGTACACGCTGACCGTGCGGGAGGGCGGTCGGGAACGCCTCGGCCCCTTCGAGTGCGAGTTCTTCGCGGTCAACCACTCGATCCCGGACGCCCTCGCGGTGGCCATCCGCACCCCGGCCGGCCTGGTGCTGCACACCGGCGACTTCAAGATGGACCAGCTCCCGCTGGACGGCCGGATCACCGACCTGGCCGGCTTCGCCCGGCTCGGCGCCGAGGGCGTCGACCTGCTGCTGTCGGACTCCACCAACGCGGAGATCCCCGGCTTCGTCACCCCGGAGCGGGAGATCGGGCCGGTGCTCGACTCGATCTTCGCGAAGGCGAAGGGGCGGATCATCGTCGCCTCGTTCGCCTCGCACGTGCACCGGGTGCAGCAGGTCTTCGACTCGGCCGCCGAACACGGCCGCAAGGTCGCGCTGATCGGCCGCTCGATGGTCCGCAACATGGGCATCGCCCGGGATCTCGGCCTGCTCAACATCCCGGCGGGCCTCGTGGTCGGCATCGAGGAGGCGACCACGCTGCCGCCCGAGCAGCTTCTGCTGATGTCCACCGGCTCGCAGGGGGAGCCGATGAGCGCGCTGGGCCGGATGGCCAGCGGCGACCACCGGCACATCACCATCGCCCCCGGCGACACGGTGGTGCTGGCGTCCTCGCTGGTGCCCGGCAACGAGACCTCGGTGTACCGGGTGATCAACCGGCTGGCCCGGGCCGGCGCGGTGGTGGTGCACAAGGACGTGGCGAAGGTGCACGTCTCCGGGCACGCGCCGGCCGGCGAGCTGCTCTACCTGCTCAACGTGGTCCGGCCCAGCAACCTGATGCCGGTGCACGGCGAGTGGCGGCACCTGCGGGCGCACGCCCGGCTGGGCATCGAGTCCGGGGTCGCCCCAGACCGGGTGGTGCTCTGCGAGGACGGCGACGTCGTCGACCTGGTCGAGGGCCGCGCCACCCTGGTGGGCCACGTGAAGAGCCGGTACGTCTACGTCGACGGCCTGGCCGTCGGCGACGTCAGCGAGTCCCTGCTGACCGAGCGGCGCATCCTCGGCGACGGCGGCTTCATCGCCACCACCGTGGTGGTCGACTCGGTCACCGGCAAGGTGGTGGCCGGCCCGACCCTCTCGGCGAAGGGCTTCTCCGAGGACCCGGAGGCGTTCAACCCGGTTATTCCGCTGGTCACCGAGGCGCTGAACCGGGCTGCGGCGGACGGCATCACCGACCCGCACCAGCTCCAGCAGATCGTCCGGCGCACCGTCGGGCGCTGGGTCAACGACAAGTACCGGCGTCGGCCGATGATCGTTCCGACGGTGGTCGAGGTCTGACGGCCCACACCTCACCGCGCGTCCCGACGCCGGCCCGCCCCTTGGGGGTGGGCCGGCGTCGGCCCGTTGGCCCCGGGGTCAGGGGAGCGCGGCGACCGCCTCCGCGTACGTGACGCCGGTGGTGACCGCCGCGGTGACCAGCACGTCGAGTTGCGCCGGGGCCACCCCGTGGGCCAGGTCGGTGGTGACGTCGCCGGCCAGCACCAGTTCCCCGCCGTCGTCGTGCGCGTACGCCTTGGGCAGCAGCCGGTCGTGGTTCCAGGCGTTGCAGAACGCGTACGCCTCGGCGCGCCGGTCCGCCGGCAGGCGCCGGGTGGCCAGCACCCGTATGTGCAGGATCTCGCCCCGCTCCCCGGCCTGCCGGAACTCGATCACCGCCGGGTCCCACCGCCCGACCACGGCCCCGCCGGTCCGCATCGTCCAGGCGTCTCCGCGCCGGTCCAGGGCGTCCGTGACCAGGGCGACGGTCAGCGCCCCCGGCTCGTCGTCGGCCAGCCCGTCGTATCCGTCGTCGGTGCCGCCGCCGTCGCCGTCCGTGCCGCCGTCGCCGGCGCTGTCGCCGTCCACCTCGTCGGCGGGCAGCGGTACCGGGTCGGTGATCGGCCGTTCGGCCAGTCGGGCGGCGATCCGGCCGGACTGGTGACCCGTGCCGTTGCGGGCGTCGAAGCTGCCCGCGAGCCCGGTCGCCAGCTCGGCCAGCAGCCCGCCGAGCCGGGCCACGTCGACGTCCCCGCCCGCCCGGCCGGCGGGGCGCGGTTCGGGCATCCGCCGGTCGCCCCTCCCCGCCTCGGTGGCGAGGGCGCACAGCAGCGCCCCGGCGGCGGCGAACTCCATCGTCGCCATGTCGTCGGCCGGGTGGCCCAGCCGGGGCACCTGCTCGGCGAGGATGTCCAGTCCCCGGTCCAGGTGCCCGCCCAGCGCGCAGAACCGCAGGTGCGCGGCGAGGTACGGGAAGGCTGCCCGTTCCCGCCGGTGCCGCCGGTACGCCTCGACGTGCGCCCTGGCGGCCCGCTCCGGCTCACCGGCGCGCAGCAGCGGCAGCAGCGCCCCGGCCAGCGCCCGCTCGGGCTGGTCGGTGCAGTACGCCGAGCCCCGCGCCGGCTCGTCGAACAGCGGGCACAGCTCGGTCAGGGCCGCCGCCCAGTCGCCCCAGCCGGTGAGCAGTTCGGCTCGGCGGGACGGGGCGCAGCCCGGACAGCCGGCGGCCGGGTCGACGGGGGCGGTGCGCCAGCGGTCGTACCAGCGGCGGGCCGCCGGTTCGTCGCCGAGGTGGTCGGCGAGCCGGCAGCGCAGCTCGGCTACCAGGTCGCCCGGCGTGTCGTCCGCGTCACCCGCGGCACCCGGCCCGCCGGGGGAGCGGGCGAGGCCGTCCAGCTCGGCCCGGGCCTGGTCCAGCCCGATGCGGGGGGTGGCGAACACCGCCTCCACCGCGAAGCGCTGGTAGCGGCGCAGTTCGACGCCCCGCTCGCCGGCCGGCCCGGGCACCCGGTCGAGGAGCTCCCGGCAGCGCCGGACCGGCTCGAACAGCCGCCACCGCTCACCCTGCCGCAGGTACGCGTCGATGAGCGCGAACCGGGCGTCCAGGCCGGTGCGCAGGTCGCCGGCCGCCTCGGCGGCGGCGGCGACCCGTTCCAGCTCGGCCGCGCGCGGCTCGGAGTCGGGCAGGTCCCGTGCGGCGGCCAGCGCCTCGGCCGGGCTCTGGTCGCCGCCCGCCGGCCCCCGGGACCGGCCCTCCCCGTGGCCCCCGGGCCGGCCGTCCCACGGGCGCGGCTGCCCGGCCGTCCCGGTCACTGCCGTGCCCCGCTCGCCAGCTGCCCGACGGCGGCGGCGAGCTGGCAGCCGGTCGAGATGCCACAGTCGAGCAACTGGTCGAGCTGGTGCGGGGTCACCCCGCGTTCCAGGTCGGTGATCACCTCGCCGCAGACCAGGGCGCGCCCGTCGTCGTCGACGTGCACGAAGGCCTTGGGCCAGTAGCGGTCGTGGTTCCAGGAGTTGCAGAAGGCGTGCAGGGTCGGCACGTACTCGATGGGAAAGGTCGGCCCGGCGACGGTGCGCACCTGGAGGATCTCACCGGCGGCGCCCATCCGCAGGAACCAGATGAGGCTGTCGTCCCAGCGGCCGAGCATCCGGCCCTGCGGGTTCACCGAGACCGCGTACCCCCGGGCGTGCAGCACGGCGGCGATCAGCTCGCCGGTCAACGGGCGCAGCGTTCGGCCAGGTCCGTCCGGGCCGTCCTCGAAATCCGGCGACGCCATCAGGGCATCCCTTCTGAGGCGAATAACACAACAGGCGGCGCCGTCAGTGCTGCGACGCGCGGACACGACCCGGAAAAGCGGCGATCCGCCGGGTCCCGCCGTTACGGTGACTCTATGGCGGGCCGTACCTCTCAGGCGAGCCGGCGACGCGGCGCGTCGCCGCGTGGCACCACGAACAGTCGTGCCCGTCAGCCGGCGAAGAAGACCACCAAGGCGGCGCCCCGGCGGCGCACCACCGCAGCGCGGCCCGGCCCGGCGCACCACGTGGGCCGCGCGGTCGGCACGGTGTGGATGGGGCTGGCGCACGGCGTCGGCTGGGCGGTGCGGGCTGCCGGCCGGCAGGCCGCCTCGGCCCGCGACCTCGACCCGGAGCACCGCCGCGACGGCGGCGGCCTGCTGCTGCTCGGCCTCGCCCTGCTCAGCGCGGTGGCCATCTGGTTCTCCGGGGCCGGCCCGCTGGGCGCCCGGCTCGCGGACACGGTCCGGCTCTTCCTCGGGGCGATCTCGGTCGTCGTGCCCGTGCTGCTGTCGATCGGCGCGTGGCGACTGATGCGCACGCCGGCCGACCCGGAGCACCGCGGCCGGGGCCTGGTCGGCTGGGGGTCCATGCTGGTCGCCACGGCGGCGATGCTGCACATCGGACAGAACCCGGTGGACTCGGTCCAGCGCGACTACGCCGGCGGCCTGATCGGCGCGGGCGTCGGCGACCTGCTGGAGAGCGCCGTTACCGCCTGGGTGGCCGTGCCGCTGCTGCTCCTGCTGCTGGTCTTCGGCCTGCTGGTGGTCACGGCCACCCCGATCAACAAGATCCCGGAGCGGCTCGGGATGCTCGCCGGGGCGGTGGCCGGCACTCCGCCGGCCGTCGACGAGGTCGAGGTGGTGGAGGTGGTCGAGAAGAAGCCGGCCCGCCGCCGCCCGGCCAAGCGGGCCGCGCCGCCGCTGCCCGACCCGGACGACTTCGAGGAGGGGTACGAGGGGGTCGACCTCCAGGAGACGGTGGTGCTGCCCCGCAAGCCCCCGGCGAAGGTGCCCGCCACCCGCAAGCCGGTCGAGCCGCCGGAGCATTCGCCCGCGCCCACCCGGGCCGAGCAGCTCGCGCTCAGCGGCCTGTCCGGCGACTACACGCTGCCGCCGGCCAACATGCTCAGCGGTGGCCCTGCGGCGAAGACCCGGAGCAAGGCCAACGACGAGATCATCGCGGCGCTGACCGGGGTGTTCGACCAGTTCGGGGTGGACGCCGAGGTCACCGGCTTCACCCGGGGCCCGACGGTCACCCGGTACGAGGTCGAGCTGGGGCCGGGCGTCAAGGTCGAGCGGATCACCCAGCTCTCCCGCAACATCGCGTACGCGGTGAAGTCGCCGGACGTGCGGATCCTCAGCCCGATCCCGGGCAAGAGCGCGGTCGGCGTGGAGATCCCGAACACCGACCCGGAGAACGTGGCCCTCGGCGACGTGCTGCGCTCCCGGGTGGCCACCAGCGACCACCACCCGATGGTGGTCGCCCTCGGCAAGGACATCGAGGGCGGCTTCGTGGTGGCCAACCTCGCGAAGATGCCGCATATCCTGATCGCGGGCGCCACCGGCGCCGGGAAATCGTCCTGCCTCAACACCCTGCTGGTGTCCATCCTCACCCGGGCCACCCCGGACGAGGTGCGGCTGCTGCTGATCGACCCGAAGCGGGTCGAGATGACCGGCTACGAGGGCATCCCGCACCTGGTCACCCCGATCGTGACCAACGCGAAGAAGGCAGCCGACTCGCTGGACTGGGTCGTCCGCGAGATGGACATGCGCTACGACGATCTCGCCGCGAACGGGGTCCGGCACATCGACGACTTCAATCGCAAGGTGCGCAGTGGGGAGATCACAGCCCCGCCGGGCAGCGAGCGGGAGATGCGGCCGTACCCGTACCTGTTGGTGATCGTCGACGAGCTGGCCGACCTGATGATGGTCGCCCCCCGCGACGTGGAGGACTCGGTCGTCCGGATCACCCAGCTCGCCCGCGCGGCCGGCATCCACCTGGTGCTGGCCACCCAGCGCCCCTCGGTCGACGTGGTGACCGGTCTGATCAAGGCCAACGTGCCGTCCCGGCTGGCGTTCGCCACCTCGTCGCTGGCCGACTCGCGGGTCATCCTGGACCAGCCGGGCGCGGAGAAGCTGCTCGGCCGGGGCGACGGGCTGTTCCTGCCGATGGGCGCGTCGAAGCCGGTCCGGATCCAGGGCGCCTGGGTCACCGAGCGCGAGATCGCCGACGTGGTGAAGTTCTGCAAGGACCAGCGCGAGCCGGAGTTCCGCCCGGACGTGCTGGCCCCGGCGCAGGACACCAGGAAGAAGGTCGACGAGGAGATCGGCGACGACCTCGACCTGCTGGTGCAGGCGGTCGAGCTGGTGGTCACCTCGCAGTTCGGCTCGACCTCGATGCTCCAGCGCAAGCTGCGGGTCGGCTTCGCCAAGGCGGGCCGGCTGATGGACCTGATGGAAACCCGGGGCGTGGTCGGCCCGTCGGAGGGCTCCAAGGCCCGCGACGTGCTGGTCAAACCGGACGAGCTGGATGAGGTCCTCGCCGGCCTGGGTGGCGCGGGGGACTGACCGCCGGTGGGGCGGAGGGACTGACCGCGACGGCGGGGCGGGGATCCCACGGTGTCAGTGGAAGACCTTCAGGCCGACCACCCCGGCCACCACCAGCAGCAGGCAGAGGATCCGGGGCAGGCTGGTCGACTCGCCCAGCGCCAGCATCCCGACCAGCGCAGTGCCGACCGCGCCGATGCCGACCCAGATGACGTAGCCGGTGCCGACCGGGATCTCGCGCAGCGCGTACGCCAGCCCCAGCATGCTGAGCACCAGCGTGACGACGAAGACGAGCGAGGGGAGGGGGCGGCTGAAGCCGACGCTGCGGTCCAGCGAGATCGCCCACGCGGTCTCCAGGAGTCCGGAGACCACCAACACGATCCAAGCCATGTGACATCACCTTTGCGGGGCCCGGACCGCCGGGGACCGGGACGAGTGGGCACGCCTCGCGGGCGTCTTGGCCTCACCGGGTACGCCCACCCTCGTCCGGAACGGCCGTTGTCGTGCCTCGGCCACCGCCCCCGACGCTAGCACCATGCCCCGCCCACCCCGCCGGTTGACATGAAGTTGAGTTCAGGTACCAGTATTGCCGGCATGACTCTGCTCGTCTCCGACCGGGAGGTCGCCGCCGTCCTCGACGCGTCCACCACCGTGGCCGCGATGCGGGACGCCCTGCTCGCCGCCCACGCCGGCCGGCTGGTCGCGCCGCCCCGGGCGTCCGCCCCGCTGAGCGGCGGCCGGATGGTCCTCACCGCCGGGCAGCTGACCGACGAGTGGTACGGCTACCGCACGTACGACACGTTCGGCCACCCGCAGGGCGAGCAGCTCGTCGTGCTGCACGACGGGCGGACCGGGGCGGTGCGGGCGATCGCCGTCGGCGAGGAGCTGGGCTCCCGGCGCACCGGAGGGCTGGGCGGGGTGGCGGTCGACGCGCTGGCGCGGCCGGACGCGGCCACCCTCGGCGTGATCGGCTCGGGCGGGCAGGCGTGGACCCAGGTCTGGGCCGCCGCCGCCGTGCGCCCGCTGCGTGAGGTGACCGTGCACAGCCGCTCGGCGGCCCGCCGGGAGGCGTTCGCCGCCCGGGTCCGCGCCGAGTTGGGCGTCCCGGCCCGCGCCGTGGCCACGGTCCGGGCCGCGGTGACCGGCCGGGACGTCGTGGTGCTCGCCACCACCAGCCCCACGCCGGTGCTGGACGCCGCCGACCTCGCCCCGGGGGCACACGTCAACGCGGTCGGCTTCAAGCAGCGCGGCCGGGCCGAGTTCGGCGCCGATCTGCTGGACGCCGCCGACGTCCTGGTCACGGACTCGCCAGCCCAGGCGATGGCGTACGACCCGCCGATGCTCGCCGCTCTGCCCCCGTACGCGGGGCGGCTGGCCGACCTGGGCGCGGTGCTGGCCGGGGCGGTCCCGGGGCGGACCGGCGCGGACCAGGTGTCGGTGTTCTGCTCCACCGGCCTGGCCGGCACGGAGGTCTTCCTGCTCGACCGCCTGGTCCAGGTCGGGGCGGCCCGGCTCTGACGGCGGGCCGGCACCCGATTCCCGGTAGTCGGTACGGAGGGTGGCGACCGCCGTTGCCAGGCGGCCTCCGCGCGCCCGGTACCCTCGGATGGTGTCTGCCACCTCCCCTTCCGACAACTCCAGCTCGGCGCGTCTGACGCCGCGCGGCGACCTGGAGCCGTCGTCCGACAACTCCGGCTCGGCGCGTTCGGCGCCGCGCGACCTGGAGCCGTCGTCCGCCGTCACCGGCCGCCGCGTTGCCCTGCTGACGCTGGGCTGCGCCCGTAACGAGGTCGACTCGGAGGAGTTGGCCGCCCGGCTGCACGCCGACGGCTGGCAGGTGACCACCGACGGCGAGGGTGCCGACGTGGTGGTCGTCAACACCTGCGGCTTCGTGGAGAAGGCCAAGCAGGACTCGATCCAGACGCTGCTGGCCGCCGCCGACACCGGCGCGAAGGTGGTCGCCGCCGGCTGCATGGCCGAGCGGTACGGCCGGGAGCTGGCCAACAGCCTGCCCGAGGCGCAGGCGGTGCTGAGCTTCGACGACTACCCGGACATCGCCGCCCGGCTCGACGCGGTCGTGGCCGGCGAGGCGATCGACGCGCACACCCCGCGCGACCGGCGTGAGCTGCTGCCGCTGACCCCGGTCGCCCGGCGCGACAGCGCGGTCTCGCTGCCCGGCCACGGCACCTCGCGGGCGGCCGTGCAGACCGACGAGCACACCCCGGCCCACCTGCGCCAGGTGCTGCGGCACCGGCTCGACACCGGCCCGGTGGCGTCGCTGAAGCTGGCCAGCGGCTGCGATCGGCGCTGTGCGTTCTGCGCCATCCCGGCCTTCCGGGGGGCCTTCGTCTCGCGTACGCCCGACGAGCTGCTCGCCGAGGCGGAGTGGCTGGCCCGCAGCGGCGTCCGGGAGCTGGTGCTGGTCAGCGAGAACTCGACGTCGTACGGCAAGGACCTGGGCGACCCCCGGGCGCTGGAGAAGCTGCTGCCGCAGCTCGCCGCCGTCTCCGGCATCGTCCGGGTCCGGGTGAGCTACCTCCAGCCCGCCGAGACCCGGCCCGGGCTGGTCGAGGCGATCGCCGGAACGCCGGGCGTCGCGCCCTACTTCGACCTGTCGTTCCAGCACTCCAGCGAGCCGGTGCTGCGCCGGATGCGCCGTTTCGGCTCCACCGACCGGTTCCTGGAGCTGCTGGCCTCCGCCCGCGCCCTGGCCCCGCAGGCCGGTGCGCGGAGCAACTTCATCGTCGGCTTCCCGGGCGAGACCCGCGCCGACATCGCCGAGCTGGTCCGCTTCTTCACCGAGGCCCGCCTCGACGCGATCGGCATGTTCGACTACAGCGACGAGGACGGCACCGAGGCCGCCGGCCTGCCCGGCAAGGTCTCCGCCGCCACCATCAAGCGCCGGTACGACAAGCTCAGCGCGCTCGCCGACGAGCTGTGCTCGCAGCGCGCCGAGGAGCGGCTCGGCTCCACGGTCGAGGTGCTGGTCGACTCGGTCGACGACGGTGTGGTCGAGGGCCGGGCGGCGCACCAGGCCCCGGAGGTCGACGGCTCGACCACCCTGGTCGCCCCGGTCGAGGGTGGTGTGGACCTGGCCGCGCTGCGCCCCGGCGACCTGGTTCGGGCGACGGTCACCGCCACCGAAGGGGTGGACCTGGTCGCGGTCCCGGATGAGATGATCTCGGCGGCGCCCGGCGCGGCACGGTGACGGCGGGCCCTGAGAGAGCGGGGGAGCCACGTGGTGCGGCGGCAGGTACGCCAGGGCGGCCCGATCGGGGCACGCCGATGACTCCGGCGGCGGAGTCGACGCCGTCGCCGGTGGTCGCCCGGGTGCCGGTGCTCAACGCGGCCAACGCGTTGACCCTGCTGCGGCTGGTGCTGGTGCCGGTCTTCGGAGCGACGGTCGTGATGTCGGCGATGAGTCACTCCGGGTGGCGGATCGTGGCCTGCCTGATCTTCGTCTTCGCCTCGGCCACCGACCTGGTGGACGGCTGGATCGCCCGCCGCTTCGGCCTGGTCACCTCCGTGGGTCAGGTTGCCGACCCGATCGCCGACAAGGCGCTCACCGGCGGGGCCCTGGTGCTGTTGTCCTGGTACGACCTGCTGCCCTGGTGGGTGACCGCGCTGATCCTGGTCCGCGAGCTGGGCATCACGGCGCTGCGGTTCTGGGTGATCCGGCACGGCGTCATCGCGGCCAGCCGGGGTGGCAAGATCAAGACTGCGCTCCAGGTGCTCGCGATCACCTGGTACCTGTGGCCGATGCCGGCCGGCCTCGCCGACGTCGGCCCCTGGATCATGGCCGCCGCCGTGATCGTCACGGTGGTCACCGGCTTCGACTACATCGTCCAGGCCCTCCGGCTCCGTCGGCCCCGCCCCTGACCGGCCCCACTCAGCCGGCCCGGCCTCCCCGCTGGTCACGGGGCGGTCGACGGTCCGCCCGGCGGGTCCGGCGACCACCCCATGATGACCGGTGGGGGGCGGGAGGATGCGGGGGCGGGTGGCGTAGGGCGGCAGCGGCGGGGAAAGGAACGTGGGGATGGAGACGGATGCGAACGGGCGACGGCCGGTCGGGAGCCCGGCGGCCGGGGTGGTGCACCGCCTCGCGCAGCGGCACGAGACGCTGGCGACCGTGGAGTCGCTCACCGGTGGGCTGCTCTCCGCCTCGCTCGTGGAGATCGCCGGGGTGAGCGGGGTCTACCGGGGCGGGCTGGTCGTCTACGCCACCGAGCTGAAGGCGTTGCTGGCCGGCGTACCGGAGGACCTGCTGGCCGACCGCGGACCGGTCGACCCGGACGTGGCCCTCGCCCTGGCCGAGGGCGGCCGGCGGCGCTGCGGGGCCGACTGGGGGTTGGCCACCACCGGCGTGGCCGGGCCGCAGCCGCAGGACGGCAAGCCGGTCGGGCTGGTCTACATCGCCGTCGCCGGGCCGGGCGGCGCCGAGGTCACCCGGCTCGACCTGGACGGCGGCCGGGACCACATCCGCTCCGCCACGGTGATCGAGGCGTTGCGGCTGCTCGCCCAGCGGGTCCACGCGGCGGAGGCGGCGGCGACCGCGCCGGGTGTGCCGGCCGCCGCCGACGGGGATTCCGCGACCGCCGGGACGGGCGGGCGCTGAGCGGCCACCGCCAGATGGTGGGGCAGGGTGGGATGTCACCGGGGCCGGCAGCGGGTACGGTTGCGGGAAGGCTCCGACGCGTGTCGTCGGCACCGGGGCGGTACACCGCGTCGGGAACGACCGCCGTCGGAGGGGTGAGACCAGTCAGGGGAGGTGCGATGGTCCTGCTACGCCGCGTGATCGGTGACGCACTGCGGGCGCGCCGTCAGGGGCAGCAGCGCACCCTGCGCGAGGTCTCCTCCGCGGCGAACGTGAGCCTGGGCTACCTGTCCGAGATCGAGCGCGGCCAGAAGGAGCCCTCCAGCGAGCTGCTGGCCGCCATCTGCGACGCCCTCGGTGCCCGCCTCTCCGAGCTGCTCCGCGAGGTCAGCGACACGGTGGCGCTCGCCGAGCAGCTCCCGGGGGTGCTGATGCCGATGCAGGACGAGCCCGTCGAGCCGGCGCCGGTGGGCCGCGCCTCCGTCCGCAACGCCGCAGGCCGCGGGATGCGCCAGGTCTCCACGGGCGGCGCGGTGTCGGTGGCGGTGCACCAGGACTCGCCGCTGAAGGCCACCCTGCGCAGCACTCGGGTGCGCCCCGCCGACCGCGACCGCGACGTCGTCTGCGCCGCCTGATCCAGGCTGCACCAGCCCGCCCGGCGGCCCACCACGGCCGCCGGCACGCCCCGGGTGCCTCGTCGGCGGGAGCCGCGAGCCGCCCGCCCTGCCGACCGCGCGGCCGGCGCTATCCCGGCCACCCGACGACGTGGCCGGGCTTTCCCGCGCCGCGTACTGTTGATCAGACGGCGGCGCGTGCCGCTCGTCGCGCACGGATGCCGGGCTGGCGCCCGGCTGGGACCATGGCTTCACTGCCGCGTGCGACCGCCGGCCGGACCGCCCGGCACGGTCGGGGCGGCGCGACTCTACTGAGGGGATACCGCGGAGATGGCGAACCCGTTCGTCAAGGGCTGGAAATACCTGATGGCGCTCTTCGGTGCCCGGATCGACGAGCACGCCGACCCCAAGGTGCAGATCCAGCAGGCCGTCGAGGAGGCGCAGCGTCAGCACCAGGCGCTGGTCCAGCAGGCGGCGGCGGTGATCGGTAACCAGCGTCAGCTGGAGCTGAAGCTGTCCCGGCAGATGTCCGAGGTCGAGCGGCTCCAGGGCAACGCCCGGCAGGCCCTGGTCCTCGCCGACCAGGCCCGGGCCCGCGGCGACGAGGCGGAGGCCGGCAAGTACGAGCAGTCCGCCCAGATGCTGGCCACCCAGCTCGTCTCGGCCGAACAGGCCACGGAGGACCTGAAGACCCTGCACGACCAGGCGCTCGGCGCCGCCGCGCAGGCCCGCCGGGCGGTGGAGAACAACTCCATGATCCTCCAGCAGAAGCTGGCCGAGCGCACCAAGCTGCTCAGCCAGCTGGAGCAGGCCAAGATGCAGGAGAGCGTGGCCCGCTCGCTGGAGTCGATGTCCTCCCTGACGGCCTCCGGCAGCACCCCCTCGCTGGACGAGGTGCGGGACCGCATCGAGCAGCGCTACGCCACCGCGATGGGCCGCGCCGAGCTGGCCGGCAACTCCGTCGAAGGCCGGATGCTGGAGATCCAGAAGGCGTCCCTGGACTCGGCCGGCTCGTCCCGGCTGGAGCAGATCCGTTCCAGCATGGCGGGCGAGCAGCTCGCCGGCCGGCAGGACCGCGCGGCGGGGCAGGGGCAAACCGCCCCGACCGCCGACCCGGCCGCCGCGGCCCGGCTCGACCAGATCCGGGCCAGCATGGGCCAGGAGCGCGGCACCGGGGACACCACCGCCGCCAGCTGAGCGGCACCAGCGCCGCTGGTCGGGCGGCACCAGGGCCGGACGGGCCGGGCGGCGTGTCAGCGCCGGCGGCCGGCGGCCGGAGTGAGGAGGCACGCATGGCAGACGAGCGGGCACGGTACTTCCGCGAGCTGCGCCGGCTGCGGCGGGGCGCCCGCCGGTGGAGCGTCCTGGGCGGCGGCCTGACCGGGGCGGCGGCCGTGCTGACCCCGTACGCCGGGCTCGGGCTGCCCGACGCGGCCTGGGCCGGCGCCGCGGGCAGCGCGGTGGCCCTGGCCGCCTGGCGCTGGCTCGACCTGCGGGCCCACGCGTCGCGGCCGGCGCCCCCGGCGCTCGACCCGGCCGAGGCCGCCGCCCGGTCCCGGGCCCGGCTGGTCGCCGCCGTGGAACGACTCCCGGCCGGGCAGGGGGTGCTGGCCGAGGTGCGCCGGGCCCGGTCCCGGCTGGCCCTGCGCGGCACCAGCGTGGCCGAGCCGTGGGCCCGGCTGGACCGGGCCGCGCTGACCCTCGGCGGGATGACCGGCCAGCTGACCGGGCTGGCCGAGCCGGCCGTGCTGGAGGCCGCCGCCGCCGACCGTTCGCTGCGCGAGCTGGCCGGGCGGGTGGCCAGCGTCGAGCGGGCCCTGCGGCTCGCCCCGGCCGACGCCCGGGCCCCGCTCGCCGGTGCCCACCGGGAGCTGTCCGGGCAACTGGAGAGCGGGGTGTCCGCGTACGAGCGACTGGTGGTGGCCGCCGCCGGCTACCTGGCCGAGGACGCCCGCCCCAGCAGCGAGCACGCCGCCGCGTCCCGGCTCGCCGAGGCGACCGACCTGCTGCACGGGGTGGCCTCGGCGCTGGCCGAGCTGCGCACGGTCGGCGACCCCCAGCGCGCCCCCACCCGCTGACCGCTCAGCCGGGGGTGCTCACCGCCACCGGCGGGGTGAACGGCGAGCTGCCGACCACGTTGAACGACCGCACCCGGTAGTGGTACGTCACGCCCCGGGCCAGGCCGGTGTTGGTGAACCCCCGCCCGTGCACCGTGAACGCGACGACCTCCCGCTCGAACGCCGGGTCGAGGGCCCGCTGCACCACGAAGCCGGCCCCCGGCCCGCCCGGTGGCCCGGCCGCCCAGGTCAGCGCCACCGTCGCCGTGTCAAGCGCGGGGGCGGCGCTCGCGGCGCCGGCCAGCGCCGTGGGCGGCGCGGGGCGGGGCGGAGTGGTGACGGTGGCGACGGTCGACCACGGCGACGCCGCCCCCAGGTAGGTGGTCCGCACCCGGTAGTAGTAGGTGGTCTCCGCAGCGACCACGGCGTCCACGTGCTGCCCGCCCACCCCGATCGCGGTGGTGACCGGTCCACTGGTGAACGTCGGGTTGGTGGCCCGCTGCACGTCCACGCCGGTGGCGAAGGAGCGGTTCGCCCAGCGCAGCGCCACCCGCGGCGGCGCGGCCGGCGGGATCGCCGCGACCAGCCCGGCCGGGGCGGCGAGCCGGACCGCCGCCGGCACCCCGTTGGACCAGGCCGAGCAGCTCACCTCGTTCTCCGCCCGGATCCGGTAGTGGTACGTCACCCCCGGGGTGACCGTCGCGTCGGTGTACCGGTTGGCGGCGGCGGCCACCGTGATCGCGATGACCCCCTCGGTGAAGGCGATGTCGGTGGCCCGTTGGAGCAGGTGGCTGCGGGCCTGCGGGTGGCTGCCGTTGCCGGTCCAGGTCAGCGCGATCGCCGGCAGCACGGTCGCCGACCCGGCCATCGGCGTGGCCGTCAGCCCGGTCGGGCCCCTCGGGGCGACCCGCAGCACCAGCGGGCGGCTCATGCCCTGGTCCCGGTGGCCGCCGAGCTGGCTGTGCCAGCGGTACTCCCAGCCCATGTTGACCAGCTGGTTCACCACCGCCGCCGGCCGTCCGTCGAGCGGGCTGACCGGGGTCGAGCCGATCCGGGCACCGGCCGGGCGCGTCGGGTCGAGCAGCCGGACGCTGTCGCCGAGCTTGAACGGCAGGACGGGCGCGACTGGGCGCAGCGCCACGACCACGTCCTCCCGGGGGTTCACCCGGACCGTCTCCTTCCAGCCCAGCTCGTTGGCCTCCGGCAGGCGGATCGTGCCGTCCCGGCCGACGCGGTTGACGAGCTGCACGTCGCAGCCGCCGACGTGCACGGGGTGGGTCTGCCCGGCGTCCCCGGTGATCCGCCAGAGCTGGGTGCCGTCGGCGGGCGCGCCGACCGGCACCGTCGGGTCGGCGATCACCAGGGTCTCGGTGGCCGGGTCGACGGGACCGAGCGGCAGGGTCACCGGGCCGAGCGGGCCGGCGTTCGGGTGGGCGACCCCGAGCCGGCCGGCCACCCGCCCGTACGCCGGCTCGAACACCTGCCCCACCGTCTTCACCGCCAGCGGCAGGGTCACCGGGACGGCGGTCCCGGCCGGCGTGAAGCTGACCGAGGTGGCGTACGCCGTGACCACGGTGTCCCCGGCCGTGCGGGTGCCGAACGCGGCGTCGTACGCCGGCTGGGGCACGATCGGCGGGCGCTGGCTGGCCGCGTACGCGGCGGGCAGCCGGTCGGCGAGCCGGGCCAGGTCGAACGGCTCGGCGGGCTCGCCGGCCACCCGGAACTGGAGCAGGGTGCGGGTGTTCGGGCCGTACCCGGGGCGGGTGCCGGCGATCCCGCCCACGGCGGTGCGGTCCGGCGCGTCGGTGTGGTGGTCGTAGCGCGGGTCGAACCGGGGCAGCGGGGCCGGGCAGTCGTTGTACAGGATCACCGTGGCACCGGGCGGGACGGCGGAGAAGTCGACCACCACGTCGGCCCGCTCCCCGGGGGCGAGCAGCAGGGTGTGCCCGTCGACGTTCAGCACGGTCGGGTCCAGCCGGTCGTACCGGTAGCCCACCGGGCGGTTGGGCAGCACCGCCGGGGCGGGCAGCAGCCCGCACTCGTTGCCGACCTGGACGAACTCCGGCCCGGCCGCGGCGGGGTCCGGCACCCCACCGTCGCGGCCGTCCGTGGGCCAGTGCGCCGGGCGGCCGGGGGAGCGGACCGCCGCCACCATCGGCACCTCGCCCGCGTCGGCGTCGTGCAGCTCGCCGTCCGGGCCCCACATCGGGCCGTCCGAGCGGGCCCGGTAGAGCTGGAGGTTGAGGCCGCGGTCCGCGCAGGCGTTGAGGATCCGGAACCGGTACGCCCTCGGCTCCACCGTCAGGTACGGGTAGGCGACCCCGTTGACCAGCGGGGTGTCGCCGTACGCCGCCGGCACCGCCGACGGGTGCGGCACGCCCGGGGCCAGCGGCGGCTCGTCGGGGGTGGCGACCGGATCGTGGTGCGGGTTCGGCGCCGGCCCGGCCGGGCGGCCGTCGGTCTCCGGGTCCGGCCCCGGTCGGACGGCCGCCTCCCGGCCCGGCGGGGGGCCGGTCCACGGGCCGTAGTCCCACCGGCCGGTCGGGTTGCCGCCCGAGGCCCGGTACGGGTTCTGCCGGGGCTGGTAGACGTGCGGATGCCACAGGCTGCCCCGGGCCCCCCAGCGGTCCCGGTCCCAGGTCGGGTCCTGGGCGGCGAGCTGGGTGTCGTCCGGCACGAAGGTGCGGTCCTGGATCACCAGCGGCAACTGCTCGGCGGGCAGCACGCCGTCGGCGACGAGGTGCTCCTCGGCCGGGTCGGCGAGCAGGTAGAGCGCGAGCTGACCGGAGTGGACGGTGAGCCGGGACAGGCCGAGCGTGTTGTCGTGCAGCCACATCAGCCGGCCGCTCTGCTCGTTCGGGTAGTACAGGGTCGTGGCCCCGGGGCCGGGCGGCGGCATGTCCGGCACGTGGGTCAACCCCACCCCCGTCGGGTACGGGGTGATCTCGCCGGCCGGGGTCACCCACTGCCACGGGTTGCCGGCGCTGATCCAGCCGGTCTGCCCGCCGTACAGGTGCGGCACGGCCCGGTTCTGCGGGTACGGCGCCGGCCCGTCCAGCGGCCCCTCCCCGGCGCCGTCGAGGGTCGGGTCGACGGGCAGGAACAGGTCGCCGGCCCGCCCGGTGGGGAGCTGGTTGATGAACTTGATCCGTACCGGCCGGCCCCGCCGGGCCACGATCACCGGCCCGAGCAGGTACGGCCGGTCGGGCGGGGCGACCGTGTTGTGCCCGGAGCCGTCGGTGCCCAGGTTGAGCTGCCGGTAGCCGCGCAGCCGGGTGGCGGGCAGGTCGCGGTGCAGGCGCTGGGCGTACTCCTGGAGACCGATCTCGTAGTAGTCGCAGCCCGGCCAGGTGATGGTGTCGGGGGCGGCCACCGGCAGGTACCCGCCCAGCTCGTTGCGGCCCGCCTCGCCCGGGCCCGGCAGCGCGTCGACGAACTTGCGCAGGCCGGTGCCGGGGACTGTCCCGCCCCGCCCGTCGGGGACCGGCAGCGGGCTGGTGGCGAAGTTGGGCACCGGCCCGAAGCTGCGCGGGACCGCGGCCGGGTCGAGGCTGGCGGGGATGGGGGCCGCCTCCTCGGCGGCCCGGGCCGCCGGCACGGTCGGCCCGACCTCCCGGCCGGTGCGGGCGGCCCGGTCGGCGAGGTTGGTACGCAGTCTGCGGAACAGCACGATGGCTCTCCCCGGGATCGAGGCGCGCCGGCCGCCACCCCCTTGGGGCGGCTGGCGCGCCTGTTGACGATCGGTGAGCACTCAACCGCAGCATGCGACGCCGGACCCCTGGTTAGGAACTACCCAATCGTCCGTATCTGCGGGCGTCCCGGACCCTGGGACGGGCGCGTCGTGGCAGGTCAGGGCGTTGACCGGCCCGGTCGCCGGGGTCAGGAGAACCCGGGTCAGGAGGTCGCCGGCCGGGGCGGCACGGTGCCCGGCGGAGCGGGCTGACAGGCCGGGCACCAGTAGGTGACCCGTTCGCCCAGCTCCTCCTTGCGGATCGCCGTGCCGCACCGGCGGCAGGGCTGCGCGCGTCGGCCGTACACGTAGCTGGTCCGCCCCCGGTGCAGTGAGCCGGTGGTGCTCTGGGTCCACCGCCCCCGGTTGGCCGCCAGCAGCTTCTGCGCGAGCGTCACCGTGCCGGCCAGGTCGGGCACCGCGCCGACCGGGGTCCACGGCGAGATCCCGCGCAGGAACAGCACCTCGCACTTGTACAGGTTGCCCACGCCGGCCAGGTTGCGCTGGTCGAGCAGCGCCTCCCCGATCGCCGCCTCCGGGCGCGCGGCGATCCGGCGGACCGCCTCGGCCGGGTTCCAGTCGGCGCCGAGCAGGTCCGGCCCGAGGTGCCCCACCAGCGCGCCCTCCTCGGCGGTCGGCACCAGCGCCAGCTCGTGCAGGTGGTACCCGACGGCCACCGCGTCGGGGCCGCGCAGCACCGCCCGGATCAGGTGCGCGGGCCGGGCCGTCCAGCGTTCGCCCGGCGCGTACGCCCGCCAGACCCCGTCCATCCGCAGGTGCGAGTGCAGCGTCCAGCGGGTCGTCCGATCGTCACCGGCGGCCGGGGCGGTGACCGGCTCCGGGGCGGTGACCGGTTCCGGGGCGGTGAGCCGGAGCAACAGGTGCTTGCCCCGGCTGGCCGACTCGTGCACCGTCCAGCCGGTCAGGTCGACGGTGGCCAACTGCGGCACCCGAAAATCGGAGCCGGTGAGCCGGGCCCCGCCGAGGGCGCGGTGCAGGACGCGGGCGGTGTTCCAGACGGTGTCGCCTTCGGGCACCCCGCCATTCTCCCTCCCCCGAACGGGATTCGCGTGTATCGCCATTTGTCCGGAGGCATACCTGGCCGGCGTGATCGGCTCCGGCCCGCTCAACCTCCGCACCGGCCCCGGCACCGGGTACGCCGCCCGTGGCCTCGCCGCCACGTACGCCCACGTGCCGATCCAGTGCTACGTCACGGGCCAGACCGTCAGCGGCACCTGCCGGACCACGAACCGGTGGAACCGCCTCGCCAGCGGGCAGTACGTCAGCCACGCGTACATCTCCGCCGTGTACGGCGGCGCTGCGCCGCGCTGCTGACCGCCGCCGGCCGGCGCAGGGGCGCTCGCGTCCTGGCCCCTCGCGTCCTGGCCCCTCGCCCGGTCCCGCGTCGGCGCGGCGTCCGGCGTCGCCCCGGCCCGTCCCCACGTTCGGGGGCGGGTCAGGGGCGTTCCTCCGGGCGGGCCGGGCGCACGATCTCCTGGTAGCGGGGATGGCTGGCACCGTAGATCGCGAAGTTGAGCCGCGCGTGGGACAGGCTCAGGTCGCCGTTCGGGCCGCCCCGCACCACATCGGCGTCGGCGTCGGCCTGGCCGTCGTCGGTCCAGAAACAGACCGGGCAGGTGCCGCCCCCGGTTTTCGATGCGCAGCAGGGGCATGCCGACGGAACCCATTGTTCACCCACCGGAAGAGCATTCCACAAGCGGCCACCGGGCATCAGTCCGGCGGTGGTCCGATTTCGTCACCCACCGAACGGCCGTTCCCGGCCGTTCCACCGACGCCCCGGCACAGTGTCGTGCTCAGGTGCCGGCGGTGACGGCCACCAGGTCACCTGGCCCGGCCGCGAGCACGTCGACGGCCCGGCCGCCGTTCACCGCCGCCGCGACCAGGCCGGCGGAGTCCACGTACACCACCAGCTCACCAGGTGGGGCGTCGCCGAAGGTCCGCCCGTGCGCCGCCGCCCGCCCGGCCACCCGCAGCCGGGCCGGCAGCGCGGCCAGCAGGTCGCCCGGCGCGGCGAGCTGCACGTTGCCGAAGTGGTCCACGGTCAGCACCTCGGCGGTGAAGCCGTCGGGGCCGGGCCGGACCACCGGCTCGGGGAGCCGGACCAGGGCGGCGGGGTCGACCGCCGGGCCGGCGTCGGAAAGCGGCGCACCGAGCGCCAGCCGGGCCGCGACCGGGGCGAACACGTCCCGGCCGTGGAAGGTGCGGGACACCTCGGGGGCCAGCCACTGCGGGTTGGTCAGCTCGACGGCCGCCGTGACGCCACCGAGCGCCGTGGCGGCGTCCAGCAGCAGCCCGTTGTCCGGCCCGACCAGCAGCCCGCCCGGGGCGGCCAGGGCGATCCCGCGCCGGGCGGTGCCCACCCCCGGGTCGACCACCGCGACGTGCACCCCGACCGGCAGGTACGGCACCGTCTGGGCGAGCACGGCCGCGCCCCGGCGTACGTCGGCCGGCGGCACCAGGTGGGTCACGTCGATCACCCTGGCGGCCGGGGCGAGCCGTCCGATCATCCCGTGGCAGGCGGCCACGAACCCGTCGGTGAGGCCGTAGTCGGTGGTCAGTGAGATCCACACCACGGGCATCCTCCTCGTACTCGGGTGTCTCCCATGCCGCCCGCAGCGCAGGGGCGGCGCGGCTGCCGGTTCGACGCTAACCTCTCGGCTGTGACCCGTGTGCTGCTGGTGCCCGGCCGGAACGAGCCGCTGCCCGGGCACTGGCAGGAGTGGCTGCGCGGCCGGGACGCGGCGCGTCGCTGGGTTCGCCACGCCGAGCGCGGCCGGTACGTGGCCGAGGACCGGGTGGCCGCCCTCACCGTGGCGCTGGCCGAGCCGGCCGAGCCGACCGTGCTGGTGGCGCACAGCGCCGGCTGCCTCACCGTGGCGCTCTGGGCGCTCGGCGGCCACGGCCCGGTGCGGGGGGCGCTGCTGGTCGCCCCGCCCGACATCGCCGAGCCGTGGACGGACGGGGAGTCTTCGATGCCGGCGCTGCCCGACGACCCGCTGCCGTTCCCGTCGATCCTGGCCGCGAGTCGCAACGACCCGATGATGGCGTACGAGCGGGCGGTGCACTACGCCGGGCGGTGGGGTGCCGAGCTGGTCGACCTCGGCGACGCCGGGCACGTCACCGCCGCAGACGGATACGGCCCCTGGCCGCTGGCGGAGGATCTGATCGCCCGCCTGATCGCCCCCTAGCTGCACCGGTCGGGGACGTTGATCGAGAAACTGCGCCCAGGTGTTCTCTGTCGTCGGCAACTGCAACGTCGTCGGCAACTGCAACGGAGCTGCGGGGTCGAGACCTACGAGGCCAACCGCCCACCTGCGTAGCGGCCTGATCTTGCGAGTTCGGCCCCGCCGGCTGACTGGTTGATCTCTGACCACACCGCATCGAGGGAGAGGCCGAGGACGTTGGCGATCGCGGCGATGGTCGGGAAGGCAGGGGTGGCTACGCGACCGGACTCGATCTTCCGAAGAGTCTCCGGCGAGACACCTGCTTCCAGGGCGGTAACGAGCATCGAACGCTCCCCCCTGGCTCGACGTAGGAGGGCGCCGAGGCGCTGCCCGCGCTCGACCTCTGCGGGGGTGAGCGGCAACCTGACCATGGCTCCGATTCTAGTACCGGGATAATATGGCCGGGATACTTATTGGTCCCACGAGGAAAGGCGCTGCATGATCGAGATCCTGAGCCCCACAGACCTGCTGCGAGCGAAGGACGCCGGCGCCCTGGTCGCCGACATACTGCGGGCACTGAGGAGCCGCAGCACGGTCGGCACGAACCTCCTGGACATCGACCGGTGGGCCCGCAGCATGATCACCGAGGCCGGGGCGCAGTCCTGCTATGTCGACTATGAGCCGTCCTTCGGACGCGGGCCGTTCGGCCACTACATCTGCACGTCAGTCAACGACGCGGTGCTCCACGGACTGCCGCACGACTACCCGCTTGCCAACGGCGACCTGCTGACGCTCGACCTCGCCGTCTGCCTGGGCGGAGTTGTCGCTGACTCCGCCATCAGCTTCATCGTGGGCGACGTCAGGCCCCCGGAGAGCGTTGCGCTGATCGACGCGACCGAGCGCGCATTGAGCGCGGGGATAGCCGCGGCCGGCCCCGGAGCTCGCATCGGTGACATCTCCCATGCCATCGGCTCGGTTCTCGGCGAGGCGGGATATTCGATCAACACCGAGTTCGGCGGCCACGGCGTCGGATCGACGATGCACCAGGACCCGCACGTCTCGAACAAGGGGCGGCCCGGTCGCGGATACAAGCTGCGCCCTGGGCTGCTGCTGGCATTGGAACCATGGGTCATGGCGGACACCGCCGAGCTCGTCACCGATGCCGATGGCTGGACACTCCGAAGCGCGACAGGCTGCCGGACGGCGCACAGTGAGCACACGATCGCCATCACCAACGACGGAGCCGAAATTCTCACCCTGCCGAAGCAGGCACAACCGTGAGGTGACAGCCATCCGCGTTCCCCTCGTGGCGTCCGGCGGCAGGCTGAGGATGGTCGCCGACGTCGGGGCGAAACGGTGACTCAGCACCTCACCACGTAGCTGGACCCGTAGACCCACTGCAGGGTGCTCACCGAGAGCCACTCCCGGTGCCAGTACCGGAACGTGCGGGTCGTGATGAACGGCCGCTCCCAGGAGGTGCGTCCCCCGACGAACCGCTCGGCGTCCGACGCCGTCGGGTAGCGGTCGACGGTGCTGGTGCAGGCCGCAGTGCCGAATCCGTCGGTCGGCGTGATCTCCGTGGTGGAGACCAGTGAGTCGCCGGAGCATTTGGCCACGTAGCTGTTCCGGTAGTACAGCGTCGAACCGCTCACCTCCTGCACCATCCAGTATCGGTAGGTGTAGCTGCCGTTGGACCGGCTGCCGATGTGCGACCAGGTCAGGGCAACCGGGCGGCCGGGGCCCGGCGGCTCGCTGAACCCGCCGGCGTAGCAGAGGATGTGGGCAGCTCGCGGGGCGAGCCGAGCCGACGCGGGGGTCGCCACCAGCGTGGGGGCGGCCAGGCCCAGCGCCAGACCGAACACCAGGAGCAGGGTCGACGGACGACGGCGGCGGAACATGGGCAGGGTGTGGTGGGGGGACACGGGCCACCTCCGTGGCGGAACGGCAGGCATGGGCGGCGGTGCCGGGAACAACGACAACTATAGAGATCACTCTATCTACCTGGTGGCTCTGACAGCGATGCGACAGCGGCCGGCCCTCAGGCCGAACGGGTACTGGTCCGGCCACAGGCGACAAGCGATCATGCTTCCATGGATCCTGCTCCGGTGACCGTCGCTGCCGACCCGTCACCGCCCCGCCGGATCTGGTACGTCGTTCCGGCGCTGATCGCCGCCGGCGGCGTGTTGGCTGCCGCCGTGATGCTGTTCCTGATTCCCTTCGGGGGTGACCTCGGGCAGCGCATCACGCCCGGGCAGCCGATCACCGTGCATATGCCCGAGGCCGGGAAGATGGTGTGGGTCAAGGGCGAGCAGTATTTCCCCGCCTGCCACAACTCGGAGGCGGACACCCAGAAGCTCGGAGAGTGGAATCTGGTCTCGATGCTCTCCGACGATCTCACCTTGGAGGCGGACGGCGAGCGCTGGCGCGGCGTACAGATGATCTACGCCAAACCAGCCGGCACGTACACGCTGACCTGCACGGTCTCGGACGAGCACGGCACCTCGTCCTTCTCGATCGGTGATCCTCCCCGGTTCCACGATGCGCGTTCGAGGGCGCTGGCGGCGCTGGCCGCCTCGGCCCTGGCGTCCCTCAGTGTGCTGGTCGGTGCCGCGTTGACGGTGGTCATCGCAGTCCGGCGCCATCGGAACGGAAAGCGTCTCGCCGGGCGGCACCTGACGAACGGATAGCGCCGGTCCGGCGGGTAGCCGCCCACGATCGCCCCCACCATGCCCACGGGCGCGGTGACACCCTCGTAAGTGGAGGGCCGCTCGCTGCGGCGATTCTGGTTCCCCTTCAACACTCGCGCTGCCCGAGTCGCCGCGATGGTGCACGCGCCGGCGGCGTTCCGGTGTCGCGGTGTGTACGTGGCGGCCCAAGAGCTGAATGTCGCATGAGCGCCGACGATCCGCTGATCAATGAGCACGGCGGTGGATTCGCGGGCCGAAGTGGTGGGCGGTGCGTGGCTCAGCCCCGCTGACCTGACACCGGCAGTCCCGAATTGCGATCTGAGGTGCCGGCCCGACCGGGCCGGCACCTCAGGGGCGTATCCGTCGAGCTGGTCGGCCTACCTGTCGGCCTTCTGCTGCCGGCCGGGATCGGCCGGCGGTCCGTCGCGTACCGGGTCCGTTTCCCCCGGACCGGGGACGGTGTGGCGGCCGGAGCCCCGGCGGGGCCCCGGGACGCTGCCGGCGACCGTCGCCACGCGGGGACGGCGAAGTGCCATGAGGAGACCGACGATCACAAGCGCCAGGCCGATGACCGCGAGCGCCAGCGGACCCCACAGCTTGACCATCTGGAGCAGCTGCCGGTTGGAGCCCGCCTTGTCGGCGCTGCTGGCGATCGTGTCGTCGGTGTAGGTGAAGACCGCGTCGAGGATGACGGTCTCCTGCCCGTTGTCGCCGACGAGCTTCTTGCTCTGCTTCTCCTGCACCTTGATGAACTGGCCGGTGGCCGGCTCCACCCACACGGTGCGGGTGTTGCTGTAGCTGACCCGGCCGGTGGTGGCGCCGGGCACCAGCTGGCCCACCAGGAGCTTCAGGCGGTCGGCCGGCAGGGGCTGCGTCGCGTCGCGGATCTCCTGGGTGAACTGGTAGGTCTCCAGCCCGTTGATCTGCTCGGTCTTGATGAAGCGTGCCGGCTGGGTGGTGCTGATGTCCCGGTCGAAGATCTCGTAGGTCTTCTTCTCGGTGCCGAACGGGAACTTGTAGATCTGGCCCGAGTAGTTGACGCTCTGCCGGTTGCTGCCGGTGTCGAGCCACTGCTTGTCCCACTGCTGGGCGGCGCCGGTCTTGCGGTCGAGCGCCAGCGACGTGCTGTAGGCGCTGATCAGGGCCTTGGTGTCGGTGCGGATGACCTCCTGCCCGGCCAGCCACACGACGGCGTTGCCGTCGAGCGAGCCGTCCAGCTTGGCGGTCTCCTTGGTGTCCGGCGTGACGGTGATGGTCGAGCGCAGGGTGCCCTGGTTCACCTCCGCCTTGCCGTTGGTGATCTGCAGGAAGCGGGCGTTGGGTGCCTCGGCGACGGACTGGGCACGCTCCAGGTCGTACGGCAGACGCTCCGCCTGGGGTGCCACGACGAACGCGAGACCGCCGGCGAAGACCAACGCGAGGACACCGACGCCGAACAGCGCGGCGCCGATGACGCGAGACCTCATAGTGCCTCCACGTATTGAGGGACGGGTAGTTCGGCAGGCGGACCGCTGCCGGCTGCCAGAGGTTACTACCGAGTTACATCCCGAAGCGACCCCTGCGCGGCATTCTCGTACGCTCGATCGTCGGGTTCCGCCGTTTTCCGGAGCACCATCGTGAAGTTCCACGTGAGCGTCTCCCGCAGCGCGGGGATCCGGGCGACCCACCGCGCCCACCCCGGGTGGTACCGGGGCAGCACGTCGACGATGTCGATGGCGCCGGCGCGCCGGGCCGCCCTGGCCCACCGCACCGCCCGCCCGGCGCTGACCGGGAACAGAGTGTGCCCGACCCGGTTCTTCGGCTCCCGGCCGTTGCGGCGCAGGTAGCGCAGCCGGGCCCGCTCGCCGCCCAGGAAGTGCCACGGCGAGGTCTCGTGGCCGCCCCACGGGGACAGCCACGGGGTGAACGACACGAACACGGTGCCACCGGCGCGGGTCACCCGGACCATCTCGTCCAGCATCGCCTCGGGATCGGCGACGTGTTCGAGCACATTGGACGAGTAGCAGACCTCCACCCCACCGGTCCGTACGGGCAGCGCGGTCCCGCTGCCCCGCAGCATGCCCGACACCGCCGCACCGGCCGCCGCGAAGTCACCGACGGCCGGGTCCAGACCGATGTACGCCGCGCCGGCCGCCCGGAACTCGGTGGCGAAGTAGCCGGGGCCGCCACCCACGTCGAGGACCCGCGCACCGGCGAGGTCCACGTAGGACCGCAGTTGGCGTACGGAGTCCTCGGCGAGCAGCGAGTAGAACCGGTCGGGGTCGGACTGTTCGTGCAGGAAGCCGCGGAACAGCGCGACCGACCGGCCGAGGGTCGCCCGGTACCGATTCTCGTCGGGTGGCGCGGAAGAGGGCTCCGGCGACGGCTCGGTGTCGGTCTCGGGCGGCCGGCCGGCGGCCGGCACCACGGTCGCCGCGACGGCGCACACCGCCGCGAGCATCGCCGCCTGCACGACGGCCCCGTACACCCATTCCTGCCCATGCCCCAGCAGCCGGCCCAGGACGGCCACCGAGATGCCGCCGGCACCGGCGACGAGGGCGATCCCCGGCAGCGCACCCGGCCTCAGCAGGCGCACCAGCATGGCGGCGAGCAGCAGCGCGGCCGCGGCCACGCCGCCGAGGGCGACCGCGAGCGCCATCAGCGGCACCACGACCCACCATTCGCCGCCGGTACGGGACGGCCGATCCGTCGCCGGGCCCTCCACCGGTCGGCGGCGTCGAGCCGGCACGAGCGCGGCGAGTCCGACGACGAACACGGCGACAGCACCCGCCACCAGCCCGGCCCGATAGGGCCGGTCCGGGGTGAAACTGAGCGTCACGGTGCCGCCGCTGCCGGCCGGCACCTCGAACGCCTGCTGCCAACCGTCGACCCGCTCGGCCCGCAGCCGCCGGCCGTCCAGCGTCGCGGTCCAGCCGGCGTTGAAGTTCTCCGTCACGACGAGCAGCGCCGCCTCGCCCGCGCCGATCGTGACCGTCCGGTCGGTGGCGGCCCACCGGCCGACCTGCACGTCGCGCGACCGCGTCGGCGCCGCCCGTTCGGTCCCGTCCGGCACGAGCCCCGCCGAGTCCACGACGAACGCGGCCGAGGGCACCGTGCGCAGGCGGTGTTCGCCTGCGGGGAGTGGCACCCCTTCGCTCGCGAAGTCGTCGCACACGGTCACCGCCAGCGACCGGCCGGCGCGCAGGTCCGCCAGGGTGCCGGAGACCGAGGTCGGGTACCCGACGCCGTCGAGCGACACCGTCGGCCCGCCGCCGCACGGCACCGCCACCGGCGCGTCGGCACCGGTCGGCCGCAAAAGGTCGGCGAGCGCGGGAACCTCGACCTCGGCGACGCCGACCGGTGCCGGCCACGCGTTGCCGCGCGGGTCGGCCACCGCGCCGTCGAACGCGGTCACCGCGATGTCCAGCCGGTCGGTGGTCAGCGCCGGGAAGCGGATCCAGCCGTCCGCGTCGACCGGCGCGGCGGTCGAAGCGGACCGGGTGCGCAGCACGACCTGCCGCGGCCGGGCGGAGAGCGGCGCCGTCGGCGCGACCAGGCGCACCCGGTCGATCTTCCGACGCTGCTCCCACCGCAGGCGCAGTGTCGGACGGTCGTCGACCGGTTCCGCGAGCCATGCCGTGGCCGGATCGCCGTCCACCGCCGCGTCGGCGGCTACCGTGACGTCCCCGGCGAGCACCGACGATGCCGAGGCGGTCACCGGGCGGTCCACCGGCATCGACCCGCCCGCGCGCGGTCGCGCGGTCAGTCGCAGGTGGTACGTCGCGTCCACCGGCGTCGCGAAGAACCGGTCCACGCCCAGCGGCTCCTCGCCCGTACGGGCCAGGAACTGGTCGCAGCGGAGTCCGTCCGGGCCGGTGAAGCAGGCGCCGCGGTCCTGCGGGGCGCGGCTGAACGCGTACGCAGGCGCCGGCCCCCCGCTCAGGTCCGCCGGCGCGCGCAGCCCACGCTGGGCCGCCAGCCCCGCAACGCCGAGCTCGCGCAGCGCCACCGCGCCGCCGCTGTAGCCCTCGCGGAGGGCGAGCACCGTCACCCGTACGGTCGTGGTCAGGCCGGGGAGCGTCTCGAGCCGGTGCGGTCCGGGAGTGTCGGGCACCGCTCGGTCGACCGCACCCTGGTCGGTGCTGATCCGCACCAGCCCGACCGGGAGCGCCGTCCGCAGGTCGTCGGAGAAGTCCACGGTCACCTCGGTGACCCGGCGCGGCGTGTCGAGGGTGAACTCCAGCCATTGGCCCGAAGCCGGTTGGAACGGGTCGGACCGCCAGGCGGTGGCCGGGTCGCCGTCGAGCGCGGCGAACGGGAGGTGCGACGGCTCGGTGCCGCCGCCGGAGTCGGCGAAGCTGGCGCTGCTGGACGCGTCCACCGACCGGATGCCCTGGTACACGGCGACGGTCTGGTGCCCGTCGGCGGCGAACGGGAGCAGGTCGGTGCGGATCCGTCCCTGCCGGGTCGCCTCGTCGGCGGTCAGGGTGTGGCTGACGTTGTCGCGCATCCGGCCCACGTTCAGCTCGCGCCGACGCAGCCCGTCGGTGACGATCCGCGGACCGGCCGCGTCGGCCGGTTCCGCGTCGCCGGTCAGCAGGACCGGTTGCCGGGGGTCGAGCAGGCCCTGTTCGAGCACCCCGAGCAGCGACTCCGGTCCGCCGCTGACCACCGGCACGTCGGCGCGGGCCGACGCCGACACGGTGGGCACCGCGCGGTCGACCGCGAAGATCTCGATCGCCGGTACGGACTCCGCCGCGTCCACCGGGCTGCGCTGCGGATCGTCGACGCTCACCTCGGGACCGAACGACGCGGCCGGGCGCAGCCCCGGGGAGCCCGCGATCGCCTGCCGGATGACCGCGACCGGCGGGGCGCCGCTGGCCGTCCGGTCGATGTCGTGGCGGACCAGCAGGTAGCGGTAGCCGGAGCGGGCGAGGAAGTCGGCGAGCGCCGGTGAGCCACGGCCCTGCGCCAGGACCGTCTCGACGGTGTCCATCACCCGGATGTTGCCCTCGGAGCCGAGCGGGATCTGGTGCCGGGTCGCCCAGGGGGCGCCGGTCAGCGGCTGAAGCGGCTCGTCCACCGTCCGGCCCCAGGTGTGCTGCGCGAACCCGGACCCGGGGACGACCAGCGTGCGGGCCTGCGGATCCTGCGCGGCGAGCCAGCCGGCCGCCTGCCGCCAGTGCGCGGGCAGGTCCGTCCAGCCCGGACCCGGCCGCAGCATGAGCAACCACGCGGGCGCGGACGCGACGAGCAGCAGGACCGCCACGACCGGTGCCGCATGGATCCGCACCCGGCGGCGGGCGACCAGGCGGCTGGCCGCGTGGGCGAGGCCGAGCAGGAGCGGCAGCCGCAGCACCGGCTCGAACTTGTGCACGTTGCGCAGCGGCGCGAGTGGCCCGTCGAGCAGGTCGCGGACGAACGGGGCGAGCGGGCTGTCCAGCGTGCCGAGGTAGCCGGTGGTCAGCAGGGCCAGCCCGGTCAGCACGCCGAGGACGAGAAAGCGGCGCTCGGGCAGGCCGCGCAGCGCGAGCCCCACCAGGCCGACCAGGGCGACCAGCGCGGTCGCGGCCATCAGTACGGGGTTGTCGATGAGCACCCAGCCGGCCGGCCACCAGGGTTCGCCCTGGACGACGTAGCCGACCCACTGGTTGGTGCCGCGTACGGCCTGGAAGAGCGAGGTCACCGCGGTGGTCGTCGCCGACGACTCGATGTAGTCCAGGAACGGCAGGCTGTACTGCCCGAAGAGCAGCAGTGGCGCGACCCACCAGAGGGTCGCGCCCGCCACGAAGACGCACCACCAGGCGGCGAGCACGGCCAGCTGCCGGTCCCAGCGCCGGGTCGCCAGCCAGAGTGCGGGAAGCACCAGCGCCATCACGGTGGCGGCGGCGTTGATCCCGCCCATGAAGAGCACGGCGAGCCCGGAGAGGGCCGCCGCGCGCCGGGCCGAGCCGACGCGGCGCACCGCCGCCAACGGCAGCAGCACCCACGGCAGCACGACCACCGGCAGCATCTCCGCGGAGAGCGGGCCGATCTCGGTCAGCATCCGGGGCGCGAGCGCGTAGGCCAGCCCGGCCAGCAGCCGCCCGGGCTCGGCACCGATCCGTAGCGCCCGGGCGAGCAGCACCACGCCGAGGTACCCGGCGCAGAGCAGGAGTGCGCTCCAGGCTCGTTGGGTCACCCACGGGGGCAGGCCGAGCAGGTCACCGGCGGCGAAGAACGGGCCCATCGGGAACAGGTAGCCGTACGCCTGCTGCTGTAGTTCCCCCGAGGCCGCCTCCGGGTTCCACAGGTGCAGCGCCCGGCCCATGAACCCGATCGGGTCGACGGCCAGGTCCAGCTTGGTGTCGAAGGTGGTCCGGCCGGGGCGCTGCAGCACGGCGACCATCACGAGCAGGAGCGCGCCCGCCCAGGTGGCGAGACGCCGTCGGCGACGGTCCACCGCATCGGGGCGGACGGCCGCGCCGACCGGCCGGGCGGCGGTGGGCCCGGTAACGCGGTCCCGCGTGCTGGCCGTCATCGGCGGCACTTCGGCGGCAGGCAGCTGAACTCGGCCAGCGCGGAGTAGAAGATCTGCTGGATGCCGGACGGTCGCGGGGTCAGCGCGACCCGTCCGCCCGTGGCACGGGCGATCTGTCTGAGCTCGTCCGGATCGATCTCCGGGCCGACGCCGATGAACAGGATCGGCACCGGGCGGCGCTTGTCGCGCAGCCCGGCCAGCTCGTCCAGCAGCTCGGCGCGGCTGATCCCGCTGGCGTTGTCGTCCTTGCCGTCGGTCAGGACCAGCACCATGTTGATCCGCCCGACGGTCCAGTTTCGGGTCGCGTCGCGGTACGCGGCGAGCGTGGTGTCGTAGAGCCCGGTCGCGCCGTTCGGCTTGACCTGTACCCGGTCGAGCGCGTCCACGATCTCCTCACGGCGCGGGCCGACCGGACCCACCGGTACGACCTCGCGGTAGTCACGTTCGCCGTCCAGGTCGGTGGAGAACTCCCAGATGCCGAGCTCGGTGGTGCCCAGGAGCAGCTCCGCGCCGCCCTGAGCGGCCTTGATCGTGGCGGAGAGCCGGGTCTGCGTCGATCCCGGCAGCCGCGCGGCCATCGATCCGGAAATGTCCAGGACCGCGAGCATCCGGGCGCTGATGTGCACCCCGCCCCATGCGTTGAGCAGCGTGGTTGCGTCCGCCTCGGCGGGGATGGGCGCCGGCGGGTACTCCCCGGTGCGGATCCCGCTGCCGGCGGGGATGCCGGCGGGTGACCCGCCGCCCGGGGTACGTAGGCCGTGGCCGGTCAACGCCGCCGCGCCCTCGGTGGCGAGCATCCCGCGCAGGAAGGCGGCGGCACCGTCGCGGCGCGCATCGGAGGCGAGGATCGCGTACGGGTAGTCCGGGCCGGGTACGGGCGTCGGCGGGTAGACGGCGACCTGGCGGGTACCGCCGCTGGCGGCGGCCAGGAGGATCTGCTGCTCGGTGCTGACGACCGCGGATTCGGCCGCACCGGGGCCGGTGGGTGCGGGGGCCGCACCGGGGAACGGCGCTGTGCGGGCCGCCAGTCGACGCATGATCGCCGCCGCGCCGGCCGCACCCGCCGCCGGTTGGGCGGCGTCGGCGAGCGCCCGGATGCCCACCAGCGCGCCGAAGCCGAGCGGGCTGGCCGTCGGGTCGGGCAGCACGACGGGCAGCGGTGGTCGTTCGGCGGCGACCAGACTGGTCCAACCGAGGTCGCGGTCGCGCCTCAGCCGCGCGGCCGACCGCTCGTCGAGCGACAGCACGACCGGGGTGCTCGCCACGGAGACGCCCTCCGCCGGCACCTGGAAGGCGCCGGCGGCGTGGGCCCGGCGTAGCCACAGCGTCGACTCCGGCAACCAGGCGTCGGGGGGAGCGGTGGGAGCCGAGGTCGTGGCCGTCGCCGTGGGCAGCGGACCCGTCGCCGTGCCGGTCCCCGCTCCGCCGGCCGCCGGCCGGGTGAGGTCGCGCAGCACGTCCGCGGACTCGCGCGCCTGCACCGTCACGTCGAGGCAGCGTTCCCGGGCGGTCAGGTCGCGCGCGACCTGTCGGGCGGGCGCTTTGACGCTCGGCGCCACCGCGATCCGCAGCGCGGTCCGTTGTGTACACGGCGGTTCACGCCGGGTCCGATCGAGGTAGCTCGTCGCACCCCAACCGCCGAGCACCGCGACCAGCGCGACGCTCAGCAGCAGGACCGGCCAGAACTCCGGCCGGTTCCGCAGGCCGCCGTTCGCCACACTTCCTCCTCTGTGACGTCACCGTTGCGGAAACTCTGCAGAGCGCCCTAGTGTGACGCAACCGCGAACCGTACTCGCAAGTAGGGGTGGATGAGTAGGCCATGACCCAAACCTCTGGTCCTCATGTCCTCTTCCTCAGTTGGCGGGACACGCGGCATCCGGAGGGCGGCGGTTCGGAGGTCTTCCTCGAACGGGTCGCAGCCGAGTTGGTCGCGCGCGGTTACCGGGTGACCCTGTTCTGCCAGGCGCACGCCGACGGCCCCGCCCTGGAGACGATGCCCGACGGGTTCCGCATCCTGCGCCGCGGCGGCCGGCACACGGTCTACCTGTACGCGGCCCTGGTCTACCTGGCGGGTGCCTTCGGCGTCGGTCCGCTGGCCCGTCGGTGGCTCGGCCGGCCGGACGTGATCGTCGACGTGTGCAACGGCATGCCGTTCCTCAGCCGGGTCTACGCCCGCCGCCCGGTCATCGCGCTGGTCCACCACGTGCACCGTGAGCAGTGGCCGGTGGTCTTCGGCCCGTGGATGGCCCGGATCGGCTGGTGGATCGAGTCGCGGCTGGCGGTCCGGGTCTACCGGACCTGCCGGTACGTCACGGTGTCCGAGTCGACGCGCACGGAGCTCGCGGGGCTCGGCGTCGACCCGGGCCGCATCGCGGTCATCCACAACGGAACGCCGGCCGTCGTCGGCCCGCCGGCGCCACGTACCGCCCACCCGAGCCTGGTGGTGCTCGGCCGGCTCGTCCCGCACAAGCGGGTGGAGTTGGCGCTGCGTGCCACCGCCCTGCTCGCCACGGAGCTGCCGGAGCTCGAACTGGTGGTGGCCGGCCAGGGCTGGTGGGACGAGCCGCTGCGGCGGCTCGCCGCCGACCTCGACATCGCCGACCGCGTCCGGTTCACCGGGTTCATCCCGGAGGAGCGCAAGCACGAGTTGCTGTGCCGCTCGTGGGTGTCGTTGGTGCCGTCGCTCAAGGAGGGCTGGGGGCTGACCATCGTGGAGGCCGGTGCCCGGGGCACCCCGTCCGTCGCGTTCCGCGCCGCCGGTGGGGTCGCCGAGGCGATGGCCGACGGGCAGACGGGCATGCTGGTCGACGACGAGTTCCAGTTCTTCCAGGCGGTCCGGGCGTTGCTGGTGGACGCGGACCGGCGCGCGGAGATGGGCACGGCTGCCGCGGCCTATGCGCGGCGCTTCACCTGGTCGGTGTCGGGGGCGGCATTCGCCGACGTGGTCGCCGGACAGTTGCCGGCGACCACGCCGCAGCTAGTGGATCAGCGGTTGCCGTAGACCTTGGTGACAGAGTCGGTGGTGGTCTCCTCGGCGACGTGGTCGGCCGAGGGACTCACCGCTCCGACCGTTGCGACGAGGCCGATGACGCCGAGCGCCGCGCCGAGGACAGCAGCGACGGCGAACGTGGCCAGCTTGGCCATAGCTCTACCTCCCCGGGTTCGTGAGTGCGCGGAATATACCACGATCTTTGTCGTCCGAGCAGCAGAGCCAGGAGGGCGAGCACCACGATCGTTGCGGCGACCAGGTGCGCGGCGGCCGCGGGCCACCGCCGGCCGGCGGGTGGCGGCGGTACGGCGGCCGGGTTCTCCCACAGCTCGAGGTGCGGACCGGCGAAGACCGGACGCAGTCCGGCGAGGGCCGTCGCGGGCGGCTCGACGCCGGGTTCGCGCCGGACCAGCACCCACCGGACCCCCAGTCCGGCGAGCGGGCCGTCCGCGTCGAGAACGGCACGGACCCGCGCCGCCCGTGGGTTCTCGCCGTCGACCGTCACGTCGCCGACCCGCAGCGCGTCGTTCATCAGCACCGGCGCGTCCAGGTAGCGCGGCGCGGGGTCACGCACCACAGTGTCCTGGGTCCAGCCGTAACGCTGGTAGCCCTCGAACGGCAGCGAGAGCACCTCGCCGGGCGTGGCGGCGACCCGTGCCGCCACCGCGTCCCAGTCGGCCGGGTAGCGCACCGGCCGGAGCTGCCCGGCGGCGCCGAAGGCCAGGTCGGGCAGGATCACCACCGGCAGCAGCGCGGCGGCGGCCAGGACGACCCGGCCTGCTCCGGCGTCGAGGCGGCGCGCCAACCTGCCGGCGAGCACCTCGGCACCGAGGGCCACCCCCAGCGCCAGCAGGACCGCGTACGGGATCAGGAACTTCTGGCCGTCGCGTAACAGCCCGGCGCCCGGAACCGTGCCGACGAGCCGTTCCAGGACCGGCGCGCCGGGCGCGGTGCCCGCTGCGGCGACCAGGAACGCGCCGGCCGCGAGCAGCCCCAGCCGCCCGGCCCCGCCCGGCCACCGCCGGCGCAGTTCCCGCACACCCACCACGGCCACCGCGAGCAGCACCAGCGTCGTGACCGGCACGAGCGGCGAGGACCGGCTGCCGGGAACGGTCTGTGCGTTCCAGATGCCGCCGGTGCCGGCCAGCGCGGTCCACGCGCCGCCCCAGTTCTCGGCCCGCGCGGCGAACGCGGCGACGCCCTCCGGGTCCGATCGGCCGCCGGCGGCACTCGTCGCGGCCGCGACCAGCCAGGGCGCGTTGATCGCGGTGACCGCGCCGAGGGCGGCGGCGGTCGCCCGGCGCCAGCCCGCGAAGCCACCGGGGAGCAACACGGCCACGGTGCACAGCGCGATCACGCCGCCGGTCGGGGTCACCGCGGCCGGCGCCGCCGCCAGCACCAGGCGGGCCAGCCCGCCGGGCCGGCCGGTGCGCACGTCCCGCACCGCGGCGACCAGCCAGGGCAGGGCCGCGTACGCCAGCAGGAGGCCCCACTGCCCGAGCAGCAGCCGCTCGGCGAGATACGGCGTCCAGGCATAGGCGAACGCGCCGGCCACCCGGGTCAGCGTCCGTCCGGTCGGCACCAGCCGGGCCATGCCGAGCGCCGCCAGGTAGACGATCGCGACCAGCGCGATCCGTTGCACCAACCAGCCCGGCGCGACGAGGTTGGTGACCGACACCAGCGCGTCCAGCGGCACGGCGCGAGGCAGCGCGTCGGCCGGCGCGACCATCTCCCAGTTCAGCGGCTGACGGGGCACGAAGACCATGTCGTAGCGCAGCACGTAACCGGGCAGGACCAGCGGGGCGAGCACCACGGCGGTGATCGCCGCCGCGACGGCATGCGGCGCGGCGCGCGGGATCAGCCGGTGGCGCACCGGCTACCCGACCGGCTGTGGCACCAGCGCGCCGATCTCGATCTCGTCGGTGCAGAGGGTGGCCGCCGGGTCGTCCACCGCGAGCTGGACCTCGTCGCCGCCACCGGGCACGAGCAGGAACATCGCGTTGAGCCCGCGGTGCACGTCGAACGGCACCACCTCGCCGCCGCCGAGCCGGAACGTGGCGGTGGTGTCCCGGTCGCTGAGGTACCCGATCCGCACCACCTGCCAGTAGTCGACGACCGTCCCCCGGAGCGGGATCCGGGCCGTCCGGCCACCCGCGACCTGGTAGCCGCAGCCCGGCGCCGGCCCGGGCGCCGCCTTGACGCCCTTGACCCAGGCCGGGCGGACGTGGCCGGAGTCGTCGAAGACCCACAGCTTGCGGGCCCTGGTCACGAAGGTCGGTCCGTCGTCGAGCGGCGCGAAGAATCGCGACTGCATGTTCCACGGGTGGGACAACCCGGGCACCACGATCTCGGGCACCGGCTGGTCCATGAACACCGTTCCCGGCTCGGCGGTGGCCAGGCCGGCGCGGGCCGTGTTCAGGTAGTCGCGACTGGCCTTGGACCGCCAGTCGGTGCCGAAGTCGACGCCGCTGTAGACGCTGCTGGCGATCAGCAGGACCAGGCCGACGGCGAGCGCGGTGGCGAACGGCTGGGGGTGGTTGCGGATCGGCGCGGGTTCGGCGGCGCTGGCCGGTTCGGCGGCGCTGGCGGGCTCCATGGCGTCGGCGGATTCGACCCGGCGCAGGCCGCAGAGCGCCACGCCGGCGCAGAGGGCCGCGACGAGCAGCACGTCGCCGAAGTAGCGCGGCACCAGGCCGGCCACGCCGCTGAACCCGGAGCCGAGCCGGGTGGCGCCGATCAGCCCGGCCGCCAGCCCGGAGTAGAGCGCCAGCAGGATCCACGCCCGGACGGCCACCGTGCGGCGCAGCCACACCGTACCTGCAACGAACGCCGCCACGATCGCCCACGAGACCCACTGTGCGGCCGGGACCGGGGCGGCGACGGCGGGGCCGTCCGAGGCGTCGAGCCAGGTCCACGGGCCGCCCACCAGGCCGGCGGGGAGGGACTGCCCGTAGAACTGCTGGAGGAAGGCGCCGACCTCGCCCGCCGAGATCGGCGCGCGTAGCGCGGACGCCGACATCGACAGGTAGCCGGCCAGGTACACCACGGAGATCCCGGTGAGCACCAGCCAGGCGGGCCACCAGCGGCGGATCGTGGTCGGCACCGCCCGCAGCGGCCCGCCCGGCGCGTAGAGGCAGAGGGTCAACAGGAAGACCGCCGCGACCACCAGCAGCGCCTTCTCGAAGAAGAGCAGGGCGACGACGACCGACGCGCCGAGCGCGACCAGGTGGCGGCGCCGGCGGGTACGGATGTAACGCACCTGGGCCCCGATGGCCACGATCATGGCCAACTGCATCGGCAGCAGGTTGATCCCCACCGCCCACCACGCGCTGACCTCCAGCGTCAGCGGGTTGAACACGAACAGGCACAGCGGCACCAGCAACGCCCAGCCCGCCGGGAGCAAGAGGCGCAGCAGCCGGTAGAAGGCGACGCTGACGGCCACCTGACCGATCACCATGAGCGCGGCGTACGGCCAGTACTCGTACTCGGTCAGCCGGTGGGTGACCCAGGTGAGCAGCCGGGCGGCCGGCATGAGGTGGTTGTTGTAGAGCGCGAACAGGTGCCCCGGCGCCAAGCCGCCGGCGTCGGCCTGGGCGATGATCGGGAAGTCGTCGGCGGTGAGGAACCCGCGTGTGGTGATCGACGCCCGCCAGAACACGCTCGCGGTGATCAGCACGACGGCGGCGATGTGGATCGGGTCGACCCGCCTGGCGGCCGTGGTGTTGGGCGTGGCCGTGGTGTCGGGTGCGGCCGTGGTGTCGGGTGCGGCCGTGGTGTCGGGCGTGGCCGGGGCCCCCGGCTCGGTCATCGGGGCGGCTCCTCGCGACGGAACAGGACCATGTTGACGTAACGCGGCCGTGGGTCGACGACCCGTCGGGCGAAGCTCTGCGCCACCCGGCCGACCGCTGCCCGCTGGTGCGCGACCAGGTCGAAGCCGGCCAGCGGCTCCCAGCGGTCGTTCGGCATGACGTGCGGCCGGTAGCCCCACCCGTCGAGCAGCGTGAGCACCGGGTCGATCGGCTGGATCCGCTCTTCGAGCTCGATGAGCAGAAGCGGTCCGTCCCGCCGGATGGTGCGCTCGGCGCCGCGTAGCGCCGGCAGCTCGTGGCCCTCGACGTCGAGCTTGACGAACCGCACGTCGGTGAGCCCGAGACCGTCCACTGTGATCCGGTCGACGGTGACTGACGGGCCGTCGCCCCCCTCCACGGACGAGGTGCCGATACCGGGACCACCGGCGGGCACGAACAGCTCCGCCTTACCCGGCCGGTCGGAGGCCACCGCCTCGACGACCCGCACGTCCGGGTAGGCGGCGGCCACGCACCGCGCCAGCTCGGCGGCCGGCTCCACCGCCACGACCCGGTCGGCCAGCCGCCGCAGGCCGCGGGTCCAGGGCCCGTACCAGGCGCCGATGTCCACAGCGGTGCCGCCGCGCGGAGCGTAGGAGGGCAGCCGGGCGAGTTCCGGTTCGACCCGCGGATAGGCGAGCCGAACGGCGGCCCCGACGGCGCGGGGCGGGAGCCTGGCGGCGAACCGCGAGCTCAGTTCCGTGGACAGCGTGCTGGCCATGGTGTGGAACCTTAGTCCCTTACCTACGGATGGGTAGACCCGAGGTTTCCTCGCCAGTAACCTGCACTGGCCGGCAGGCGATTTCCGTGCCGGGCCGGCGGAAGGATGCGGCGATGACACAGGCGGACGGTGCGGCGACGGTCGACGTCTGCGTCGTGGGCGGCTGCGGCCGGGTCGGCCTGCCGCTGGGCATCGCGCTGGCCTCCCGCGGCCTGAGCGTCGTGCTGTACGACATCGACGCCGCCGCGGTCGACCGGGTCAACTCCGGTGTGCTGCCCTTCGCCGAGGAGGGCGCCGCGGAGCTGCTGACGGAAGCGCTGGCCGCCGGCCGGTTGCGCGCGAGCACCGAGGCGACGAGCGTCGGTCTGGCCGACACCCTGGTCGTGGTCGTCGGCACCCCGGTCGACGAACACCTCAACCCCGACCTCGGCGCGGTGCCCCGGGCGCTGGAACGCTGCGCCGAGCACCTGCACGACGGGCAACTGGTGGTCCTGCGCAGCACGGTCTACCCGGGCGTGACGGCGCTGACCGAGAAGCTGCTGGCGAGCAGGGGCCTCACGGTCGACGTGGCGTTCTGCCCGGAGCGGATCGCCGAGGGCCGGGCGATGACCGAGCTGTTCGCCCTGCCGCAGATCGTCGCGGCCCGGACGCCGCAGGCCAGGGAACGGGCGGAGCTGCTCTTCCGCCGGCTCACCGACTCGATCGTCCCGTTGGAGCCGGAGGAGGCCGAGCTCGCGAAGCTGTTCACCAACACCTGGCGGTACGTGAAGTTCGCGACCGCCAACCAGTTCTGGATGATGGCCAACGACTTCGGCCTCGATTTCGCCCGCATCCGGCACGCCGTCGCGTTCGACTACCCGCGCGCGGCCGACCTGCCGATGCCCGGGTTCGCCGCCGGGCCGTGCCTGCTCAAGGACACCATGCAGCTGGCCGCGTTCAACCGGAACAACTTCGTGCTCGGCCACTCGGCGATGTTGATCAATGAGGGCCTGCCGCTGTACCTGGTCTCCCGGCTGGAGGACCGGTTCGACCTCGCCACGATGACCGTCGGCATCCTGGGCATGGCGTTCAAGGGCGGCAGCGACGACTCCCGCAGCAGCCTGGCGTACAAGCTGCGCAAGATCCTGACGCTCAAGGCGGGGGAGACCCTGTGCACCGACCCGTACGTGGTCGACGACCGGCTCGTCCCGCTCGACGAGGTGCTCCGGCGTGCCGACCTGCTGGTGATCGCCGCGCCGCACGCCGACTACGCCGACCTCGACACCGACCAGCCGCTGATCGACATGTGGGGCCTGACCGGGCGGGGTGTACGGGTATGACGCCCCGGGTCACGGTGGTCATCCCGGTCTACAACGAGGGCGCGGACGTCGTCCGCTGCCTCGACCGCATCCTGTGTGAGGTGCTGCTGCCGGCCGAGGTGCTCATCGTGCACGACATGCCGGAGGACACCACCGTCCCGTACGCCCGGGAGGTCGCCCGCCGCGATCCGCGGGTCCGCCCGGTGCTCAACACGTACGGGCCCGGGCCGGCCAACGCGATCCGGTTCGGCATCGACGCGGCGCGGGCACCGGTCGCCGTGGTGACGATGGCCGACGGCTGTGACGACCCACGGCAGATCGACGACCTGGCCCGGCTCGTCGACCGTGGCGTGGTGGTCGCCGCCGCGTCCCGCTACATGCCCGGTGGGCAGCAGGTCGGCGGGCCGCGATTCAAGCGGATGGCCTCCCGGTGGGCCGGGCGCACCCTGTGGCTGCTGGCGAGGGTCGGCACCCGCGACGCGACCAACAGCTTCAAGGCGTACGACACCGACTTCGTCCGCGAGGTCGGCATCGAGTCCCGGACCGGGTTCGAGATCGGCATCGAGCTGACCGCGAAGGCGACCCGGCTGCGCCGTCCGGTCGCCGAGATCCCGACGATCTGGCTGGACCGGCAGCTCGGCGAGTCGCACTTCGACGTGGGGCGGTTCCTGCCCAGCTATCTGCGCTGGTATTTTTTCGCGTTCGGTCGGCGGCTGACCGCGCAGCAGCTCGCCGCGCGGTGGGAGGCCCGGCGCCCGGCGCCGGCCGCACCCGCGCCGGCTGTGGCGGCTGACGACGTGGCAGCCGGCGACGTGGCGCGGTAGAGGAGGCACGGATGGCGACGGTGTTGGTCACCGGCTCGGCGGGGTTCATCGGCGGCTACCTGGTGGAGGAGCTGCTCGGCCGCGGGCACGAGGTGGTCGGGCTCGACAACCTCTCGAAGTACGGCCCCGTGGCGCACAGCTACGACGATCATCCCCGCTACCGGTTCGTCGAGGGCGACGCCCGCGACGCCGCGCTCCTCACCGACCTGCTCGCCGGCTGCGACCACTTCGTCGCCGGCGCCGCGATGATCGGCGGGATCTCCTACTTCCACGCGTACGCGTACGACCTCCTCGCCACCAACGAGCGGATCATGGCGGCGTCCTGTGACGCGGCGATCGCGGCGCACCGGGCCGGCCGGCTGCGCAAGGTCACCTACATCTCGTCGTCGATGGTGTACGAGTCGACCGACCGCTGGCCGAGCCGGGAGGGCGACGAGCGGCGGATCCCGCCGCCGCTGTCCTCGTACGGCTTCCAGAAGCTGGCGGTCGAGTACTACGCGCGGGCGGCCTGGGACCAGTACAAGCTGCCGTACACGATCGTGCGACCGTTCAACTGCGTCGGTGTCGGCGAGGGGCGCGCGCTCGGCGAGGCGGAGGTGCTCTCCGGCAACGTCAAGCTGGCGATGTCGCATGTGGTCCCCGACCTGGTACAGAAGATCGTCAAGGGGCAGGACCCGCTGCACATCCTCGGCACCGGCGAGCAGGTGCGCCACTACACCTACGGCGGCGACCTGGCGCGCGGGATCGCGGTGGCCATCGAGCACGAGGCGGCGCGCAACGAGGACTTCAACCTCTCGACCGCCGATTCGACCACCGTGCTGGAGCTGGCCGAGCTGATCTGGCGCAAGATCAAGGGCCCGGACGTGCCGTTCCGGTACGTCAGCGACGAGCCGTTCGAGCACGACGTGACCAAGCGGGTGCCCGACGTCGCCAAGGCCCGCGAGGTGCTCGGCTTCACCGCGACGACCGGCCTCGACGCCATGCTCGACGAGGTGATCCCGTGGGTGACCCGGGCCGTGCACGACGGTCGCCTCTGAACCGCGTCGAGCCACCCTCCCCTCCGGCGGCTGCTGCCGTGACCATGACGACGTCCGCCCGGCGGCGGATCGGCGTGTCCGGGGCGGCGGTGGCCGTGGCGGGCGCGCTGACCAACGGCCTCGGCTACCTCGTACCCGTCCTCGGTGCCCGGCAGTTCGGCCCCGGTGACCTGGGCGCGCTGGCCACCGTCCTGGCGATCGCGGCGATCGCCGGCGTTCCCGGGGTGGGCCTGCAGATCGCGGTCGCGATCCACCGGGCCCGCACGCGCGGCGCGGCGAGCGGCCGGATCGGCTGGCTGACCGCGGCCGTCTGTGCCGGCGCCATGGTCGTCCTGACGCCGGTCCTGAGCGCGCTGTTGGACCTTCCGCCGGCCGTGCCGCTGCTGCTCGCGGTCTACACCGGCGCCGTCGTGGTGGCCGGCAGGTGGCTGGGCGAGCTGCAAGGTGACGAGCGCTTCCTGCGCCTGGCACTCGGCATGGCGGTGCTGGCCGTCGGCCGGTACGCCGGCCTGATCGCCGGCCTGCTGCTCGGTGCCGGCCTGACCGGGTCGGTCCTGGCGGGTACGGCCGTCGCGCTGCTGATCCCGCCGGTCCTGGCCCACCTGACCCGGTCGCGGGTCGACGCGTCGGGCGGGAACGGCATCACCGCCCGTCAGGTCTTCACCGCCTGCTCGGCGACGCTCGCGATGCTCGTCGTCTCGTACGCCGACCTGATCCTGGTCCGGCACCTGCTGCCGGCGGACGCCTCGGGCGGGTACGCGGTCGGGGCCGTGCTCACCAAGGGGGCGCTGTGGGCGCCCCAGGTGGTCACGGTGCTGGCGCTCCCGCGCCTGGCGCGGGGCAACCGGCGGGCACTGATGATCGCCGCCGGGCTGGTGGCCGGCTGCGGCGCGTTGCTGGTGGCGGCGTCGGCGCTCGCCGGTGGGCTCGCGTTCCGGCTGGCGGGCGGCGCCGACTACGTCGGCCTCGGCCGCCACGCGCCGCTCTTCGCCGCCACCGGCGCCCTGTACGCGCTGGTGTTCGTGCTGGTGAATGCCCAGGTGGCGGCGGGCGCGCGGTGGCCGTCGGCGCCATTGTGGACGGCGACGGTCGGCCTGATCGTGGTTGCCGAGTGGGCGGTGCCGCACACCTTCACGGCGATCCTGTGGTGCGCGGTCGGCACGGCAGCGGTGGCGCTCGCGCTCACCGCGCTCGCGACCCGCCGGGGTGGCGCGCAGCCGGTGCCGTGACCGGCGCCCTCCGCACCGATGACGGGCCGCTGTCCGTGGTCGGGGTTCGCCGTTCGCTGTGCACGGGGCCTGCCTGTGCGCCGCCTCGCCGGGTCGCACGGGCGGGTCGTCAGCCGGGAGGCGGACCGTATGATGGGGCCGGACCCATCCACAGGCCCTGGATCTGGACCTGGTTGGGGCTGTCGACGTTGCTGTGACGATCCTCGTGCTCGGCGACGACAAGCCGGGTCTCGTAGGCTCCGACAGTGGAAGGCAGTCGAGGGCGGATCATGGCCCATATGTTGGATGCGGCGGAGAACGCCTCGCCGGTCGAAGCGGTCGAGGCGGTCACCCGGGAACTCGGTGTGGCGCTGCGGGCACGTAGCGTCGCGTTCCTGATCGCGGACCTCAGTGGTCGGGCGCTGGTCCGGTTGGCCCACGTGCCGTTCGACGATGCCGGTGGGGGCCGCCGGGACGGTGCTGAGGTCGCCACGGTGATGCCGTTCGACGGCGGCCCCGCCGAGCAGGCGCTACGCACCCAGACGGTGCAGGTTGTCGCGCAGCCCGACAGGTGGACGGTGTTGACGCCGGTGACCGATCGCGGTGAGACGATCGGCCTGCTCGAGATGGTCCTGCCGGACGAGCCCGCTCCGCAGGCGCTGGAGGAGATCGGCCGCACGGCGCACATGCTGGCGTACGTGGTGATTGCCAACCGGCGGTACACCGACCTTTTCGAGTGGGGGCAACGCACGACCCCCTTCACCCTGTCCGGGGAGATCCAGCGCCGCCTGCTGCCCGGCTCGTTCACGTGTGAGGGTAGTTCGTTCACCCTGTCCGGTTGGCTCGAACCCGCCGCCAGCGTCGGCGGGGACACCTTCGACTACAGCCTTGCCCGGGACGTGCTGCACTTCAGCGTCACCGACGCGATGGGCCACGGGGTGGCCAGCGCGCTGACGGCCACCCTGGGCGTGGGCAGCCTGCGCAACAGCCGCCGCCGCGGGGTTGGTCTGGTGGAGCAGGCCGAGGCCGCGAATACCGACGTGGCCGCACACGCCGGTGTGGCCGGCAGTTACATGACTGCGGTCCTCGGCCGTCTCGACCTGCGCACCGGGGTGTGCGCGCTGCTCAACGCGGGACACGTGCCGCCACTGCTGGTACGCGACGGGGACACCCGGACGCTGTCGCTACCGGCCAACTTCCCCCTGGGTATGTTCGCCGAGGCCGAGTACCGCGCCGGTGAGGCCACGCTGCGACCGGGCGACCGTCTGGTAGTGGTCACCGATGGCATGCGGGAGCGCAGCGCCGCCAACCTGGATCTACCGGCCTTGTTGCGGTCGATCACCGGTCTGCACCCGCGCGAGGCTGTCCGGGCGTTGGCCGATGCCGTGCTCGAGGTCAGCGGACCGACTCTGGCCGATGATGCCACCCTGTTCATCCTCGACTGGCACGACGGGCACAGCGAGGACCGGCGTACCAGCGCCGGCGCCGACCAGGCGCGGGCCAGCACCGCGCTGCCCGACTGACTACGGGCCTGTCGCGTCGTCCACGGACGGCACATCGGCTTCGGCCGCCTGCACACTGTCATAGACCTGGATAGCCCGATCCACCGACGTGACCGTCAGGACGCTGTGCACGGCGGGTTGCACCGCGGCGAGGCACAACCGACCGTCGAGGTCACGCAACGCCTTGAACATCATCACCAGCGCGCCCAGCCCGCTGGAGTCCATGAACCCCACCCCGGCCAGATCCACCACCACCTGGCGGTCACCGGCGTCAACCAACCGTTGCAGACCCTCGCGCAACTGCGGGGACGTCGTCATGTCCAGCTCGCCGCCCACCTCGAGCACGGTGCAACCCTGGCCCGGCCGGACCGACAACAGCAGACTCACAACGACCTCCCCACGCCGATGATCTCCACTTACCCTATCCGCCAGCGGGCGAACCTCCCCCGGGCCGGCGCACGCCGAGGCGGCTCCCGGACCGTTTCACCTCGGCGACCCCCGGGTAGTGCTGATCGCAGTCGGAGCAGCCCGGCCTAGGGTGTGACGCAGCAGTCCGGCGGGTCACGCTCGGGCCGGGGAGGAGCTACGCAATGCGGGTGAACATGACGCTGTCACTCCCGCGTCAACCGTCCTCGGTGACCCGCGCCCGCCATGTGCTCGCCACCCTGCTGAGCCTCACCGACGCCGCCGAGGACTGTCGTGGCCACCTCGCCGTGCTGATCACCGAGGCATGCGCCAACGCGGTGATGCACGCCGATCCCGACAGCACCGTCGACATCGCCATCGTCATCGACGACGGCGTGTGTCTGCTCAAGGTCGGCAACCGCGGCAGTACCCCCGAGGGCGCCGGACTCGACGCTGAGCTTCCCGCCCCGCTCACCGTCGGCGGCCGTGGACTGCCCCTGATTGCCGCACTCGCCGACACGGCCGCCTTCGTCGCCGGGCCACCGGACCAGGTGCTGCTACGCATCACCAAAAACCTCGATTGATGTACGAAAATAGCGTCGCCATCCTCAGTGGGTTCCCCTCCCCGGGCTCGGCAAAGTCGAGAAAGTTTCCGGCACCACCGCCGGCACAGTGCCATGGGTCGCCCCTTGATCGTCTGCTGGTCACCGGCGCGACACGCCGGGCGGGACGCCGGTACGCGACAGACGATCTCCGGGGCTGGCCGTCGGGCACCGTAGTGCTGGTGAAACTGGGGGAGGCGGACCTGGCGTGGCTGGCAGCCGATCGGGCGTTGACGGTGGCTGCCGGTGATCCGCTGCTGGGGGCGGTCGCGGCGGTGTCGTTGGGGCAGGCGCTGCGCGCGGCGGGGCGGGGCCGGTTGGCGATGGCCGTCACGGTCGCCGCCGCGCACAGGATCGCGCCTGCTGTGCCACACGACGGCCCGTTGGAGGAACTGTCGTTGTGCGGGCGGGCCGGGCGCTGGTGGAGGCGGACCGGACCGCGCCGGCCGAGGTCCGATGCCGGCCGTGGCGCGTACGGTGATCGCCGATGTGGCGCGCGGCGGCCCGACACCGGCCGACGTGGCGTACCTGGCCGCTGTGGTCGGCCTGACCCGCTGACGGCGCCGTTTCTCTCCCTGGCCCAGATTCGCAACCGGCTCACCCTGAACGCCCGGACGGTCCTGCGCCACCACCGGCCTGGCCGGGACGGAAACTGCCCGGTCTGCCGGGTCCCGCACTGCCCGCCGGCTGCCCGTCGCGGACTGGCTCGAGGCCAGCTTCGCCCAGACGTCGGCGGCTTGCTCCGCCGGAGGGTCGGGGTTGAGTAGGACGACGATGCTGACCGCTCAGCGTGGCTGTGCGTTGCTCTGTGGCCGTGGGCCGTGTTCGAGGGTCGCCAGGAAGCTGTCGGCCGCGTCCTGAACGCGATCCTGGTCGCCGGTAGCCAGCAGGTCGAGCAGCAGCCCGCGGATCGTCGCGATCACCAGGGTGGCGGTGCGCGTCGCTGTCGCCACGTCGGTGTCCGGTCCTTGCGCGTCGACCAGGGCACTCATCCAGTCGGCCACGACGCGTTCGAGGAACTCCGCGAACTGTCGCGGCGCCTGTAAAGCGCGTCCGTAGACCGCGAAGAACAGCCGGAACTCCGCCCACTGGCCCGGGTCGGAGGTGCGGGTCCAGACCGCGCGCGCGGCCGCAGCCAGGTCGGGCTGGTCGCCGACCGCATCGCTCGTGGCCGCGAAAGCGCGCTCCCGTAACCGCCCGAGCATGGCCTCGAGCATCTGCTCCTTGGTGCCGAAGTGATGCACCAGCGTCGTGGTCGACACCCCGAGGGCGCGGGCCACCGGCCGCCACGACAACTCGGCGAACCCATGCTGTATCGCGTAGTCGACCGCGGCGTCGAGCAGGTCGGCCCGCCGCTGGTGATTGACCGGCCGTCCCGTCATCGCTGCCTCGTGATCCCTCTCGCATTGCAGTTCCTAGAACGATCGTACTACATTAATTCCTCGTACGATCGTTCTAGGATCTGGGAGGTCCTCATGCGTGTGTTCGTCACCGGAGCGTCGGGCTGGGTCGGCCGGGGGCTCGTCCCTGAGCTGATCGCCGCCGGCCACCAGGTCACCGGGCTGGCCCGCTCGGACGCGGCGGCCCAATCGCTGCGGGCGATGGGGGCCGGGGTCCGCCCGGGACCGCTCGACGATCTCGACGCCCTGCGCGACGCGGCTGCCTCCTCCGACGGCGTCGTCCACCTCGCGTTCGACCACGACATGTTCTTTGCCGGCGACCCCGCTGGCGCCACCGACGCCGATCGCGCGGCGATCGACACCTTCGGCGAAGCCCTCGCCGGCACCGGCAAGCCGTTCGTCATGGCCTCCGGCATGCTCGGTGTGCTCGGGCTGCCGTCCGGTGTGGTCGCCACCGAACGCGACGGGCTGGCCCCGGACGCCGGCAGCACGGGCCCGATCAGCGGCGCCGGCGGACGGATGGCGAACGCCCGGCACGCTCTTGCGCTCGCCGGCCACGGGGTCCGCTCCTCGATCGTGCGGCTCCCACCCGCCACGCACGGCAAGGGCGACAACGGCTTCACCACCACCGCGATCGGCTTCGCGCGCCAGAAGGGCGCCGTCGCGTACGTCGGCGACGGCGGCAACCGCTGGCCCGCCGTCCACCGCGATGACGCCGCGCGACTGTTCCGCCTCGCGGCCGAGTCCGCGCCGGCCGGCTCCGTGCTGCACGCGGTCGGCGACGAGGGCGTGCCGATCCGGGTGGTCGCCGAGGTTCTCGCCGAGCTTTTACACCTTCCCGCAGTCTCCGTCAGCCCCGAGGAAGCTGGCGACTACGTCGGCTGGCTCGGCGGCCTCTGGTCAATCGACGGGCCTGCCTCGGCACAGTTCACTCGTGACCTTCTCGGATGGCAACCTACTGGCCCCGGGCTGATCGCCGACCTCCATCAGGGCCACTACTTCTCCTGAGCGCGGGGTCCGCCCATCGAGGCAGGGGCGGTGACAGGGCTTGCGCCGGCCGGGTGGGCGAGAACGCGCACTCGCCGACCCGGCCGCCTTCGTCGCCGGGCCACCGGACCAGGTGCTGCTACGAGGCGGCAGCCAAACGGAGTAACGGCTGAAGGGCGTCCAGGAGCGGACCGGGGTGGATCGGGACACCATTGGGGTCTTCCCCGGCCTCGAACTCGCCGATTTCCAGCCCGACGACGTCGAACCCGCTCATGGCGAGCGCGGCGGATCTGAGATCGCTGAGTGTGAGGCCGCCGGGCACGAGGTAGTCGGTGGGCACCGTGCCGGGCTCGAGGACGTCGCAATCGATGTGCACGTAGACCGGACGGCCGGCGATCGCGGCCCGCAACCTCTCCGCCAGGCCGGGGCCTACTTCGACCAGCGTGATCACGCCGTCATCGATCAAGGACTGTTCGGCCGGGTCGATGTCGCGTGCCCCACAGAGGATCGCGTTTTCTGGCTTCAGTCCCTGTCCCAGACCGGAGTCCCACATCCCGAGCGGGCCACTGAGGGCGAGGCCTCCGAGGTAGCCAGTGGTGGTGCTCTGGGGTGTGTTGAGGTCTGCGTGCGCGTCGAACCAGACGACCACCGCATCCGGGCGGTGCCTGGCGACGACCGGGAGCGTGGCCAGGGCGACCGCGCAGCGGCTCAGCGCTGTGACGGGAAGAGCGCCGTCGCGGAACAGTCCGTCGAAGTGCGCTGACATGGCGTGGAGCGCTGGTCGGGCCAGGGCCAGTTCCTCGTCCCAGTTTGCGCACAGTGCGGGCTGGGGCGACCCGATGACGACCGGCGCCGACCCCAGGCGAACTGCGAGTTCGGCTGCGATCATGCCCGATCCCCGCATGGCGTGGTCATTGTGGTCGCCGGCGCGGGCCGCGAAGTGGGTGATCACCGGTCCCGAGGCGTCGGAGGTGGACACGGGTTCTCGCTTTCACCAGAGAGTTGGCAGGGACGACCTGACGGTAGGAGCAGTCGAAGCGGTGACACAATGACCAGGTAGCGCACAATCTGCTGCATGTTCCAGCAGATTGCACAAGGGGAGAGGGCGAACTGCGTGCTGGATGATCTCGATCACCGACTGATCGCAGAGTTGCGTCACGACAGCCGTGCTCCGGTCGCTGCCCTGGCCCGGGTCCTCGGTGCGAACCGATCGACGGTGACAACGAGAATCGAGCGCCTCCGCGACTCCGGGGTGATCGAGGCGTTCACGGTTCGGCTGAGCAACGACGTCGACCGGGACGCCATCCGGGGCGTCACGATGGTCAGGCTCGAACCGAACCGTGGCCAGGACGTAGTGCGGGCGGTGCGGGGCTACCCCGAGGTCGAGACGCTGTTCTCCACGATCGGGGCCTGGGACCTGGTCCTACAGCTACGTGCCGCCTCACTGTCGGAGTTGGATCTCGCACTGGAGAGAATCCGTGGACTCGCGGGGGTCCTGGACACGCAGACGAGCCTGCTGTTCAACTCGCTGACGGGTGGCCGCTCAGCCGGTGGAGCAGACCGTCCGGCGGCGACCGCCGCAGGCGCGGTCAGCCGCGTAGGCGCAGGCCGCGGGGAGTCGCCCGGAAGCCGGCGGCGGTGAGCGCGTCGCGCAGCGGGGACGTGGAGATCGCCTCCCCGTCGGCCCGCTCCACCGAGATCGCCCCGAGCGCGCCGGAGTGCACCGCGTCGGCCAGGGCCTTGCCGGCCGCCGCGAGGGCGTCCGGGTCGTCGGCGAAGGAGAGGATCGTCCGCCCGCCGCGCTCGACGTAGAGCAGCAGGTCGCCCTCGACCAGCACGACCAGCGCGCCCGCCTTGCGGCCGGCCCGGTGCCCGGTGGCCGGGGCCGCCCCGTCGCCGGAGTCGACCACGCGCTCGGGCCAGGGCAGCGCCGCGCCGTACGGGTTGGCGGGGTCGGTGGCGGCGAGGACCAGGGCGGCCCCGCCCCGGCCCCGGCCAGGCCCGGCCGGGTCGGCGAGGGCGCGGATCCGCTCCACCGCCCCCGGCACCGCGAACTGGGCCGCGCCCAGCCCCTCCACGAAGTACCCCCGCCGGGCCGCGCCGCGCTCCTCCAGCGCCGACAGCACCGGGTACACGGCCGCGAAGCCGCCGGTGACCTGTTCGGCGACGACCGCGCCCCGGGTCACCACGCCGTGCCGCTCCAGCAGCACGTCGGCCAGGGCGGCGGCCCGCCGGGTGGGGTCCAGGTCCCGTTCCGGCAGGCGGGACCAGCGGCCGGCGACGGTGGGCGGGCCGGTGCGGCCGGGCAGCGCGACCCGGCCGGGGCGGCGGTACCGGGTGCGCGGGGCGGTCGGCCGGGACCGGTGCGCCCCGCCGCCGCCGAGCGCCGCCCGCAGCGGGGCGAGGGTGTCGTTGGTGAGGTGCCCGGCCCACACCAGGTCCCAGAGCGCGGCGGTCAGCGTGGCGTCGTCGGTGGACTCCACCCGGTCGGCCAGCGACCGGAAGAACAGCGCCTGCCCGTCGGCGAGCGCGTCCAGCACGGCGTCGTGCAGCGGGGTACGGGTCAACGCGTCGTCGGGCGGGGGCAGCAGCAGCGGCGCGGAGTCGGCGTACGCCAGGGTGACCCAGCCGTCGCCGCCGGAGATCGCCCCGGCCCCGGCCCAGACCACCTCGCCGCTGGCGCACAGCTCGTCGAGCTGGGCGGGGGAGTAGTCGGCGACCCGGCCGGGCAGCACCAGGCGTTCCAGCGCGGACGCCGGCACCACCGCGCCCTGCAACTGCTCGACGGCGGCGGCCAGCGCCTCCATTCCCCGCGCCGACGCCCCGACCTGCTGCCAGCGGGGCAGGAACGCGGCGAGGGCCCGGGGCGGCACCGGCTCGATCTCCCGGCGCAGCGCGGCCAGGGACCGGCGGCGCAGCAGCCGCAGCACCTCGGCGTCGCACCACTGGGTGCCCACGCTGTCGGGGGCGAACTCGCCGGACACCACTCGCCCGGTCGCGGCGAGCCGGCGCAGCGCCTGCTCCACCACGAACACCCCGAGCCCGAACCGGGCCGCGCAGGTGGCCGCGGCGAACGGGCCGTGGGTGCGGGCGTACCGGGCGACGAGGTCGCCGAGCGGGTCGGCCACCGGGGCGAGGTACGCCTCGGCCACCCCGACCGGCAGCGCCACGCCCAGCGCGTCGCGCAGCCGGGCGGCGTCCTCGACGATCACCCAGCGGTCCTCGCCGGCGATGCGCAACCGCAGCACCCGGCGGGCAGCCGCCAGTTCGGTGAGCCAGTCGACCGGGGCGCCGCGTTCGGCCAGCTCCGCCTCGGACAGGTCGCCGAGGGTGCGCAGCAGCTCGACGGCGTCCTCGGCGTCGCGGGGGCGGCGCTGCTCGGTGCGCCAGCGCAACTGACGCTCGGTCTCGGCGAGCACCGCCGGGTCGAGCAGCTCGCGCAGGTCGACCCGGCCGAGCAGCTCGCCGAGCAGAGCCGAGTCCAGCGCCAGGGCGGCGGCCCGCCGCTCGGCGAGGGGGGCGTCACCCTCGTAGAGGAACGCGCCGACGTACCCGAAAAGAAGCGACCGGGCGAACGGCGACGGCTGGGCCGTCTCCACCTCCACCAGGCGGACCTTGCGGGCGGCCAGGTCGCGCATCAGCCCGGCCAGCGCCGGCTGGTCGAAGACGTCCTGAAGGCACTCCCGGGCGGCCTCCAGGGTGACCGGGAAGTCGGCGTACTCGCGGGCCACGTCGAGGAGCTGGGCGGCGCGCTGGCGCTGCTGCCACAGCGGCTGCCGGCGGCGCGGGTCGCGGCGGGGCAGCAGCAGCGACCGGGCCGCGCACTCGCGGAACCGCGACGCGAACAGCGCGGACGTGCCGACCGACTCCTCGACGAGCTGGGTGATCTCGTCGGGCTCGAAGACCACCACGTCGGCCCCGGGCGGTTCCTCGGCGGTGTCGGGCAGCCGCACCACGATCCCGTCGTCCGACGGCATGACCTGGGCGTCGACGCCGTACCGCTCGGCCAGCCGGCGGGCGATCGCCAGCGCCCAGGGGCCGTTGACCCGGGCCCCGAGCACCGAGTGCACGGCGAGCCGCCAGTCGCCCAGCTCGTCGCGGAACCGCTCGACCAGCACCGTCCGGTCGTCCGGCAGGGACCGGGTGGCGGCCTGCTGCTCCCGCAGGTACGCCATCAGGTTCCCGGCGGCCCAGTCGTCCAGCCCACCGGCGCGCAGCGCGGCCACCGCCGCCTCGTCGCCGTGGCGCACCAGGGTGCGCACCCGGGCGCCGATGGCCCGGCCCAGCTCCACGGGGCGGCCGAGCTGGTCGCCCTTCCAGAACGGCATCCGCGCGGCCTGGCCGGGGGCGGGCGACACCAGCACCCGGTCGGGGGTGATCTCCTCGATCCGCCACGAGGACGAGCCGAGCAGGAACACGTCGCCGATGCGCGACTCGTAGACCATCTCCTCGTCCAGCTCGCCCACCCGGGCGGCCCGCTCCGCGCCGGCGAGGAAGACCCCGAACAGGCCCCGGTCGGGGATGGTGCCGCCGCTGGTGACGGCGAGCCGCTGCGCGCCGGGCCGGCCGGTGAGCACGTCGGCGGCCCGGTCCCAGACCAGCCGGGGCCGCAGCTCCGCGAACGCGGTCGACGGGTACCGGCCGGAGAGCATGTCCAGCACGGCGTGCAGCGCGGAGTCGGGCAACTCGGCGAAGGGCGCGGCCCGGCGGACCAGGACGGCCAGGTCGCCGACCCGCCACGGCTCCAGCGCGACCATCGCGACGATCTGCTGGGCCAGCACGTCGAGGGGGTTGCGCGGGTGGTGCAGCTCCTCGATCGCGCCGTCGGCCATCCGCCCGGCGACCACCGCGCAGGACAGCAGGTCGCCCCGGTGCTTCGGGAAGACCACGCCCCGGGAGACCGCGCCGACCTGGTGCCCGGCCCGGCCGACGCGTTGCAGGCCGGCGGCGACGCTGGGCGGGGCCTCGATCTGCACCACCAGGTCGACCGCGCCCATGTCGATGCCCAACTCCAGGCTGGAGGTGGCCACCACGGCGGGGAGCTGCCCGGACTTGAGCGCCTCCTCGATGTGCTTGCGCTCCTCCCGGGAGACGCTGCCGTGGTGGGCGCGGGCGATCACCGGGGCCGCCCCGGCCGCCGCGCCGGACTGGGCCATCACCTCGGCCGGCGGCCGGGCGGGGGATCTCGCCGGGGGTACGCGGCCCAGCTCCTCGGCGGCCAGCTCGTTGAGCCGGGCGCAGAGCCGCTCGGCGCTGCGCCGGGAGTTGGTGAAGACGATCGTCGAGCGGTGCGCCCGGATGAGGGCGAAGACCCGCTCCTCCACGGCCGGCCAGATCGAGGCCCGGCGCGGGCCGGGGCCGCCGAGGTCGTCGGCGGGCTGTTCCCGCTCGTCGAGGCGGGTCATGTCCTCCACCGGGACCTGGACGCTCACCTCGATGGTCTTGGCGCTGGGCGGCTGCACCACGTCGACCGGCCGGGCCCCGCCGAGGAACCGGGCGCAGGCGTCGACCGGCCGGACGGTGGCGGACAGGCCGATCCGCTGGGCGGGGGCGGGCAGCAGTTCGTCGAGGCGTTCCAGGGAGAGCGCGAGGTGCGCGCCGCGCTTGGACCCGGCGACCGCGTGCACCTCGTCGACGATGACCGTCTGCACGCCGCGCAGCGAGTCCCGCGCGGCGGAGGTGAGCAGCAGGAACAGCGACTCGGGGGTGGTGATGAGGATGTCCGGCGGGGTGCGGGCGAAGGCCCGCCGCTCGTCGGCGGGGGTGTCCCCGGTGCGCATCCCGACGGTGATCTCCGGCGGGGCCACGCCCAGCCGGGTGGCGGCCTGCCGGATGCCGGCGAGGGGGGCGCGCAGGTTGCGCTCGACGTCGACGGCGAGCGCCTTGAGCGGGCTGACGTAGAGCACCCGGCAGCGCTGCCGGGCCTCGGCCGGCGGCGGTGACCCGGCGAGCCGGTCCAGCGACCAGAGGAACGCCGCGAGGGTCTTGCCGGAGCCGGTGGGCGCGACGACCAGGGCGTTTCGGCCCGCCGCGACGGACCGCCAGGCACCGACCTGGGCGGCGGTGGGCGCGGCGAAGGCCGCGGTGAACCACTCCCGGGTCGCCGGGCCGAAGCCCGCGAGAACCCGTTGCGCCTCCACCGCGCCGAAGCCGGCCGTCACCTTCGCCACGCCCCCATCCTGCCTCGGGGATGAGACATCCACGCCGGCCCGGAGAGGCGGCGCACGCCCGAGCGGTCCGGGCGGCCACCCGGACGCGGCGAAATGTGCAGATAAAGGAGCGCTTGTTCCGTTAAGTCTTACTTAACTGCTTGCTCGCGCGCCGCAACGTAAAGTAACTTCACCGCAGTGCGAGGGTGAGGAGAGCGGATGGCCGTCGAGGAAGCAGGTGCCGGTTTCGGCACCGACGTGCTCATTCGCAAGGTCGACAGCCATCTTGCCGCACTCCGCGCCGGCCTGCACGGCCCCGAGCTGGAGCTGGCCGAGCGGCTCGCGAGCTGTCTGCGCGAGCTAGTCCGGCAGACCACCCAGTCCAGCGCGGCCGACCGGGGGCAGGTCCGCGCCGCCGTGCACTACTTCGTCCTGCGCCGGGAAAGCCGTGGGCGGCTGCTTCCCGTGCGCTCCCTCGCCGCCGCCCAGCGCGTGGTGAACAAGGTGGTGCTCCAGCTCGGCCGCCCCGACCTGCTGGTGGAGACCCGCCGCGACCCGCTGCTGGAGGACGGCCCCCGCCTGCGGTTCGAGACCCGCCCCGAACGCCGACCGCACGATTGTGCGAACCGGTGAACTCTTCGGAAAGGCTCAGTGTGTGGCGGCGTCGGTGAGGATTGTTTCGAGCCTTGTCCGGCATTCGGTGACGAAGGCGGGCCAGGTGTTCCAGTAATAGGAGATCCCACTGATGCCCACGGCAATGGCCCAGGCCTGAGCCCGGGCCCAGGTGAGATCGTCGAGGCTCGCGGCGTTCCAGTAGGCCTGTCGCGCTGGATGCGGCAGGTCCCAGATTGCGGCGTGCTCGGCAGCGGGGAAGCCGACGGAGAGACCCCCAAAATCGATGACGGCGTGCAGCCGGCCCTTCGCTACCAGGAGGTTGGAGGGCCTGAGGTCCCCGTGGAGCCACACGTGAGGGCCCGACGGCTCAGGCAGCCTAATTGCGGCGCGCCAGAGCTCTTCCAATGTTTCGACATCGAGTCCGGTGTCAATGGTGGCCCGGCATTCCTCGAAACAGGTGCTGATCCACTCGTCGCAGGCGTTCAGGCTGCCTCCGCGGTACCAGCTCAGTTCACCAGCCCGAGCTGCACCCATGAGGTCGATGTTGTGCAGCTCGTGGACAAACGTCGCGAGCTCGGTTCCGAAAGCGGCCCAGTCCCGGACGGTGTCCGGGTCGACTTCGGCCCCGTCGATCCAGCGGTAGATCGACCAGGGCAACGGGAACTCGGGGGCTGGCGTGCCGGCGGCGACCGGCTCCGGGATCCGATGCGTCAGAAGTGGCCCCAGCCGTGGGAGCCACGTCCGCTCCTTGTTCAGGGACCGAGCCTTGTCGGCTGTTCGCGGAAGCCGGACGAGTAGATCGTTTCCCAGCCGATACATGGTGTTGTCCGTGCCGGCACCTGCCGGCGACAGTGACAGCGAAGCCCAGTCGGGGTGCTGAATCTGCAGAAGTGACCTGACGACTTCCTCGTCGACCGGGATCTCGTCTTCGTGAAGCATCACGCCACAGATCCTTCCGTCGGAGGAGACACAAGACCAGCCAATTCTCGGCAGAGTCGTCTGGCCTCAGCCGGCTGAGCTGGGGTTGACGGCGCAGGGCCCCGGCGAAGTCGTGAGGGTCTCCGGCTTGGCGGGCCCCAGGGGATACACGCGCTGCCGGCACCATCGGCCCCTGCCGGGTCGGTCTGTCCTGCGTTGGTCCCTATGGAGCTGCCCCGTTTGTGCTGTCGGTGGAGTGGGAGCGTGGGCGGGGCAGCTCCATAGGGGCCGAAGGGCAGGTCCCCGACCGGTCCCGCCGCCGGACCCGCCGGCCGTCCCGCGCCGGCCACGAAACAGGCCCCCGGCGTATGCCGAGGGCCTGCGGGTCGAGTGGGGTCAGCCGCCGCTCTTCGCCAGGTCGACGAAGCCGCGCCACGCGGCCGGCGAGAAGGAGAGGGTGCCGCCGTCGCGGTCCTTAGTGTCACGGACGAGGACGACGCCGGGCAGGTTGTCGGCGACCTCGACGCAGTCGCCGCCGTTGCCGCCGCTCCTGGTGCTCTTGCGCCACTGCGGGCCGGTCATGTCCATGCTGCTGCCGCTTCCCTCAAAAGGTCCAGGGACTGCGACCGGGACAGGGCCTCACCCCGGATGCGTTCCCACCGTCGTTCGAGGGTAGCAAGTTGGGACGCCTGATCGATGATGTGTGCCTGGGCCTGGCTGTCCACGTGGGCCACCCGCGCCCCGCCGGGAAGCTCGGCGATCGTGAATGGGCCGTCGAGCCCCGGATAGGTCGGGGCGTCGCGGGGAACGATGTGCAGTTGGACGGTCGGAAGCTCCGCGCAGGTCACCAGGTGGGCGAGCTGTGCCTTCATGGCCGCCCGCCCTCCGGCCGTCGCCCGGCGGATCACCTGCTCGTCGATGACGACGACGGTCATGGGTGCCCGGTCACAGGTGAGGATCGCCTGCCGGTCGATGCGGGCCCCGACCAGGTCGCCGACCTCGGCCGGCGACAATGGCTGCCCGTGGAACGTGGCGCGCGCGTACGCCTCGGTCTGTAACAGGCCCGGCACCCACGCGAGCTGGAAGGCCCGCAGCGCGACCGCCTCGCGCTCGATGTCGACCCACGGCCGGAACCACACCGGTTCCCGGCGCAGGGCATCCGGCCACAGCTCGGCAACGTCCTTTCCGAGTATCTTCGCAATTTCGGCACGATGCCGGGTCTGCGGAATGCGCCCCGGGTTGGCCCAGCGGGCGACGGTCTTCGGGTGAATCCCTATGCGACCGGCCAGGCTTTCGGAGGTCTCGCACGCCTCGGCGAGGGCTGCGACGAACGCATGGTTCATGCCTGAGTCCCTTCAAGAGCAAACAGAACGTCCGAAGGAAATAATCTAACGCTGTGTGATTGTTTGGCAACCCTCGGCAGGCTGTCGTCAGGACAGCGTGGGTTGGCAGGCGAGGAGTGCGCCCCGGCCCGCGTTCGTCGAGGGGGTCGCCCGGTCGGTCCTGCGCACGAAGCGCGGGCGGCCCCCTCTCCAATCTCCACGGACAGGGGAAGCGCCGTGTCGAACCGAGAAGAACTCCACCCGCGGAGGGCGGCGGTGACCGCCCGACCGATCCACCCGGGTGACGTGCTGCACCTGACCCGCGCCGCGAGCCCGCAGTTCGTCAAGCCGATCACCGTGCGGGTCATCCGCGAGATGAAGGACCAGCACACGTACCACGGTTGGACGTGGGTCGAGGCCTACGAGCTGAACGCCGCGGGTGACGCGGTCGCGAAGCGCGAGCTGTTCGTGCTGCGCGAAGGGCTGCGCCGGCTCGCCGTACCCCTGCGGCAGGCCACGCCGGCCCGGGGTGCGAGCCCCACCCGGGTGTCCTGATGCCCCGCGCGCACCTGCCGATGCGGCCCGCCTGGCTGTCCCTGGCGCCACTGGCCGCCCGCCGACGCCCCTGAATTCCGGCAAAACCGCCCATAGGGCCGCGAACTGGCGTCTGATCGCTCATAGGCGCTTCCCTCGGCGCGCACGGCTGCCACCTCGACCGGGAGCTCGGGTGCTCGTACTGCTGATCCTCCACCTCGTGGCGGCGCTCGTCGCGCCGCTGCTGGTCCGGTGGTGGGGGCCGCGGGCCTGCTACCCGTTGGCGCTCGCGCCGGCCGCCGCGTTCGGCTGGGCGCTGGCCCGCACGCCTGCGGTGCGCGACGGCGGCGCGGTGGTCGAGACGTACCCCTGGGTGCCGCAGCTGCGGCTGGAGCTGGCGTTCCGGATGACCACCCTGTCCTGGCTGATGACCCTGCTGGTCGGCGGCGTGGGGGCGCTGGTGCTGGTCTACTGCGCCCGGTACTTCTCCGCCGGGTCGCGGGGGCTGGCCCGGTTCGCCGCCGTGCTGGTGGCCTTCGCCGGCGCGATGCTCGCCCTGGTGCTCTCCGACGACCTGCTGCTGCTCTATGTCTGCTGGGAGCTGACCACGATCTTCTCGTACCTGCTGATCGGGCACAGCACCGAGCGGCGGTCCAGCCGCTGGGCCGCCGCCCAGGCGCTCATGGTGACCACCCTCGGCGGGCTGGCCATGCTGGTCGGGTTCCTGATGCTCGGCCGGCACGCCGACGGGTACCGCTGGTCCGCCATCGCGGCGGCCGACCTGCCGCACGGCGGCTACCTGGCCACGGCCGTGCTGCTGGTGCTGGCCGGGGCACTGAGCAAGTCGGCGGTGCTGCCGTTCAGCTCCTGGCTTCCTGCGGCGATGGCCGCGCCCACGCCGGTCAGCGCGTACCTGCACGCGGCGGCGATGGTGAAGGCCGGCGTCTACCTGCTCGGGCTGCTCGCCCCGGTGCTCGCGGCGGCCGGCCCGTGGCGTCCCGTGGTGGTCACCGCCGGGCTGCTCACCATGCTGGCCGGCGGGTGGGCGGCGCTGCGCCAGACCGACCTGAAGCTGCTGCTGGCGTACGGCACGGTCAGCCAGCTCGGCCTGCTCACCGTGGTGCTCGGGGCGGGCACCCCGCAGGCCGCGCTGGCCGGCACCGCGATGCTGCTCGCCCACGCCCTGTTCAAGGCGGCGCTCTTCCTCGTCGTCGGCGCGATCGACCACACCACCGGCACCCGGGACCTGCGGGAGCTGTCCGGGCTCCGCCGGCACGCCCCGCTGCTGGCCACGGTCGGGACGCTCGCCGCGGCCTCGATGGCCGGGGTGCCCCCGCTGGTCGGCTTCGTCGCCAAGGAGGCGGTGCTCGCCGCGTTCACCGACCATCCGCTGGTCCTCGCCGGGCTGGTCGCCGGGACCGTGCTGACCGTCGCCTACAGCGCCCGCTTCGTCTGGGGAGCGTTCGCCGACCGGCCGCCCGTCGCGCCCGTCGAGCCGGACCCGGTCCCCGTCGCCATGCTGGGGCCGCCGGCCCTGCTGGCCGTCGCCGGGCTCGTCGTCGGGCTGCTCGCCGGCCCGCTGGGCCGCCTGCTGCGCCCGTACGCCGAGCTGCTCGGCCCGGTCGACGAGGGCCTCGCGCTGTGGCACGGGCCGACCGCCGCGCTCGGCCTCTCCGCCCTGGCACTCGGCGGCGGCGCGGTGCTGTTCGCGCTGCGCGGACCGCTCGCCCCCGTGGTGCAGCGGGTCCGCGCGCCGGTGGACGGCGCCCGGGGGTACGAGTGGCTGACCCACCAGTTCGACCGGCTCGCCATCGAGGTCACCAGCGTCACCCAGCGCGGATCCCTGCCCCAGTACCTCGGCACCATCCTGATCGTCCTGGTGGTCGTGCCCGGCGGGGCGATGCTGGCGGCGCGCCCCTGGCGGCAGGGGATCGTCTTCTGGGAGAACCCGTTGCAACTGATGGTGGGGCTGGTCATCGTGGTGGCCGCGTTGGTGGCCGTCGGCGCCCGCCGCCGGCTCACCGCGATGTTGCTGGTCGGGGTCACCGGCTACGGCATCGCGATGCTGTTCGTCCTGCACGGCGCGCCGGACCTGGCGCTGACGCAGTTTCTGGTGGAGAGCTCCACCATCGCGGTCTTCGTGCTCGTGCTGCGCCGGCTGCCCGAGCGGTTCTCCGCCCGTCCGCTGCGCCGCAGTCGCTGGGTACGCCGCTCGATCGGCGTGGCCGTCGGCGTGGTGCTCGGCGGGTTCTCCCTGGTCGCGGCCGGGGCCCGGACCGCGCCGCCGATCTCGTTGGCCTTCCCGGACCTGGCGGTCGCCGCCGGGTACGGGCGCAACGTCGTCAACGTGACCCTGGTCGACATCCGGGCCTGGGACACCATGGGCGAGATCTCGGTGCTGGTGGTGGCCGCGACCGGGGTGGCCAGCCTGATCTTCGAGCGCTCCCGGACCGGTCCCCGCCCGCGCCGCCCCCGACGCCCCGAGACGCTCCGCCACCCGGGGCCGCAGCGGCCGGTCTGGCTGCGCGGCGGGCCGACCCTGCGGGAGCACCGCCGATCGATCGTCTTCGAGGTGGTCACCCGGCTGCTCTTCCACACCATCGTGCTGTTCTCCCTGTTCCTGCTCTTCGCCGGTCACAACGCGCCGGGCGGCGGCTTCTCCGGCGGCCTGGTGGCCAGCCTCGCCCTGGTCGTGCGCTACCTGGCCGGCGGCCGGTACGAGCTGGCCGAGGCGGCCCCGGTCTCCGCGGGCACGATTCTCGGCGCGGGCCTGGCCGTGTCGGTCGGCACCGGCGTGGCCGCCCTCGTCGCCGGCCGGTCCGTGCTGGAGAGCGTGAAGATCGACCTCATGCTGCCCGGCGTCGGAGACCTCCACGTCGTCTCGTCGCTCCTCTTCGACATCGGCGTCTATCTGATCGTGGTCGGCCTGATGCTGGACATCCTGCGCAGCCTCGGCGCGGAGATCGACCGGCACATCGAGGCGGCCGGCCAGCGCGAGCGAGGGCTGGTCGTCGACCAGAAGGGGAAGCTGCGGTGAACGGAACCGGGACGACCATGGTGCTGGTGGTGGTCGTCGGCGTGCTCGCCGGCACCGGCGTCACCCTGCTGCTGGAGCGCAGCCTGACCCGCATCCTGCTCGGCGTCATCCTGCTCGGCAACGGGGTGAACCTGCTGGTCCTGCTCGGTGGCCGGTCCGGTGCGGCCCCGGTGGTCGGCACCGGCCCGGTCGACCGGATGAGCGACCCGCTGACGCAGGCGATGGTGCTCACCGCCATCGTGATCACCTTCGGGCTCACCGCGTTCCTGCTCGCGGTCGCGTACCGCAGCTGGTACCTACAGGGCAACGACGAGGTGCAGGACGACCTGGAGGACCGCCAGGTCGCCGAGTTGGCCGCCCGCAACGAGCTGCCCGCGCCCGACCTCGGCGGCGAGGGGCCGGACAACGACCCGGAGCAGGTCGCCCCGGAGCCGCACCTGCGCCGCCTGCGGCGGACGGAGGAGCCGTGACCGGTCACCAGGCGCTCGTGCCGCTGCCGGTGGTGGTGCCCCTGTTGGGCGCCGCGCTCACCCTGCTGCTGACCAACCGGCCCCGGCTGCAACGCGACGTCAGCGTGGTCGGGTTGAGCACCAGCCTGGTGGTCGCCGTGGTGCTGCTGGTCGAGGCGTACCGGCACGGGCCGGTGGTGGTGCGGATCGGCGGATGGCCCCCACCGGTGGGGATCGTGCTGGTGGCCGACCAGCTCGCCGCGCTGATGGTGGTGGTCTCCTTGGCGGTGACGCTGTGCGTGCTGCTCTACTCGATCGGCCAGGGGCAGGGGGAGACCGGCGAGTCGGCCCCGCTGACCATCTACCACCCCACCTACCTGGTGCTCACCGCCGGCGTGACCAACGCCTTCCTCGCCGGCGACCTGTTCAACCTCTTCGTCGGCTTCGAGATCCTGCTGGCCGCGAGCTTCGTGCTGATCACGCTCGGCGGCACGGAGGTCCGGATCCGTACCGGGTCGATGTACGTGGTGGTCAGCATCCTGTCCTCGATGATCTTCCTGGCCGGGGTGGGCCTGGTGTACGCGGCCACCGGCACCCTCAACATGGCCCAGCTCGCCCAGCGGCTCGACGGGCTGCCGGACAACGTACGGCTCTGCCTCCAGCTCATGCTGCTGCTGGCGTTCGGGATCAAGGCGGCGGTGTTCCCGCTGTCGGCCTGGCTGCCGGACAGCTACCCGACCGCGCCCGCGCCGGTCACCGCGGTCTTCGCCGGCCTGCTCACCAAGGTCGGCGTGTACGCGATCATCCGCACCGAGACCCTGCTCTTCCCCGGCGGCCAGGTCTCCGGGCTGCTGATGGTGGTGGCCGGGCTGTCCATGGTGATCGGCATCCTCGGCGCGGTCGCCCAGTCGGACATCAAGCGGATCTTCTCGTTCACGCTGGTCAGCCACATCGGCTACATGATCTTCGGGGTGGCGTTGAGCACCGTCGCCGGGCTGGCCGGGGCGATCTTCTACGTGGCGCACCACATCACCATCCAGACCACCCTGTTCCTGGTCGCCGGGCTGGTCGAGGAGCGGGCCGGCAGCACCGACCTGCGCCGGCTCGGCGGGCTGGCCCGGGTCGCCCCGCTGCTCGCGGTGCTCTTCTTCGTGCCCGCGATGAACCTCGCCGGCATCCCGCCGTTCTCCGGGTTCCTCGGCAAGTTGGGCCTGCTCCAGGCCGGGGTGGCGGTCGGCGGCCCGCTGCCCTGGGCGCTGGTCGCCGCCGGCACCGCCACCAGCCTGGTCACCCTCTACGCCGCGTCCCGGGTATGGAGCATCGTGTTCTGGCGGGAGCCCCAACTGGCCACCACCGAGCCGACGGTCCGGCTGCCCGCCCTGATGGTCGGCGCCACCGCCGCCCTGGTGGTGCTGGGGCTGGTGTTCACCGTCGCCGCCGGTCCGCTGTTCGGGGTCAGCACCGACGCGGCCACCGACCTGCGGGCCCGCACCCCGTACGTGCGGGCCGTGCTTCCCGGCGGCGTGCCGTGACCGGGGCCCGGCGCCCGGCCGCCTCCGGCGACCCGTGGCCCGCGGGCGGGCCGGTCCCCGGGCGGGACGGGCCGGTGGCCCGGGGCCGGCGCCGGGCCGCGCGGTGGCAGGACCGGCTGACGGCCCTCGCCTGGATGGTCGGGGTCTGGAACCTGCTCTGGGGCCGGCCCTCCTGGGGCAACCTGCTGGGCGGGCTGCTGGTCGGCGTGGCCGTGCTGGTGTTTTTCCCGCTGCCGCCGGTCACCTTCGGCGGCCGGCTGCGCCCCTGGGCGCTGCTCGTGCTGGCGGGCCGGTTCGTCACGGAACTGGTCGGCGCCAGCATCCACGTGGCCCGCGTCGCCGTGCAGCCCGGCTACCTGCCCCGGGGCGCCATCATCGCGGTACGCCTGCGGGTGCGCACCGACCTGAACCTGGCGCTGACCGCCGAGGCGATCTCGCTGGTCCCCGGCACCCTGATCATCGAGGTCGACCGGGAACGCGGCCTGCTCTACGTGCACGTGCTCGACGTACGCGGCCCGGCGGACCTGACCGACAGCCGGGCCCGGGTCCTCGCCACCGAGGCCAGGATCGTCCGCGCGATCGGTTCCGCCGCCGAACTCCGGCTGCTGGACACCCCGGCCCCGGACGTGCCCGCCCCGGCCGGCGCGGATCCCGACCCTCCCACCGACAGGGGGCCAGACCAGTGACCTTGCTGCTCGCCGCCGTGCTCGCCGTGCTCTTCTCGGTGACCGCGCTGCTCGCGTTGACCCGGCTGTATCGCGGCCCCTCGCTGCTGGACCGCGTGGTCGCGGCCGACGTGCTGCTCAACACGATGGCCGGCGCGGTCGGGGCGGAGGCGGCGGTCAACCGGCACGCCACCACCCTGCCGGTGCTCGTGGTGCTGTCCCTGCTCGGCTTCGTCGGTGCGGTGGCCGTGGTCCGCTTCGCCGTCCGGGAGGAGTCGTGAGCGCGGGCGCCGTCGCCGACTGGCTGGGCGCGGCCTGCCTGGTCGCCGGCGGACTGCTCAGCCTCGCCGCCGGGATCGGCGTGCTGCGCTTTCCGGACGTGCTCGACCGGATGCACGCGGCCACCAAGCCACAGGTGCTCGGCGTGCTGCTGCTGCTCGTCGGGGTGGCGTTGCGGCTGCGTACGACGTCCGACATCGGCATGATCGTCCTGGTCGCGGTCTTCCAGTTGGCCACCGCGCCGGTCGCCGCCCAGATGGTCGGCCGGGCCGCGTACCGCTCGGGCCGGGTCGACCGTTCCCTGCTCGACGTCGACGAACTCGCCGAGGAGCGGTGAGGGCGTCCCTCAGCGGGCGCTCAGCCGACGCCGATAAAATGGGCCACATGATCGACTCTTCTGCCCAGGAGGGCAGCAGTAGCCAGCCGGGTCGCGCCCGGCATCTTCCCGTCCCGACGGCCCCGGGAGCCCTGAGCAACCCGTGTTGATCGTCGTAGGACTCGTCCTCATCACCGTTCTCACCGCCGCCACGGGATACTTCGTGGCCCAGGAGTTCGGCTACGTCGCCGTGGACCGGGGGCGGCTCAAGCAGCTCGCCGCCGACGGCGACCAGGCCGCCGCCCGGGCCCTTGAAGTGACCGGCCGGCTCTCCTTCATGCTCTCCGGCGCACAGCTCGGCATCACGGTGACCGCCCTGCTGGTCGGTTACGCCGCCGAGCCCTACCTGGGCGCAGGGCTGGCCGAGCTGCTCGACGTGGCCGGGGTGTCCACCGCGGTCGCCCTGCCGCTGTCCGTCGTGCTGGCCCTGCTCATCGCGACCGTCGTGCAGATGGTCCTCGGCGAGCTGGCCCCGAAGAACCTGGCCATCGCCCGAGCCGAGCAACTGGCCCGGGCGTTGAGCCGGTCCACCCTGATGTACCTGAAGGTCGCCGGGCCGGTGATCACGCTCTTCGACAGGGCCGCCGTCCGGCTGCTGCGTCGGATCGGCATCGAGCCGATCGAGGAGCTGCCCAGCGGCGCCACCCCGAAGGACCTCGAACAGATCATTGCCGAGTCCCGGGAGGAGGGGCACCTGAACGCCGAGATGTCCGACCTGCTCGACCGTGGGCTCGACTTCCGGACGCTGACCGCCGGGGAGGCCATGGTGCCCCGGGTCGACGTGCACACCGTCCGGGCACACGAGCCGCTGAGCCGGGTGGTGGAGCTGCTCGACACCGGGCACTCCCGGTTCCCCGTCCGCGGCACCGAGGGCGTCGACGACCTGGTCGGCGTCGTCGGCATCGCCGACGTGCTGGCCGTGCCCCCGGCCGAGCGCGCGACCACCCCGGTCAGCGCGGTGGCCGGGCCCCCGCTGCTGGTGCCGGAGACGCTGCCGCTGCCGACGGTGCTGGACCGGCTCCGGGTCGGGCACCGGCAGCTCGCCTGCGTGGTCGACGAGTACGGCGGCTTCGCCGGCGTGATCACGCTGGAGGACATCGCCGAGGAACTGGTCGGCCCGATCCGGGACGAGGACGATCCGCCGGATCGGGCCCCCGCCCGGCAGGACGACGGCTCCTGGGTGGTGCCGGCCCGCTGGCGGATCGACGAGGTCGCCGACAGCACCGGTATCGCCCTGCCCGAGGCCCCCGAGTACGACACCCTCTCCGGGCTCGTCATGCGCGAGCTGGGCCGGGTGCCCGAGGTGGGCGACCGGCTGGAGATCGCCCTGGTGACCGACGGCGACGCCCAGACCGAGCGGCGCGCCCTGGTCGAGGTGCTCGCGGTGGACCGGCACGTCGCCGACTCGGTGCGGCTCCAGCTCACCGGGGCCACCGCGGGCGAGGGGGAGACGGCATGAGCCCGGGAGTGGCGCTCCTCGTCTCCGTGGTGCTGCTGGCGCTGAACGCGTTCTTCGTGGCCGCCGAGTTCGCGCTGGTGGCCAGCAAGCGGTACCGGCTGGAACAGGCCGTCGCCGAGGGCGGCGGCCGGGGGGCCCGCGCGGCCCTGGACGGCGTACGCGAACTGTCCCTGATGCTGGCCGGCGCGCAGCTCGGCATCACGCTGTGCACGCTGGGCCTGGGCGCGTTGGCCGAGCCGGCGATCGAGGGCCTGCTCAGCCCGCTGCTGCACGCCGTGGGACTGCCGACGGCGGCCAGTCACATCGTCGCGCTGGTGTTCGCCCTGACCCTGGTCACCTTCCTGCACCTGGTGGTCGGCGAGATGGCCCCGAAGTCCTGGGCGATCACCGACGCGGAGCGCTCGGCGACCCTGCTGGCGCTGCCGTTCCGGGCCTTCGCCCGGGTGTCCCGGCCGGTGCTGTCGCTGCTCAACGCCCTGGCCAACGCGATCCTGCGGCTGGTCCGGGTGAACCCGCAGGACCAGCTCGCCCAGGTGCACGGCCCGGCCGAGCTGCGCATCCTGCTGGAACAGTCCCGCGAGCACGGGCTGCTCGGCGCCGAGCAGCACCAGTTGCTCACCAGCATGCTGGAGCTCCAGGGCACCACGGTCGCCCAGGTGATGGAGCCGTTCGACCAGATCGTCACGGTCCGCCGGGACGATCCGGCGGAGCGGATCGAGGAGATCTCCCGGGACAGCGGCCGGTCCCGGCTGGCGGTGCTGGACTCCGGCGGCGAGGTGTGCGGCCTGGTGCACGTCCGGGAGGCCGTGCGGGCCACCACCACCGGCCGGACGGCCACCGCCGGCGAGCTGATGAGCGCCGCGTTCACGCTGCCGGGGACGGCGTCGGTGACGGAGGCGGTGACCGCGATGCAGGGCCAGCAGGCCCAGCTCGCCCTGGTCCGCAACGGCGGCGGACCGACCCGCCCGATCGGCTTCGTGGCGCTGGAGGACCTGCTGGAGGAGGTCATCGGCGAGTTCGACGACGAGACCGACCCGGTGCCCCGGGGCCGCCGGCTGCGCTGAGCCCGCCGGGGCCGCCGGCTGCCCTGAGGACCGTCCGGGGGCCGCCGGCTGCCCTGAGGACCGACCGGGGGCCGGTCCGGCGACCAGCCGGGCCGGCCCCCGGCGTCCGCGCCGGTCCGGCAGGACTGTCCGGCCGCCGACCGGGAAAGCCGTGCCACCACCGAGGGGGTACGGAGGGAGCGGCGTGCGGCTGACCGGGGTGTCGCCGGAGTCCGGCCGGACCGGGCTCGCGGTGCACACCACGCTGGCGAACCCGAGCACCCGCCCCGGGCTGCGGTTGCCCGGCCGGGTGACGCTGCACGCCGGCCGCGACGACGTCCCCGTCCGGCGTCTCCGGCTCGGCCTGGTCACCCAGGTCGAGCCGGACGACCCGGGCGCGCCCCGCCGGCTCGTGCAGTTCCACCAGGTGCCGATCGCCGGGGCGTTCGTGGTGCCGGCCGGGCGGCGGCGGGCGGTCGACTTCGCGCTGCCGCTGCCCTGGGAGACCCCGGTCACGATCTTCGGCGGGGTGCCGCTGATGAGCCTGCGGATGGGCCTGCGCACCGAGGCGTCGGTCGACGTCGACCTGGAGCAGGGCCCGATGGTCCCGATCTTCGTGCACCCCCTGCCGACCCAGCAGCACATCCTCGCCGCCCTGGACGCGCTCGGGTTCAGCCTGCGCCAGGCCGGCCTGGCCCCCGACCGGCTGCCGGGGGTGGAGCAGGCGCTGCCGTTGCACCAGCGGCTCGGCTGGTGGGTCGCGCCGCTCTACGCCGGCCCGATCACCGAGCTGGAGGTGATCTTCGTGGCCAACTCCGCCGGCCTGGAGGTGATCCTCTGGGCGGACCGTCGACTCTCCCTGGCCGGGGTCACCCACCAGAGCATCAGCCGGTTTCGGGTCTGGCATGCCGGCGCGGACCGGGCCGACTGGGTCGCCGTGGTGGACGGCTGGCTGCGACACGCGATCAACCGGCACGCCGCGGCGGCGGCGCACGGTCACTGGTCGGCCCGGATCAGCGAGTCGGCGCACGTGAGCCGCCGGCCGGACCAGCCGGTCCGGCCGGGCTACGGGCTGGGCGGCACCGCCGGCGGCGCGGGCATCGGCGGGGGCGGCGGCGACGGCACCTGAGCCGGCGTGCCGCCCCCGGATGGTGGCGGGAGGTCGTGCCTTGCGGGACGCCCTGGACCGGCTCGTGGCGCGGCTGCCCGACCCGGCGGCCGGGGCCCTCCTACACCGAGGCGGTGGCGAGCTTGACGCTGAAGCCGAGGAAGAGCGCGGCCACCCCGGTGGTCGCCCCGGCGGCCAGCCGGCGGCGCTGGCGGAACTGGGCGGCCAGGTACGTCCCCGCGAAGATCAGAATCGTCAGGTACAGCACGCTGGCCGCCTGGGCGATCAGCCCGAGCAGCAGGAACGACAGCGCCGGCCAGGCATACCCGGGGTCGACGAACTGGATGAAGAACGAGATGAAGAACAGGATCGCCTTCGGGTTGAGCAGGCTGATCACCAGCGCCCGTCGGAACGGGCTGCGCAGCTCCGCCGGCTCGGCGGCGTCGATCAGCCGCGGCGCGGCCGGGTCGTTGCGGTCCCGCCAGCGCCGCAACGCGCCGCGCAGCATCGCCAGCCCGACCCAGCCCAGGTATGCCGCGCCGACGTACTTCACCACCAGGAACAGCGGCGGGTACGCCTGGAGCAGCGACGCCACCCCGGCGGCGGAGAGGACCATCAGCACCGAGTCGCCGACGAACACCCCGGCGGCGGCCCGATAGCCGGTCCGTACCCCGCGTTTGGCGGCGGTGGAGAGCACGAAGAGTGAGTTCGGGCCGGGGAGCAGGACGATCGCCACGGTCCCCAGTACGTACGTCCAGATGTCGGTGATGCCCAGCACGCCCGACATCATTGCGCCGGGGCCGGCGCACGGGAAAGCCATTCCCGCAGCATGGCCTGTGCGTTCGGCCACTCGTCGACGATCATCGAATACTGGACGGTGTCCCGCCAGGAGCCGTCGGGCCGGATGCGGTGCCGGCGCAGCACCCCCTCCCGGGTGGCGCCCAGCCGCTCGATGGCCCGCTGCGAGCGCTCGTTGCGCAGGTCGGTGTGCCACACCACCCGCTCCGCGCCCAGTTCCCCGAAGGCGTGGGTGAGCAGCAGCAGCTTCGCCTCGGTGTTGATCCCCGTCCGCCACCAGGGTCGACCCAGGTACGTGTACCCGATGGCCACCGTCCGCAGCGCCGGGTCGACCTCGTAGAAGGAGGTGGTGCCGACCACCGCCCCGGTGACCGCGCACCGCTGGGCCCAGGGCACCCGCTCGCCCCGGTGGTGCGCCGCGAGCGCGGCCCGGATCAGCTCGGCCGTCGCGGCCGGGTCGGCCGGCTGCGGGCTGCCCAGGTGTTGCCACACCTCCGGATCGGCGGTGGCGGCGTGCAGTTCGTCGGCGTGCGCGAGGTCCAGCGGTTCGAGCACGACGTGCGCCCCCCGCAGCACCACCGGCTCCAGCCACGGTGACCGCTCAGCCCGCAGGTACGCCGGCAGCGGCGCGTTCACCCCGGGGGCCGGCTCGGCCGGCCCGGCGGTCAGCCGCAGCGGCAGCACCCCGGCCCAGTGCGGCAGGTCCAGGTCGGTCTCGTCCTCGCGTACCCCGCCGGCGCGGGACCGGACGGACACCTCGCGCAGCGGCAACGCCAGCACGGCCGTCTCGGCCAGCTCCCGGCGGCTCGGCGGTCGGCTGTCCGCACTGCGCCCGGCGGCGGCCTTCTCCACCAGGGCGGTCATCGCGGCGGCCTTCTCCCCGGCGTCGGTGACCAGGTGCGCGGTGCCGTGCGCGATCACCGACCGGTAGTTGGCGCTGTGGTGGAACTGCGAGCGGGCGTAGACCAGCCCGTCGAGCAGGGTCACGGCGACGCAGACCGGCAGGCCGTCGCCCCGGGCGGCGAGCAGCGGCCGGCTGCCGGTGGAGCCGTGCAGGTAGAGGGTGTCGCCGATCCGGACGTGCAGGGTGGGCAGCACCCGGGGTTCGCCGTCCACGGTGAACCCGAACGCGCAGTGGTACGCCTCGTCGAGCACGGCATGCGCGGCGGCCCGGTCGTAGCTCATCCGGTCGCGGGTGCGGGTGGTGGTGGTCCGGGGCGTGGGTGGGTACATGCGACAGCCCGCCTTTGTTCTAGTACAATCCCTGAACTGTGTCAGCACGTTATCAGGTGAGCGGCGGGACGGCCGCCGAGATCTCGGTCAGCGTGGAATCGGGCATCCGGTCCGGCGAACTGCCGGCCGGGGCCGCGCTGCCGCCGGTGCGGGCCCTCGCCGCGCAGCTTCGGGTCAGCCCCGCCACGGTCGCCCGCGCGTACCAGGAGCTGCGCCAGCGCGGCCTGCTCGCCACCGCAGGCCGGCACGGCACCCGGGTGCGCCCCCGCCCGCCGGTGGCCACCCGCCGGGCGTTGCGCCCGAGCCCCGCCCTCGGCGCCCGCGACCTGTCCCGCGGCGAGCCCGACACCCGGCTGCTCCCGCCGCTCGGCCCGCACCTGGCTGCTCTCGCCGCCGAGTTCGCCGTCCCCGTCGGGTACGCCTCGGTCGGCGTCCTGCCCGAACTGGCCGCCGAAGCCCGGGAGCGGCTCGCCGCCGACGGGGTGCCCGCCGACGAGCTCACCGTGACCGGGGGCGCGCTCGACGGCATCGAACGCCTGCTCGCCGCCCACCTGCGGCCCGGCGACGCGGTCGCCGTGGAGGACCCGGGCTGGGCCAACCTGCTGGACCTGGTCGCCGCGCTCGGGCTGCGCGCGATCGGCGTCCCGGTGGACGACGACGGGCCGGTCGAGGCCGGGGTACGGGCCGCCCTGGCCGCCGGGGCCCAGGCCCTGGTGGTGACCAGCCGGGCGCAGAACCCGACCGGGGCGGCCGTCTCCGCCGACCGGGCCGCCGCGCTGCGCGCCCTGCTCGCCGGGCGCAACGACCTGCTGCTGATCGAGGACGATCATGCCGCCGAGCTGGCCCGGGTGCCGCTGCATCCGCTCGCCGGGGCCACCCCGGCGTGGGCCTTCGTCCGGTCGGTCAGCAAGCCGTACGGCCCCGACCTGCGGCTCGCGGTGCTGGCCGGCGACGAGGCGACCGTGGCGCGGGTGGCCGGCCGGGCCCGGGTCGGCGCGGGCTGGGTCTCCACCGTGCTGCAACGCCTCGTGCTGGCACTCTGGCGCGACCCGGCCACGGCCGCGCTGGTGGACCGGGCCGGCGAGAGCTACGAGCGGCGCCGGGGCGACCTGCTCGCCGCCCTGGCCGCCCACGGCCTGACCGGCCACGGCCGCACCGGCATCAACGTCTGGCTCCCGGTGCCGGACGAGACCAGCGCCCTCACCGCGCTGCGCGACGCGGGCTGGGCGGTGGCCCCGGGCGCGCTGTTCCGGATCGCCGCCGAGCCCGGGCTACGGATCACGGTCAGCTCGCTGGCCGCCGCCGAACTCCCGGCGCTGACCGCCGCACTGGCCGCTGCCGTCCGCCCCGTCCCCCCGTCCGGTTTCACCGCCTGACCCGCCGGGCCGAGATAGCTCTAAGGCTCTCCCCAGTGCTTCTCACCTGAGGGCTGAGCCTTCTTGCGATCTCAGAGAGTGTTCGATCGGGTTGGGCGCGCTCGGCTTGCCTCGCCGACAGCCGCCCGCTTCCTCATGCCGACGGTGTGGTCGGAGGCTGAGCCGGCGGGGACGCGCGCCGCGTCAGCACAACGACCCCGCTCACGGCCGTGACCAGCAACGCCACCACCTCGACTGGGATGGCCAGCACGAACGGAAATCTCCATGTCTGTGCCAGAAACGTCCCCGCCACGGCCCCCAGACACAGCGTCAGCACCACCGCGCCGGCTACGAGCGACGCCACCCACACGCGCCGCGCCCCCATCTGCGCGACCAGCACCGCCGTGACGCCCCAGGCCAGACCGGCCCCGAACCCGGTCACCGCGCGGCCGAGCAGCAGCGAACCGCTTCCTGGGGCAAGCGCGGTCAGCAGTGTTCCGAGAACCAGCAGCGCGATCGCGGACAAGGTGACGGAAGTGGGCCACCGCCGGCCGACGAGAGCGCTGACCGGAACCGCCAGCACCGCAGGAAGCAGGTACGCGACGAAGATCCAAAGCATCATCGAGGTCGGCAGACCCATGGCCCGCTGGATCGCGGCCAATGCCGGCCCGACAGTGACGGCGAGTAGGAAGGCGCCCACCGACGCGGCAAGTGCTGGTCCGATCACCAGCCACACTGGGCGGACGCCGGAGCGTGGGCCATCCGAGGGAACCTGGTTGGCGGTGCCGGGGAGGGGCGGGGTCACTAGGGCAGCATATGGCCCCTGGGCACTGCGGGCAGGCACCGGTATCAGCGGCTGGCGCGATCTGGGCCGGAACCATGAGTGGGCGGTTGGGAAGTTGTGTCCTTTGTGGGCTCGGCGGTGGGCAGCGAGGATGTCGGTTGGCCGCGGACCGATGCGTGAATGTGAGCCGCGCCCGGGCCGGCTGGCGGCGAGCGAGGACGTGTCGGGCGGGGATGCCCGCGTGGGCGCGGGGATGGAGGGTAAAAAGATCGCCATGACCGACAAGACCGACACCGCCCCTGGTGCGCAGCAGTTCATCCCGCCGCGGGCCGACACCATCGACGAGTTGCGTGCCGCCGCGAGCGGTTGCCGGGGCTGCGAGCTGTACCGGGACGCCACCCAGACCGTCTTCGGTCGCGGCGACGAGGCCGCCCGGGTGGTGCTGGTCGGCGAGCAGCCCGGCGACCTGGAGGACCAGAAGGGGCTGCCGTTCGTCGGGCCGGCCGGCCGGCTGCTGCGCCGGGCGGTCGACGACGCCGGGCTCGACCCGAGCCAGCTCTACCTGACGAACGCCGTCAAGCACTTCCGCTTCGAGCTGCGCGGCAGGCGGCGCATCCACCAGACCCCGGACCGGGTGCACGTCACCGCGTGCCGGCCCTGGCTGGTGGCCGAGTTCGCCCGGCTGCGCCCGGACATCGTGGTGGTGCTCGGCGCGACCGCCGCGAAGGCGCTCCTCGGCCCCGCGTTCCGGGTCACCCGGCAGCGGGGCGCGCTGATGCCATGGCCGGCCTCGGCCCAGCACCCGGAGGACTTCGCCCGGGTGCCGGTCGACTCCGCCGGGAAGGTCGCCGACGCCCCGGCGGCCCGGCTGCTGGCCACCATCCACCCGTCGGCCGTGCTGCGCGCCGACGACCAGGACATCGCGTACGCCGGCCTGGTCGCCGACCTCACCATCGCCGCCGGCGCCCTCTCCGCCTGACCGACCCGCCCATCCACCCAGGATGCTCTCCCGGGACGATCCTGGACAGTTGTCGTCCTCGGGGCCGCCTTCTGCCCGGTGACGGCGATCGGAAGTTCGGCCTGTGGCAGACCAGGGTGCCGGCCTGGGCCGGGCTGCGCAAGGATGGGGGCAGCCCACCGCCCCTTACCCGGGAGCCGCCGCCCTTCCCGAGGAGTCCCGATGGCCACCGACCTCACGGCGCCGGCCCCGAGCCGGATCGACGTCGCCCCGATCCAGCGCCGGACGGTGCGGCTGCTCTTCGTGACCCAGATCATCGGGGGCGTCGGCGTCACCATCGGCGTCACGGTCGGGGCGCTGCTCGCCGCCCGGATCGCCGGCACGGCGGTCGCCGGCCTGGCGCAGAGCGCCGGGGTGGTGGGCGGCGCGCTGCTCGCCGTCCCGGTCACCCGGATCATGACGGGATACGGCCGCAGACCCGGCCTGGTCACCGCGTACCTGGTCGGGGCCGCCGGGGGCGTGCTGGTGGTGCTCGCCGCGATGACCCGCCAGGTGCCCCTGCTCTTCCTCGGCATGCTGCTGTTCGGCGGCGGCACGGCCGCCAACCTCCAGGCCCGCTACACGGCCGTCGACCTCGCCGAGCCGGCCCGCCGGGGCCGCCAGCTCTCCGTGGTCGTCTGGGCCACCACGGTCGGGGCGGTGGCTGCGCCGAACTTCGCCGCGTTGGCCGACCGGACCACCCGGGGCTGGGGCCTGCCGCCGCTGGCCGGCCCGTTCGCGTTCAGCGCCGTGGCGTTCACGCTCGCCGCCGGCGTACTGCTGGTGCTGTTGCGGCCGGACCCGCTGCTCACCGCGCGCCGGCTCGCGGCGGCCGAGGCCCCCGAGGCCCCCGAGGCGGCCGGCGGGCCGGCGGCGACCGCCCGGCGCGGGGCGGGCATGCGGGCGGCCTGGCGGGTGGTCCGCGCGCGGCCGGCGGCCCGGCTGGGCATCGCCGCCGTCGCGGTCGGCCACCTGGTGATGGTCGCGGTGATGTCGATGACCCCGGTACGCCTCGGCGAGTACCACTCCGACGCCGCCGTGCTCGGGGTGGTCGGGGTCGTGCTCAGCCTGCACATCGCCGGCATGTACGCGCTGTCGCCGGTGGTCGGCTGGCTCACCGACCGGCTCGGCCGACGCCCGGTGATCCTCGGCGGCCTGGCGGTGCTGCTGGCGGCCTGTGCGGTGGCGGGCGTCTCCGGGCACCACACGGCGGGGCTCTCGGTCGGCCTGGTCCTGCTCGGGCTGGGCTGGTCCGGGACGATGGTGGCCGGCTCCACCCTGTTGTCGGAGTCGGTGCCCACTGCCGTGCGGCCCAGCGTGCAGGGGCTCTCCGACCTGACGATGGGCCTGGCCGGTGCCGCCGCCGGCGCGCTGAGCGGGTTCGTCATGCAGGTGGCCGGGTATCCGACGCTCACCCTGCTGGCGGCGATCGCGACGGTGCCCCTGCTGACGCTAGCGTTGCGTCCGGCGTCCGTACCGGCGCCGGACGAGGAGGACCGACAGTGCGGCTGACCGACTTCTGGACCCGGCTGGAGGAGGTGTTCGGGCGGGCCTACGCGGCCAGCATCGCCTCGGACCAGGTGCTGTCCCAGCTCGGCGGGCGGACCATCGAGCAGGCGCTGAGATCGGGTGAGCAGACCCACGTGGTGTGGCGGGCGGTGGTCGCCGCGTACCCCGACCGGGTGCCTGCGCGGCTACGCTGAGCAGCCGTTTCTTCCGGTCTGCGTGTCGCTTGCCGAGTCGTACACCTGTTCGGCTATTGTCCACAGCGGGGTGCTCGTCCACAGCTCACGGCCGGTCGGCTGGTGTTCTGTCGGACCCAGCGCCTAGCGTGTCCGCGTGACGAGAAGCTCAGCAGCAAAGACGCCGGCGAAGGCAGGGGTGGCAAACATGGCGGCAGGGCCCGACCGGGAGAAGGCGCTTGACCTTGCTCTCGCCCAGATCGACAAGCAGTTCGGCAAGGGCTCGGTGATGCGGCTTGGGGAGCGGCCGGTTGTCCAGACCTCGGTCATCCCGACCGGTTCCATCGCGCTCGACGTGGCGCTCGGCGTGGGCGGTCTGCCCCGCGGCCGGGTCGTCGAGATCTACGGCCCGGAATCCAGCGGTAAGACGACGGTGGCCCTGCACGCGGTGGCCAACGCCCAGCGGGCCGGCGGCATCGCCGCCTTCGTCGACGCCGAGCACGCGCTCGACCCCGACTACGCGAAGGCCCTCGGCGTCGACACCGATGCCCTGCTGGTCTCCCAGCCGGACACCGGCGAGCAGGCGCTGGAGATCGTGGACATGCTGGTCCGCTCCGGCGCGATCGACATCATCGTGATCGACTCGGTGGCGGCCCTGGTGCCGCGCGCCGAGATCGAGGGCGAGATGGGCGACAGCCACGTGGGCCTCCAGGCCCGGCTGATGAGCCAGGCGCTGCGGAAGATCACTGGCGTGCTCAACAACACCGGCACCACGGCGATCTTCATCAACCAGCTCCGCGAGAAGATCGGCGTGATGTTCGGCAGCCCGGAGACCACCACCGGCGGCCGGGCGCTGAAGTTCTACGCCTCGGTCCGGCTCGACGTGCGCCGTATCGAGAGTCTCAAGGACGGCACCGACGTGGTCGGTAACCGCACCCGGTGCAAGGTCGTGAAGAACAAGGTCGCCGCGCCGTTCAAGCAGGCCGAGTTCGACATCATGTACGGCAAGGGCATCTCCCGCGAGGGCTCGCTCATCGACGTGGGCGTGGAGCAGGCGATCATCCGCAAGTCCGGCGCCTGGTACACGTACGACGGCGACCAGCTCGGCCAGGGCAAGGAGAAGGCCCGGGAGTTCCTCAAGGAAAACCCGGACGTGGCGGCCGAGATCGAGAAGAAGATCCTGGAGAAGCTCGGCGTCGGGGTCGGCGCGGGCGACGCCGCCGGTGGCCCGGAACTGCCGCCGGTCGACTTCTGACCGGTAGCTGACCAGTGGCAGGAAGACGCGCCCGGACGGGGCGGGGCTGGGATGCCAGCCCGTCCCGGTCGGGCGACGCCGACACGCCGCCCCGTCCCCGGCGTGGCCGCCCCGATCCGGCGACCGACCCGGAGGCCGGCGGACAGGCGCCGCCCCGGGACGAGGCCGAGGCGGCGCGGGAGATCTGCCTGCGCCAGCTCGCCCTGCGCCCGCGCACCCGGGCCGAGCTGGCCGCCGCGCTCGCCAAGCGGGGGATCTCCGAGGAGGTTTCCGCCGGGGTGCTCGACCGGTACGACGAGGTCGGCATCATCGACGACGCGGCCTTCGCCCGCGCCTGGGTGTCCAGCCGGCACGCCGGCCGGGGGCTGGCCCGCCGGGCGCTCGCCAACGAGCTGCGCCGGCGCGGCGTGGACGGCGAGGTGGCCACCGAGGCGCTCGGTGAGCTGGACGAGGAGACCGAGGCCGAGACGGCCCGGGTGCTGGTCGAACGGAAGCTGCGCACGGCCCGGGGCGAGCCGGACGCGGTGTTCCGCCGGCTCGTCGGCATGCTCGCCCGCAAGGGCTACCCGCCCGGCGTGGCGATCCGGGCGGTGAAGGACGCGCTCGCCGCGCAGAGCGCCGAGGCGGCCGAGTTCGCCGACCGGATCGACGCCGACGCGCTCGCTGACGCGGAGGGCGACGTCGACCGGGACAGCCGCAGCCTCGACTGACCGGTGCGGCTGGCCGTGTGGGATGTCCGGCGGAGGCGGCGGGTGTCCCTGTGGGGTTCGTCAAGCCGTGATCGGCGGGACGTGGCGGGAAGGCGGCATCGATGTTGAAGGCGTGTCTCAACGGCGGCCGGAGCCGGGCCGAACACCCCGCCGTGCCGGTCACCCCGGCCGAGTTGGCCGCCGACGCGTATCGCTGCGCCGCCCTCGGCGTCGCGGCGGTACACGTCCACCCACGTGACGCCGCCGGCGCGGAGTCGCTCGCCCCGGCGGTGGTCGACGCGGCGGTCGCCGCGCTGCGCGCCACCTGCCCCGGGCTGCCGGTCGGCGTGAGCACCGGCGCGTGGATCGAGCCGGATCCGGCCGCCCGGGTGGCCGCCGTGCGGGCCTGGCAGGTGCCGCCCGACTTCGTGTCGGTCAACGTGCACGAGGCCGGTGCCGAGCAGGTGGCGGCGGCGCTGGTCGAGCGGGGCGTGGCCGTCGAGGCCGGCGTCTGGACCCTGGACGCCGTCCGGGCGTACCGGGGCTGGCGGGTGCCGGCCCTGCGGGTCCTCGTCGAGTGCATGGCCCCCGATCCGGCGGACGCGTTGGTCGACGCTGCCGGCATTCTCGCCGCCCTGCCGCCCGGTGGCCCGCCGGTGCTGCTGCACGCCGAGGGCCCGGCGGTGTGGCCGGTGCTCGCCGAGGCCGTCGGTCGCGGGCTCGACACCAGGATCGGGCTGGAGGACACCTTCCTGCTGCCGGGCGGCGCGCCGGCCGCCGACAATGCCGCGCTGGTCGGCGCGGCCCTCGCGGGTGGAGCCCACTGAGCAGAGCAGCGCCGATGCCCCGACTGCGGGCGCGCCACGCCACCTTTGTCCGGCGGTGTCCGGCGTCGGATCGGCGTTCGGTGACCCCTCAACTTCGCTCCGTTCGAGGGGTTTGATCATGAGTCCTTGACCAGACGGCCCCCGGAGACCTAGCCTCGCCATACAGGCTCACATTGCCCGACCAGCGCAGGCTAAGCGCACAACATAGATCGCGTAACAGAACAGCATCACTTTGGCCGGCTCGCCGGCCTGCGGTGCCAGCTCCGACAGGCCGGACCGGAGCTGGTGCGACAACTGCACCCGGCTGCCGACGATGCCCAGCGGGCATCGCCGGTGGTGAGAGCTACCCATGGCCAGCCGCTCAGGTCGGGCGTCTCAGAGCCGCAGCGCGTGTGCCCAGGTGGCATGAGCACTGCGGCGCCGACGTTCAGGGGAGGCGGCCATGGCGGGGTGGCACAGGTACACCGGTGGTCCCGACAGGACGGCCGTCGGTCGCGACGCACCGACGGGCGACGGGGTCGGCCGCGACGCCGCGCGCCATGGTCTTCGACCCGGCGGCGACGCGCGCCGTGGCCTCCGACCCGGCGGCGCCCGAGTCGCCCGCTCCGGTGCCTGCCCGGAAGTCACCCGGGCGGCACGCCGAAGTTCCGCCGCCATCGGCGGCGGCCAGGCCCGCCCGCTCGTCCCGACCCGTCGGCTCGCTTCGGCCCACGTCGATGTAGCGGTGCGGTCGTGAACGCCTTCGATGCCGTCATCCTCGCCGTGGTGCTGGTGCTGGCCGTCGTGGTCGTCGGCGCGGTGCTGGTGGGGCTGCGCACGATGCGCCGAATCAGCACCGCCCCCCGCCCCGAGGACCCGGCCTACGCCGCCGAGAAGGACCGCCAGGAACAGTCCCTGGCCGCGCTACGCACCGCCGCCGACGAGGTGAACAGCACCATCGACGTGGCCAAGTCCGCGGCCGCGGCGGCGCGCGCCGAGGCCGCCGCGGCGAAGGCCGAGGCGAAGGCGGCCCGCTCCGAGGCCGGGCGGGTGCTCGACGGCGCCCGAGCGGAGGCGGACACCGTCCTGGAGCGGGCCCACAAGCAGGCCGAGGCGGACGCCGAGCAACTGCGCACGGCGGCCCGGCGCAGCGGCGAACGCGAAGTGGCGGTGCTCGCCTCGACCACCCGGGAACAGGCCGCCGAGGTGGAGCGGCGGGCCGCCCGGATGGACGAGCGGGAGCGGTTGCACACCGAGGAGGTGGAGCGGTTCGCCGACCGGGAGCGCCAGCTCACCGCCGCCAGCGCTGCACTGGCCGTCCGGGAGTCTGCGCTGGTCGAGCGGGAACGGGCCCTGACCGAGGCGGAGGAGCAGGCCCGGCGGGAGTTGGAGCGCGTCGCCGGGCTGACCGTCGACGCCGCCCGCACGGAGCTGATCGAGGCGATCGAGACGCAGGCCAAGCGGGAGGCCGCGCTGCTGGTTCGGGACATCGAGTCGGACGCCCGCAGCACGGCCGATCAGCGCGCCCGGCACATCGTTGTGGACGCCATCCAGCGGATCGCCAGCGAGCAGACCGCAGAGAGCGTGGTCAGCGTCCTGCACCTGCCCGGGGACGAGATGAAAGGGCGGATCATCGGCCGGGAAGGGCGCAACATCCGCGCCTTCGAGTCGGTCACCGGGGTCAACCTGATCATCGACGACACCCCTGAGGCGGTGCTGCTCTCCTGTTTCGACCCGGTGCGGCGCGAGGTCGGCCGGGTCACCCTGGAGAAGCTGGTGCTCGACGGGCGGATCCACCCGCACCGGATCGAGGAGGTCTACGACCTGGCCCGGCAGGAGGTGGAGCAGCTCTGCCGCCGCGCCGCCGAGGACGCCCTCGTCGAGGTCGGCATCACCGAGATCCACGACGAGATGGTCACCCTGCTCGGCCGGCTGCGCTACCGCACCTCGTACGGGCAGAACGTGCTCAAGCACCTGGTGGAGACCGCGCACATCGCGGGGATCATGGCCGCCGAGTTGCGACTGGACGTGCCGACGATCAAGCGGTCGGCGTTCCTGCACGACATCGGCAAGGCGCTCACCCACGAGGTGGAGGGCAGCCACGCCATCATCGGCGCCGACCTGGCCCGCAAGTACGGCGAGAGCGAGGACGTCGTCCACGCCATCGAGGCACACCACAACGAGGTGCCGCCACAGACCGTCGAGGCCGTCCTCACCCAGGCTTCCGACGCCTGCTCCGGTGGCCGGCCGGGGGCGCGGCGGGAGAGCCTGGAGGCGTACGTCAAGCGGCTGGAGCGGATCGAGGAGATCGCGGCCGGGAAGATCGGCGTGGAGAAGGTCTTCGCCATGCAGGCGGGCCGGGAGATCCGGGTGATGGTCAAGCCCGACGACGTCGACGACATCGGCGCGGCGGTGTTGGCCCGGGACGTGGCCAAGCAGATCGAGGAGGAGCTGACCTACCCGGGACAGATCCGGGTGACCGTGGTGCGCGAGTCCCGGGTCACCGAGATCGCCCGCTGAGAGCGGGACGGCGAGGGTCTCCAGCCCTCACTGCGGCTTCGCTGCCCCGTCCACTGATCCGTGCGGCGGCCTCGGCGGATGGAGTTGCTCGGGGCGCCCCGTGTGCGGTCAGGGGGCGCCCCGAGCGCGCCTGGCCGACCAGCCTCTGGGGCAACGAGGGCGACGCGAGTCCTGCCGCGTCGCCCTCGTGTTGCTGAAGAGGTCCCTCAGCCCTGCGGCTCGACCACGGCTGGTCCGCCCACCTGGTTCGGGCTCAGGGCGGCCTGGTTCGGCGCCCGGGACGCCCGTCGCCGGGTCCGCCCGTCCAGCCAGTTCGCGAGCAGGGTGAGCAGCGTATTGATCACGATGTAGATCGCGGCGACAACCATCGCGGCGGCGACCACGTTGCCGTAGTTGGCGGAGAGGTCGTTCACGCCGCGTTGCAGCAACTCGGGGAAGGCCACGATGTAGCCGAGCGCGGTGTCCTTCAGCAGCACCACGAGCTGACTGACGATCACCGGCAGCATCGCCCGGGCCGCCTGGGGAATCAGGATCAGGCGCATCACCTGGGCCTTGCGCATACCCACCGCGTACGCTGCCTCGGCCTGGCCCCCTGGGATCGACCGGATGCCGGCGCGGAACGCCTCGGCGAGGACCGATCCGTTGTACAACGTCAGACCGATGACCACGGACCAGAACGCCGAGACCGGGCCCTGGATGAGGAACGGCACCCCGTAGAAGATGAAGAAGATCATCAGAAGCAGCGGCACGGCGCGGAAGAACTCTACGACCGCACCCGAGGGCACCCGGATCCACCGGTGCTCGGAGAGTCGGCCCACGGCGAAGACGATGCCGAAGGCGAGTGACAGGACCATCCCGGTGCCGGCCGCGAGCAGGGTCTGCTGGAGGCCCGGAACGATGAACTCGGTCCAGGTCGACGCTTCGGTGAACGGCTTCCAGAGGTGGGCTTCCCACTGGCCGGCCTCGTCGAACTTCCGGTAGATCCACCAGAGCAGCGCGACCAGACCGACGCCGAAGACCACGCTGAGCACCGCGTTGCGGGCGCGGGCCCGCGGCCCCGGGTGGTCGTAGAGGACGTTGCTGGCGCTCATCAGCGCTTCACCGCCAGTCGGTTGGCCAGCCAGCCGAAGAAGTAGCCGGTGGGAATCAGGAGCGCGGCGAACGTGCCGGCGAAGACCGCGAAGATCGCGATGACCGCGTCACCGTTGCTGTTGATCAGGTCCTTCATCACGCTGGAGGACTCCATCAGCCCGATCGTGCCGACGATCGTGGCGTTCTTGCAGAGCGCGATGAGGACGCTGCCCAGCGGGGCCACGACGGCCCGGCCGGCCTGGGGCAGCACCACGATCCGCAGGGTCTGGAAGAAGGTGAGCCCGATCGCTCGGGCGGCCTCCGCCTGTCCGTTCGGCACCGTGTTGATGCCGGAACGAACGGCTTCACAGACGAACGACGCGGTGTAGACGGAGAGGCCGACGACACCGAGCCAGTAGTTGTTCAGGTCCAGGTCCTCGGCCAGGCTGAGCCCCAGGGTGGAGAAGAGGCCGAAGTAGCAGAAGAAGATGATCAGGGTCAGCGGGGTGTTGCGGAAGATGTTGACCCAGGCCGTGCCGAGGCCGCGCAGCACCGGCACGGGGGAGACCCGGAACGCGGCGAGCAGCACGCCGAGAAGCAACGCGAGGACCGCTGCCGCACCGGTCAGCTTGAGGATCCAGAGAAAGCCCGACACATACGCGTCGAAGTTGGCCTGGTCAGCGAATACGTGCATGCGTCGACTCCCGGGGCACGTTGTCGGCGTCGTGACGGACCGGGGCCGACACCGTCACCGGTGCCGGCCCCGGAACCAGTCAGACGCTGCCGCAGTTGGTCAGCTTGGTGGTGTCCAGCTCGGGCGCGGCCTTGCCGCTCTTGCCCAGCGTGGCGTCCCAGGCGGTCTTGTAGGTGCCGTCCGAGGCGGAGGCCTTGAGGATCTCGTTGACCTTCTCGCAGCCTGCCTTGTCGTCCTTCTTCAGGCCGATGCCGTAGGGCTCGGAGGAGAAGGGCTTACCCACCACCTTGAACTTGCCGGCGTACTGCGTCTGCGCGGCGTAGCCGGCGAGGATGATGTCGTCGGTGGTGACGGCGTCGACCTTGCCGTTCTCCAGCAGCGGCAGGCACTTCGAGTACGAGTCGAACTGCTGGAGCTTGGCCTTCGGGTGCTCCTGCTGGATCCGCTTGGCCGGAGTGGACCCGGTCACCGAGCAGACCGTCTTGCCGTCCAGCGCCTCCGGGCCAGCGAGGGTCGAGTCCGCCTTGACCAGCAGATCCTGGCCGGCGATGAAGTACGGCCCGGCGAAGTTGATCTTCTGCTTGCGCTCGTCGTTGATCGTGTACGTCGCCACGACCAGGTCCACGGTGCCCTGCTGGATGAAGGGCTCACGGTTGGCGGAGACCGTGGTCTTCCACTCGATGTTGGCGGCTTCGACGCCCAGGCCCTTGGCGATGATCTTGGCGATCTCGACATCGAAGCCCTCGTAGGTGCTGCCGGTCTGCAGGCCCAGCCCCGGCTGGTCGGCCTTCACGCCGATGACCAGCTTCTTCTGGCTCTGCGCCTTGCCGACAAGGCCCTTGCTGCCCGAGCCGCTGCCGCCGCCGTCGTCGTCGCTTCCGCAGGCGGTCATTCCCAGTGCAAGGGCGGCCGCCGCGGCTACTGCCGCCACGCGCTTGATACGCATACTCATCTCCTTCTCGACGGGGCACGCCAGGGGGCGGAGTGCTCCGGTACGGGCGCCTAGTGCGTGAGGATCTTGGAGAGGAAGTCCCTGGCCCGCTCGCTGCGCGGGTTGCCGAAGAACTCAGTCGGGGGAGCGTCCTCGACCAGCCTGCCGTCGGCCATGAAGATGACCCGGTTGGCCGCGTGCCGGGCGAAGCCCATCTCGTGGGTGACCACGACCATGGTCATGCCCTCGCGGGCCAGCGAGGTCATCACGTCCAGCACCTCGCCCACCATCTCCGGGTCGAGCGCGCTGGTCGGCTCGTCGAAGAGCATCGCCTTGGGCTGCATGGCCAGCGCGCGGGCGATCGCCACCCGCTGCTGCTGGCCGCCGGAGAGCTGGGCGGGGAACTTGTCGGCCTGGTTGGCGATGCCCACCCGGTCCAGCAGGGCCAGCCCGCGTTCGCGCGCGCTCGCGGCCTTCTCCTTGCGGACCTTGACAGGCCCCAGGGTGACGTTCTCCAGGATGGTCTTGTGCGCGAAGAGGTTGAACGACTGGAACACCATGCCGACCTCGCTGCGCAGCTTCGCCAGCGCCTTCCCCTCGGCCGGCAACGGCTGGCCGTCGAAGGTGATGCTGCCGGAGCTGATCGGCTCCAGTCGGTTGATCGTGCGGCAGAGGGTCGACTTCCCGGAGCCGGACGGGCCGATCACCACGACCACCTCGCCCTTGCCGACGGAGAGCGAGACGTCGTCCAGCACGTGCAGCGGCCCGAACCACTTGTTGACCGAGTCCAGCACGATGAGCGGTTCGCCCGTCGTCACGTCGTCCACCGTCCCTGTCGTCGTGTACGCCAGGGAGTCGGATGACCCCCGGTCCGGCCACTGTAGGCGGGCCGAGATGGCGGAACGCAACCCATCTGGTCACGGTGCGGTAACACCGGTAACGATCGTTGTCGGGCGTCCGAATCAGGGCCGGACGGCCGGGCAGGTGGCGGAGGCCACGACGTACGAAGATTATGAGGGGATGACGGAACCGGTACGCCTGACCGAATACGCCCGCGGTGGCGGGTGCGCGTGCAAGATCCCGCCCGGCGAGCTGGAGACGCTGGTCGCCGGCCTCGGCCCCGCCAGCGGCACGGCCGAGTTGCTGGTCGGCCTCGACCACGGCGACGACGCCACGGTGGTCCGCCTCGATGAGCGGACCGGCCTGGTCAGCACCGCCGACTTCTTCACCCCGGTCGTCGACGACGCGTACGACTGGGGGCGGATCGCCGCCGCGAACGCGCTCTCCGACCTGTACGCCATGGGTGGCACGCCGCTCGTCGCGCTCAACCTGCTCTGCTGGCCCCGGGAGCGGCTGCCGATCGAGCTGGCCGGGGAGGTGCTGCGGGGCGGCCAGGATGTGGCCCGGGAGGCCGGCTGCCACCTGTCCGGCGGGCACAGCGTCGACGACGACGGCCCGAAGTACGGCCTCGCGGTCACCGGCGTGGTCCGGCCGGAGGAGCTGATCACACTGGACGCCGGGCGGGCCGGGCTGCCGTTGTCGCTGACCAAGCCGCTCGGTGTGGGGGTGCTCAACACCCGGCACAAGGCCACCGGGGAGTGGTTCGCCGAGGCGGTCGCCTCGATGGCGGCGCTGAACCGGGACGCCGCCCGCGCGGCGGTCGCCGCCGGGGTCCGCTGCGGCACCGACGTGACCGGCTTCGGGCTGCTCGGGCACGCCTCGAAGCTGGCCCGGGCCAGCCGGCTGACGGTGGCGATCGACGCGGCCCGGGTGCCGTACCTGCCAGGCGCGCGGGAGGCCGTCCGCGACGGGTACGTCAGCGGCGGCACCCGCCGCAACCTGGACTGGGTCGCCCCGTGGACCGACTTCGGCGCGGCGGGCGAGGCGGAGCGGCTGCTGCTGGCCGACGCCCAGACCTCGGGCGGGCTGCTGGTCGCCGGCGAGATCCCGGGGGCCACGGTGATCGGCGAGCTGCTGCCGCGCGGCGACCACCTCGTCGTGGTGCGCTGAGGAGGGCTGTAGCGCCGGGCCGCGGTGATCGTTGACCCGGAGCGGGTGTCGGGTGCCGGATGGACCACCATACCCGATAAACTGTCATCTTTCCGTCACTCACCGCAACGGCGGGTCGGGAAATTTTGCCCAGAATGGTCACAGACCGGTAACTTGCGCCCGGCTGAGGTCAAATGCCCCCCACCATCGTCATTAAGGCCCGATCCGGAGGCCGGTGGGACGAACGCAGCGAGGAGGCGGCATGACCGAGCTGTGGAACTGGAGAATCGACGGGGTGCCCCCGGTGGAGGTCTACCCGGCGCTGGCCGAGGCCCTGGGGCGGGTGGTGATGCCGCTCGCGGTGGCCGACCCCGCACGGCTGCCCACGTACGCGGTGATCTGCGACGTCTGGCAGGCGCCGGGGGAGTTCGGCACGATCGTGGACTGTTACGGCGTGCCCGAGAGCCTGCCCGAGCTGCCCGGCATCGCCGCGCTGGCCCGGCTGCTCGGCCGTAACTGCCTACTGCGCGACGACACCCTCGACGCCGGCCGGCACCTGCTGGTCGCGCCCGACGGCACGATCCGCCCGGTGCACTTCGACGTCGCCGAGACCGACGACGGCGAGGTGCTGGGCAACCAGCGCCTCTGCACGCTGGCCAACCCCGGCTGCCGGGGCTGGTCCCGGTGCCACCGCTCCAGGTGGGCCCCGGACTCGGTCGTCCCGGCCCTGGCCGCCGCCTGACCGGGGCGGCCCGACGCCGACGGCCGGGAGACCGGCATCGCAGCCGGCCCCCGGCGCGGCGTGGCCCGCCCAGGTCCGGGCGGCCGGCTCAGCCCCCGGCGGCCGGCTGCTGGCTCCCGCCGCGGACCACCAACTGGTCGAGCAGGGTCGCGGTGGCCTCGGCGACGGCGGCCACCGCCGCGTCGAACGCCGCCGCGTTGTGGGCGGCCGGCGCCCGGAACCCGGAGATCTTCCGGACGTACTGCAACGCCGCCGCCTCGACGTCGGCCCTGGTCACCTCCGGCACGTACGGCTCACGCAAGGTCTTGATGCTTCGGCACACGGCTCCTCCTCGTTCGAGTTGATCGGCTCGCCCGGATACGCTGTCCGGGTCATGACTACCGCAGCCGTGGGCAGCCCGCGCACCTACCAGGTGCGTACGTACGGCTGCCAGATGAACGTGCACGACTCCGAGCGCATCTCCGGCCTGCTGGAACAGGCCGGTTACCTGCGCGCCGCCGAGACCGACGACAACCCGGACGTGGTGGTGTTCAACACCTGCGCCGTCCGGGAGAACGCCGACAACCGGCTCTACGGCAACCTGGGTCATCTGCGCCCCGTGAAGGACAAGCATCCGGGAATGCAGATCGCCGTCGGCGGCTGTCTCGCCCAGAAGGACCGCGGCGACATCGTCCGCAAGGCCCCCTGGGTGGACGTGGTGTTCGGCACGCACAACATCGGCTCGCTGCCGGTGCTGCTGGAGCGGGCCCGGCACAACGCCGCCGCCGAGGTGGAGATCCTCGAATCCCTCGACATCTTCCCCTCGACGCTGCCGGCGCGACGCGAGTCGACGTACGCCGGCTGGGTGTCGATCTCGGTGGGCTGCAACAACACGTGCACGTTCTGCATCGTGCCCTCCCTGCGCGGCAAGGAGAAGGACCGCCGCCCCGGCGACATCCTCTCCGAGGTCCGCGCCCTGGTCGACGAGGGCGTGCTGGAGGTGACCCTGCTCGGGCAGAACGTCAACTCCTACGGCGTCGAGTTCGGCGACCGGTACGCGTTCGGCAAGCTGCTGCGGGCCTGCGGGGACATCGACGGGCTGGAGCGGGTCAGGTTCACCAGCCCGCACCCGAAGGACTTCACCGACGACGTGATCGCCGCGATGGCCGAGACCCCGAACGTCTGCCCCTCGCTGCACATGCCGTTGCAGTCCGGCTCGGACGACGTGCTGAAGGCGATGCGCCGGTCGTACCGGTCGGAGAAGTACCTGGGGATCATCTCCAAGGTCCGGGCGGCGATGCCGCACGCGGCGATCACCACCGACATCATCGTCGGCTTCCCCGGGGAGACCGAGGCGGACTTCCAGCGCACCCTGGACGTGGTCCGCGAGTCCCGGTTCTCCTCGGCGTTCACCTTCCAGTACTCCAAGCGCCCTGGCACCCCGGCCGCCACGATGGACGGTCAGATCCCCAAGCAGGTGGTCCAGGAGCGGTACGAGCGGCTGATCGCCACGGTCGAGGAGATCACCTGGGCGGAGAACAAGCGGCTGGTCGGCGAGACCCTTGAGGTGCTGGTCGCCGTCGGCGAGGGCCGCAAGGACGAGCGCACCGGCCGGATGTCCGGCCGGGCCCGCGACGGCCGCCTCGTGCACTTCGCGACAGGCGCGGGGGGCCTCGCCGGGCGGATCCGTCCCGGGGACGTCGTGCACACCACGGTCACGTACGCCGCCCCGCACCACCTCAACGCGGACGGCGAGCCGCTGTCGCACCGCCGCACCCGGGCCGGCGACGCCGCCGAGGCGGGCCGCTCCCCGCGTACTCCCGGGGTGTTGCTCGGCCTGCCCACGATCGGCGCGCCGGCCGCGGCCCCCGCGCCGACGACCGGCTGCGCCGCCCACTGACGCGATCGGGGCCCGCCGCGCCGGCGGGCCCCGACCAGCCTTCCGACGATCAGACCGAGATCTTGCCGGCCCCCGCGCCGCCCGTCACGATCGACTTGACGCTGCTCGCGCTGTCGAGGGTGTACGGGTACGGGATGCTCTTCACGCTGCCGCCGGTCTGGCCGCTGCCGGAGCCCACGAGGTGGTTGTTCCGGGCGACCAGGGTGCCCGGCCCGGAGCTGCCCTCGCCCAGGTGGTACGGGTCGCTGACGCCGTCGAAGTAGTTGCCCTCGACGAGCACGCCGGCGCCCTCCGTGGAGGCCACGCCGTAGCCGCTGTTCTTGTAGTAGTAGTTGTTGTAGACGTGCACCGGGTTGCCGAAGCGGACCCGGGGGTGGCGCTGGGTGCTCGCGTCGAACCAGTTGTGGTGGTAGGTCACCCGCAGGTGGCCGGTGTCCTGGCTGGCGTTGTCGTCGCTGTGGCCGAGCAGCATCGACTTGTCGTGGTTGTAGACCCGGTTCCACGACACGGTGATGAAGTCCGAGCCCCGCTTGATGTCGACTGCGCCGTCGTAGCCGCCGGTGAAGGTGTTGTGGTCGATCCAGAGGTTGGTCGCCGACTCCTGAACGTTGATCGCGTCGTCGTTCCAGCTCTTGAACGTGATGTTCCGGATGATGACGTTGCGGTCGCCGTTGATGTTGAGCCCGCAGCCGGAGATGGTCGCCCCCGGGTTGCCGAGGATGGTCTTGTTCGACCGGACCCGCAGCATGCCGGAGCAGGTGATGGTGCCGGAGACCCGGATCACCGCGGCGCTGCTGGAGCCGACCGCGGTGGTCAGCGCGGAGGCGCTGGTGACGGTGGTGGTCGCGGCGTTGCCGCCCCCGGTGGTGCCCCCGTTCTGGGTGGCCCAGCCGACCAGGTCGGTCGGCGCGGCCGACGCCGGCGCGGTGGCGGCGGTGAGGGCCCCGGCGACGAGGACCGAGGCGGTGGCGGCTGCGGCGAGCAGCGTCGTCCGACGTCGTGACGTGATGCGCATGGTGCTTCCCTTCGGTGGTTCGGGTGCGCGGGCCGTCGGCCGATCGCCTGGCGCCTACCCGGTGGCGCCGGGGTCGACCGGGGACGGTGACCCGTGCCCCGCCGGTGTGGACTGCCCCTGGAGTGAGAAGCGGCTCCCGTGCTGGCGCCACCAACGGTTGCAGGTAAGCGCTTTCCTGATGTAAGCACAGATGTCTATCGATGTAAAGTCCGGGCCCGGCGATGTCCCCGAGCTGCCCGGAAGGGCCGACGGACGTCGGACGTCGGGCCCGGGGCGGCGAGGGCGCGGACAGCCGGGAGCCCCCGGTCCCGTGGTGGGACCGGGGGCTCCCGGAGTTGCTGGGCTCAGCCGGCCTGCTCGGCGAGCTGGAGGAACTGGCGCTTCGAGGCGAGCGCCTGCTCGGCATCCTTGATCCGCCGGGCGTCCCCGGCGGCCTGGGCCCGGGCCAGCCGCTCCTCGGCCTCGGCGACCTGCACCCGCATCTGGGTCAGCAGCGGGTTGTCCTCCTTGGTGGTCCGCCGCCACGCGGAGTCCATCACCTCGCGGACCTTGTCGTCGATCGCGCGCAGCCGGCGCTCCAGTCCGGCAGCCGCCTCCCGAGGAACCCGGCCGGCCTCGTGCCACTGCGCCTGGATGTCCCGCAGCCTGGCCTGAGCACCCTTCGGGTCGCTGTCGATGTTCAGCGCCTCCGCCTCGGCGATCAGCGCCTGCTTGCGCTCCAGGTTGCCCCGCTGCTCGTCGTCCCGGGCCGAGAAGACCTCGCTGCGCCGGGTGAAGAAGGCGTCCTGGGCTGCCCGGAACCGTTCCCAGAGCTTCTGCTCGGCCTCCTTGGAGGCGCGGGGGGCCGCCTTCCACTGGGTCATCAGGTCCTTGAGCTGGTTGGCTGTGGCCGCCCAGTCGGTGGACTCCTTCAGCTTGTCAGCCTCGGCGACCAGCTCCTCCTTGACCTGCTGCGCCTGCTTGCGCTCGGCGTCCAGGGTGGCGAAGTGGGCGCCCCGGCGGCGGGTGAAGGCGTCCCGCGCGGCGGCGAAGCGCTTCCACAGCTCACCGTCGGCCTTCTTGTCAACCCCGCGGACGGTCTTCCACTCGTCGAGGATCTCCTTGAGCCGGTCGCCGGCGGTCTTCCAGCCGGTCGACTCGGCGGCCAGCTTCTCCGCCTCCTCCACCAGGGCGGTCTTGCGGGCCAGCGCCTCGACCCGGGCCGCATCCCTGGCGGCGCGGGCCTCGCCCGCCTTCTCCTCGGCGACCGCCGCGAGCTTGTCCAGCCGCGCGACCAGCGCGTCGATGTCGCCGACGACGTGCGCCTCGGCGAGCGAGGCGCGGATCCGGCGGATGGTGGTCAGCGACCCGCCCGCGTCAGCCGCGCCCGACTTGAGCCGCGCCTCGGTCAGGTCAACCTCGGTGACCAGGTCCGCGAAGCGGCGGGCGAAATGGGCCAGCCCCTCCTCCGGGGCTCCCGCCTGCCAGGATCCGACCACCCGCTCGCCCTCGGCGGTCTTGACGTACACAGTGCCGTCCGCGTCCACCCGTCCGAAGGCCGTCCAGTCGCTCATGTGCCCATCCTCGATCTCCCGGCGTCGACGGGACAAGCCCGCGATCGCCGCCACGGCGCAGCAAGTTACTCCCGGCATTGTCACAGGTCCGCCCCCGTCCGCGTCGAGCGCCTGTCGTCGACCGTGACCATACGGTGTCCTAGAGCCGGATGACCGGATCGGCGCGGGGACGCACCGGCGGGTCCGGCTACGGTGAACGGGTGCCTCTGGTCGCCGCCGCCGTCTGCCCCCATCCGCCTCTGCTCGTGCCGGAAGTTGCCGGCGCCGCCGCCGGCGAGCTGGACGAACTCCGCGCCGCCTGCGCCGCGTCCGTGGCCCGGCTGCTCGCCGCCGGGCCGGACGCGATCGTGCTGGTCGGCGCCGGGCCGGCGACCCTGTCGTTCCGGTCCGCCGACTACGGCTCGCTGCGGGCGTACGGGGTGGACAGGCAGGTGCGACTGTGGCGGGTCAACTGTGCGGGGGGTGAGCGCCTTCCGCTGAGCCTGACGATCGGCGCGTGGCTCCTCGGCCGTTCCGGCACCGGGCTGCCCCGGTTCGCGCACTCGATCGCCACCGACGCGCCCCCGCAGGAGTGCGCCCGGGTCGGCGCCGAGCTGGTCGGGGCGGCGGCGGAGCACCGGGTGGCGCTGCTGGTGCTGGGGGACGGGTCGGCGTGCCGCGGGACGAAGGCGCCCGGCTACGACGACCCGCGCGCGCAGGCGTACGACGACGGGGTGGCCCGGGCCCTGGCGGACGCCGACGCCGAGGCCCTGCTCGGCCTCGACCCGGCGCTGTCGGCGGAGCTGAGCGCCGCCGGCCGGGCGCCCTGGCAGGTGCTGGCCGGCGCGGTCCGTGCGGCGGGTGGTGACTGGCGCGGCGAACTGGGCCACCACGAGGCGCCCTACGGCGTCGCCTACCTCGTGGCCAACTGGGAGCCGGCGTGAGCGCGGGCGGCGTCCCGCCCGGCACGGTGGTGGCGGTGGTCGGGCCGACCGCCGCCGGGAAGTCCGCGCTGAGCATCGCCCTCGCGCGGGCCCTGGACGGCGAGGTGGTCAACGCCGACTCGATGCAGCTCTACCGGGGCCTGGACATCGGCACCGCGAAGCTCACCCCGGCCGAGCGGGAGGGCGTGCCGCACCACCTGCTCGACATCTGGGAGGTGACCGAGCCGGCCAGCGTCGCCGAGTACCAGCGGCTGGCCCGCGCGGCGGTCGACGACATCCTGGCCCGGGGCCGGGTGCCGCTGCTGGTCGGCGGCTCCGGCCTGTACGTGCGGGCGGTGCTGGAGCGGTTCGAGTTCCCCGGCACCGACCCCGTCGTGCGGGAGCGGCTGGAGGCGGAGCTGGCCGAGGCCGGCCCGGCCCCCCTGCACGCGCGGCTGCTCGCGGCGGACCCGGCCGCGGCCGGGGGCATCCTGCCCGGCAACGGCCGGCGGATCGTCCGCGCCCTGGAAGTGATCGAGCTGACCGGGGCGCCGTTCACCGCGTCCCTGCCCGAACCCACCCCGTACTACCCGTCCGTGCAGCTCGGGGTGGACCTGGACACCACCGCGCTGGACGAGCGGATAGCCCTGCGGGTGGACCGGATGTGGGCCGACGGTCTGGTCGCCGAGACCCGGGCCCTGGTCGGGTGCGGCCTGCGCGAGGGCCGCACCGCCAGCCGGGCGCTCGGCTACCAGCAGGTGCTGCGCCTGCTCGCCGGGGAACTGACCGAGCGCGGGGCGCGCGACGAGACGGTCCGGGCCACCCGCCGGTTCGTCCGCCGACAGCGCTCCTGGTTCCGCCGCGATCCCCGGATCCACTGGCTGGACTCCGCAGCGCCGGGCCTGGTTGCCGACGCCCTGCGTCTCGTCCCCGCCGCTGCGCGATGATGGGGGGCGTGGAGTTCACCAAGGGGCACGGCACCGGCAACGACTTCGTCATCCTTCCCGACCCGGACGGCGCGCTCGACCTGACCCCGGGGATGGTCGCCGCGCTGTGCGACCGGCGGCGGGGCCTCGGCGCGGACGGCGTCCTGCGGGTGGTGCGGGCCGCCAAGCACCCCGAGGGCGCCGCCCTGGCCGGCGACGCCGAATGGTTCATGGACTACCGCAACGCCGACGGGTCGGTCGCCGAGATGTGCGGCAACGGCGCCCGGGTCTTCGTCCGCTACCTGCTGGAGACCGGGCTGGCCACGCCGTCCGGCGCGGCGCTGCCGGTGGCCACCCGCGCCGGCGTCGTGCGCGCGCTGGTCGAGGGCGACACGGTCTCGGTCGAGATGCGCCGCCCCCGGCTGTACGACGTGGCGACCGCCGCCCTGGGTGGGCTGACCCTGCCGGGCACCGCCGTGGACGTCGGCAACCCGCACCTGGTCTGCGTCCTCCCCGGCGGCCTGGACCTGGCCGGCCTGGACCTGACCCGGGCGCCGGTGTTCGACGCCGGGGTCTTCCCCGCCGGGGTGAACGTCGAGTTCACCGCGCCGGGCGACCCCGTCGGCGGCACCGACGTCCACGTGCTCATGCGGGTCTACGAGCGGGGATCCGCCGAGACGCTGTCCTGCGGCACCGGCGCGTGCGCGGTCGCCGCGGTCGCCCTGCGCGACGCCGGCCGGGAGACCGGCACGGCGACGGTCGACGTCCCCGGCGGCCGCCTCACGGTCACGGTCACGGACGACTCCTGCTGGCTCGCCGGGCCAGCCCTCCTGATCGCCACCGGCACAGTCACCCTCCCCGGATAGAAGCCCGGGTCGCCCCCAACAGGGGTCAGGGGGTGGCGCTGGCGGTGGCGGCGATTTCCGGGAGGTCGGCGGGGCCCGGGTCGGCGGCGGGAGGCGGGGCCGGGGACTGGGCGGCGGCGCGGACGGCGGCGGCGACCGCCGGGGCGACCCGGGAGTCGAAGACGCTGGGGACGATGACCGTCGGGTTGATCTTTTCCTCACCGACCACGTCCGCGATCGCCCGGGCGGCGGCGATCGCCATCTCCTCGGTGAACTCCTCGGCGTGCGCGTCCAGCATGCCCCGGAACACGCCCGGGAAGGCGAGCACGTTGTTGATCTGGTTCGGCTGGTCGGAGCGCCCGGTGGCCACCACGGCGGCGTGCTTGCGCGCCTCCCGGGGGTCGACCTCCGGGTCCGGGTTGGCCAGCGCGAAGACGATCGAGTCCTTGGCCATGGCGGCGATGTCGTCGCCGGTGAGCAGGTTCGGCGCGCTGACGCCGATGAACACGTCCGCGCCGCGTACCGCCCCGGGCAGGTCGCCGGAGTAGTTGTCCTTGTTGGTGTTCTCGGCCAGCCACTGCCAGGCCGGGTTGAGCCCGCTCAGGCCGGGGTGCAGGGCGCCCTGGCGGTCGCACGCGATGATGTCGCCGACGCCCTGGCGCAGCAGCAGCTTCATGATCGCGGTGCCGGCCGCTCCGGCGCCGGAGACGACCACCCGGACGTCCGCGAGCTGCTTGCCCACCACGCGCAGCGCGTTGGTCAGCGCGGCCAGCACGCAGATCGCGGTGCCGTGCTGGTCGTCGTGGAAGACCGGGATGTCGAGCAGCTCGCGCAACCGGGCCTCGATCTCGAAGCAGCGCGGCGCGGCGATGTCCTCCAGGTTGATCCCGCCGTACGCGGGCGCGATCGCCTTGACGATCGCCACGATCTCGTCGGTGTCCTGGGTGTCCAGCACCACCGGCCAGGCGTCCACCCCGCCGAACCGCTTGAACAACGCCGCCTTGCCCTCCATCACGGGCAGCGACGCGGCGGGCCCGAGGTTGCCCAGGCCGAGCACGGCCGAGCCGTCGCTGACCACCGCGACCGTGTTGCGCTTGATGGTCAACCGGCGGGCGTCCGCCGGGTTCTCGGCGATCGCCATACAGACCCGGGCCACCCCCGGGGTGTACGCCCGGGACAGCTCGTCGCGGTTGCGCAGCGCCACCTTCGAGCTGACCTCGATCTTGCCGCCGAGGTGCAGCAGGAACGTGCGGTCGGAGACCTTGCGGACGTCCACCCCGTCGAGCGCGGTGAGCGCGTCGACCACCTGGTCGGCGTGGCCGGCGTCGGCGGTGTCGCAGGTCAGGTCGACCAGCACGTGGGTCGGGTCGGAGTCGACCACGTCCAGCGCGGTGACGATCGCCCCGGCCTCGCCGACGGAGGTGGTCAGCCGGCCGATCGAGGAGGCGTCCGCGGGCACGGCGATCCGGATGGTGATCGAGAACCCCGCACTCGGAAGTCGGGTGATGGCCACGGGAATGCCTCCGTCAACGCTGATCGGCCGGTCGTATGTCGCCCCGCATTTCTACCCGCCCGCACCGGTCGCGTCGCATTCGCCCCCACTTTTGGTGGTCCATGCAACGGGCATATAGCTGGTGCGTTCGACGTTGTCACATGTCAGGATTGCTCGTACGCGACGGAAAGCCGTCGCTTCGGTACAGAACGGACAGGGAGGCGCACTTGCGCGACCAGGAGACCTACGTACCCCTCTCAGACGACGAAATCGACGCCACCACCGGGGGGTTCGAGCTGTCGGAGCGGCAGGCGCTGCGGCGGGTCCCTGGCCTCTCCACCGAGCTCACCGACGTCACCGAGGTCGAGTACCGCCAGCTCCGGCTGGAGCGGGTCGTCCTCGTCGGAGTATGGACCGAGGGCAGCCAGACCGACGCCGAGAACTCCCTCACCGAGCTGGCGGCGCTGGCCGAGACGGCCGGCTCACAGGTGCTGGAGGGGCTGATCCAGCGCCGCAACCGCCCCGACCCGGCGACGTACATCGGCCGGGGCAAGGTCGACGACCTCGGGTCGATGGTGCTCTCCTCCGGTGCCGACACGGTGATCTGCGACGGTGAGCTGTCCCCGTCCCAGCTGCGCAACCTGGAGCAGCGCACCAAGGTCAAGGTGGTCGACCGCACCGCGCTGATCCTGGACATCTTCGCCCAGCACGCCAAGAGCAAGGAGGGCCGGGCACAGGTCGAGCTGGCCCAGCTCGAATACCTGCTGCCCCGGCTGCGCGGCTGGGGCGAGACGCTGTCCCGGCAGACCGGTGGTTCCGGTCGCGGCGGCGGCGCGGGCGGCGGCGTGGGCGTGCGCGGTCCCGGTGAGACCAAGCTGGAGACCGACCGGCGTCGCATCCGGCACCGCATCTCCCGGCTGCGCCGGGAGATCAAGGCCATGAAGACGGTACGCCAGACCAAGCGCTCCCGCCGCTCCCGCAACGCCGTACCGGCCGTGGCGATCGCCGGCTACACCAACGCCGGCAAGTCAAGCCTGCTCAACCGGCTGACGGGGGCCGGAGTGCTGGTGGAGAACGCGCTGTTCGCCACCCTGGACCCGACCACCCGCAAGGCCACCGCCCCCGACGGCCGGATCTACACCCTCTCCGACACCGTCGGCTTCGTCCGGCACCTGCCGCACCAGATCGTCGAGGCGTTCCGTTCGACCCTGGAGGAGGTCGCCGAGTCCGACCTGGTGGTACACGTCGTCGACGGCGCCCACCCGGACCCGGAGGAGCAGGTCCGGGCGGTCCGCGAGGTGCTCGCCGAGGTGGGCGCCGACCGGCTTCCCGAGCTGCTGGTGATCAACAAGACCGACGCGGCCGAGGAGGACACCCTGCTGCGGCTCAAGCGGCTCTGGCCGGACGCCGTCTTCGCCTCGGCCCGCTCGGGGCAGGGGATCGACGAGGTTCGGGCGGCCATCGAGAAGCGGCTGCCCAGCCCGGCGGTGGAGGTCCGCGCGGTGCTCCCGTACGACCGGGGTGACCTGGTGGCCCGGGTGCACCGGCAGGGCGAGGTGCTCAGCGCCGCCCACCTGCCCGAGGGCACGCTGCTGCACGTGCGGGTGAATGAGGCGCTCGCCGCCGAGCTCAACCCGTACGCCGCGGAGGAGACACCTGTCGCCGTCGCCACCCGCTGAGTGACCCCGGGGCCGGTACGCCGGCCCCGGGGATCGCGGCGCCTCCGTCGGGGCGACGTCCCAGCCGGCGTGCCGGATCGGCGTCGGCCGGGTAGTGCCTGCTGGCCCGGGTCCGTATCGTCCGGTCGCGAGTGGCGGCTCAACGTCGGCGTCCCGGCGTGACTCCGGTATTCACGTGGCATGCGACACTGAACCCCATGCGCCGCGCTGTTTCCTCGGTCACGGTTGCCCTCGGCCTGCTCGGGGCGACCGTGGCGCTCTCCGGAGCCGCCCCGGCCGCGCCCGCCCCGGCCGCGCCCGCCCCGGCGGCCGCCGCACCCGAGCCGACTCCCGGCAAGAAGCGCTGCACGGTCGTCGACGAGCGGCTGCGGGAGCTCTCCGGCCTGGTGGCCACGAAGAGCGGATACGTGGTGGTCAACGACGGCACCGACGTCGAGAGCCACAAGCGGGTGTTCTTCCTCGACACCAAGTGCAAGCTGGCGAGGGAGCCGGTGCGCTACTCGGGGAAGGGTCCGCTCGACACCGAGGACCTCGCGCTCTCGCCGGACGGCGCGAAGCTGTGGATCGCCGACATCGGTGACAACATCACCAGCACCACGCGGCGGGCGCGGGTGGCGGTGTGGAGCATGCCGGCCGACGGGTCGGCCCGCCCGGTGCTGCACCGGCTCTCCTATCCCGAGGGCAAGCCACACGACGCCGAGGCGCTGCTGATCAGCGACGACGGCAAGCCCTTGATCATCACCAAGGTGGCCTCGGGAAAGGCAGAGATCTTCCGCCCGGTGGGGGCCCTCAAGAGCGGCGAGACCAGCCCGGTGCCGATGGAGAAGGTCGGCGAGATCGGGCTGCCGAAGACCAATACCGACACCCGGATGGGCCTTTTCGGCCGGGTCGCCGTCACCGGCGCCGCCCGCTCTCCCGACGGCACGAAGGTGGTGCTGCGCACGTACGCGGACGCCTTCGAGTACGACGTGTCGAACGGCGACATCGTCGGGGCGCTGACCGGCGGCAAGCCCCGGGTGACCCCGCTGACGGACCCGTTCGGCGAGGCGATCTCCTACACGCCGGACGGCAAGTCGTTCGTCACGGTCTCCGACGGCGGTGAGCTGGCCCCGGACGACCCGATCGACATCCTGGCCTACGCCCCCTCCACCACCGGCGCCGAGGCGCTGACCGGTGGCGACGCCGGCCCGTCCAAGCCCGCGGCGGGGAAGTCCTGGTTCGAGGGGCTGAGCCTCGACCAGATCACGTACCTGATCGCCGTAGTCGGCGTGATCGGTGCGCTGATGGTCGGCGCGGGCATCTTCGGCATCGTGCGGGCGCGGAAGCGCCCCGCGCCGGCCGGCGGTCCGAAGGCCCGCCAGGACGTGTCGGAGCGGGACGAGTTCCCGCTGGACGACGGCCCGGACGAGCCCGGCTACGGCCGCCCCGCCGACGGCCCGCCGCCGGGCGGGGACCGATCGCGCGGCGGGGTCTACGGCGGCGCGCCGGCCGCCGGTGGCGTGTACGGCGAGGGCCCGGCCGCCGGCGGCCCGGCCCGGGGCCCCTCCCGCGGGGTCTATGGAGGCGGCGGTGGCCGTCCCGCAGGCGGCGGTGGCCGTCCCGGCGGCGGCGGTGGCCGGCCTCAGGGCGGCGGGGTCTACGGCGGCGGTGGCCGACCGGGCGGTGGCGTGTACGGCGGGGACCAGCCCGCCGGCGGGCAGCCTCCGAGCGGAGGCCAGCCCGGCCGGGACAGCCGGCCGGTGCGCGGCGGGGTGTACGGAGCCGGCGGGCGGGCCGAGCCGCCCCGGCGGGGGCGCGACCCCCGCGACCCGCGCGACCCCCGCGCGGGTCGGCGCGGCGAGGGCGGGCCCGATGACGGGCGGGGCGGCTACGGCGGCCAGGCACCCGGCAGCGGTCGCGGGCACCGCGGCGACCGCTACTGACGGATCCGCCTACCGATCTGCCCCGACTCGGGCACCAGGTCGCCAGCGGCGCGGTGGACGATGCCTCGCTGGGGCGACGGCCCCGGGGGCGACGGCCGCCGTGGCGACCGCTGCCCGACAGCGGTCAGATCCGGCGCAGGACGGCGACGACCCGGCCCATGATGGTGGCGTCGTCGCCGGGGATCGGGTCGAAGGCCGGGTTCTGCGGCATCAGCCAGACGTGGCCGTCCCGGTGGCGGTAGGTCTTCACCGTCGCCTCCCCGTCGAGCATCGCCGCGACGATCTCGCCGGAGTCGGCGGTCGGCTGCTGCCGGACCACCACCCAGTCCCCGTCGCAGATCGCGGCGTCGAGCATCGAGTCGCCCTTGACCTGGAGCATGAAGACCTCGCCCTCGCCGACCAGCTCGCGGGGGAGGGGGAAGATGTCCTCCACCGCCTGCTCGGCGAGGATCGGCCCACCGGCGGCGATCCGGCCCAGCATCGGCACGTACGCCGGGGCGGGCCGCTGCGAGCGGGACGCCTCGTCGTCGATCATGTCGCTGGGGGGCCGGACGTCCACCGCACGCGGCCGGTTCGGGTCGCGGCGCAGGAAGCCCTTCTTCTCCAGCTCCTTGAGCTGGTAGGCGACGCTGGACGGGGAGACGAGACCGACGGCCTCGCCGATCTCCCGCACGCTCGGCGGGTACCCGTGCCGATCGACCCAGGTGCGGATGAACTCCAGGATGCGGCGCTGCCGGGCGGTGAGGTCGACCGTGGCCGGGTCGGGGAAGCTGCTGACCACCGGGGTGACCGCTCGCACGGCCGGCTGCCCGGTCCGGCTGCGCGCGGCGCGGGGGCGCCGAGTGGCCGGCGGACCCGCCTCGGCGATCTGCTGCGGGTTCTTCGGCCGGCTGGCCCGGTCCTCGGTCACGTCCGTCCTCCCTGGTCGGCGCTGGGTGCCTCGGCGGCTCGTGGTGCGTGCGGGGTGTGGCGACCGGGCGGGGCGGAACCCGCCGCGTCCGGTTGTTCTTGACCGTATAGGTGGGATCGGTCATTTTCAAACATCTGTACGACCTTCGTCGGCGTGTCGGAGCGGGAAACCGGGAAATCCGAACGCCTGTTCTGGTAAACGGTACGCGGCTCTCGAACGTCAGTTCGAGTTCCCGCCCACCCTGCCCGCGGCTTCCCGCCCTCGGCGGGTCGGCCGTGACCAGGGGGAGCGGTCCCGCGTTGGGCTTTCGGCGAGCCGGTGAGGGAGAGTGCGGGACGTGATCCTGATGACGCGCCGGGCGGGTCGGCGAACTTGATTTCGGTCCGCCGGACGCATACCGTCGACCCCTAGATGTAGTAGTCACATGGGCGTAAGTCGCCTACAGGTTGGGTTCAACTACCGACCGCACTCCCTGCTGCCGCACCCGGCGGCGGCCCCACACAGGGCCGGCGCCGCGGTTCCGTGCGTCCGGGGGTGCCCGGTGTGCCCGCCATCGACGAAGGAGGTCAGGCGATGCGGTGCCCGTACTGCAGGCACGCCGACTCCCGGGTCGTCGACTCGCGGGAGGCCGACGACGGCCAGTTGATCCGCCGACGGCGGTCCTGCCCGGAGTGCGGTAAGCGGTTCACCACCGTCGAGGAGGCGGTGCTCGCGGTGGTCAAGCGCAGCGGGGTGACCGAGCCGTTCAGCCGTACCAAGATCGGCGGTGGGGTGCGCAAGGCGTGCCAGGGGCGGCCGGTCGACGAGGACTCCATCGCCCTGCTCGCCCAGAAGGTCGAGGAGACCATCCGGGCCAAGGGGGCCGCCGAGATCCCCAGCCACGACGTGGGGCTGGCGATCCTCGGCCCGCTGCGGGACCTGGACGAGGTGGCGTACCTCCGCTTCGCCAGCGTCTACCGTTCGTTCGACTCGCTGACCGACTTCGAGCGCGAGATCGAGACGCTGCGGGCCGCCGCCCGCGCCCGCAGGGGCGCCGGGGCGGACGGCGACGCCGGGTCGGCGGCGGGGGCCGCCGACCGTACCGTTTGAGCTTTTCCTGAATTGCTGACAGTGCGACGCGCGGCGGGTGACCGCGCAGACGAGGGGGCGGATGAGATGGCGGGGGACGGCGTGACAGCCAGCCGGACGCGGACGAAGGCCGGCGCGGGCCTCAAGATCGAGCGGGTGTGGACGACCGACGGGGTCCACCCGTACGACGAGGTGACGTGGGAGCGTCGCGACGTCGTGATGACGAACTGGCGGGACGGCTCGATCAACTTCGAGCAGCGCGGGGTCGAGTTCCCCGAGTCCTGGAGCGTCAACGCGGCCAACATCGTGACCACCAAGTACTTCCGGGGCGCGGTGGGCACCCCGGACCGGGAGTGGTCGCTGCGGCAGCTCATCGACCGGGTGGTCAGCACCTACCGCAAGGCGGGCGAGGAGTACGGCTACTTCGCGACCCCGGCCGACGCCGAGGTGTTCGCCCACGAACTGACCTGGATGCTGCTGCACCAGGTGTTCAGCTTCAACTCGCCGGTCTGGTTCAACGTCGGTACGCCGTCGCCCCAACAGGTCTCTGCGTGTTTCATCCTGGCCGTCGACGACTCGATGGACTCGATCCTCGACTGGTACAAGGAGGAGGGGCTGATCTTCAAGGGCGGCTCCGGCTCCGGGGTCAACCTGTCCCGGATCCGCTCCTCCCGGGAGCTGCTCTCCTCCGGTGGCACCGCCTCCGGCCCGGTCAGCTTCATGCGCGGCGCGGACGCGAGCGCGGGGACCATAAAGTCCGGCGGCGCCACCCGGCGCGCGGCCAAGATGGTCATCCTCGACGTCGACCACCCGGACATCGAGGAGTTCGTGATCACCAAGGCGCGCGAGGAGGACAAGATCCGCGCGCTGCGGGACGCCGGCTTCGACATGGACCTCGGCGGCAACGACATCGTCAGTGTGCAGTACCAGAACGCCAACAACTCGGTCCGGGTCTCCGACGAGTTCATGACGGCGGTGGAGAACGGCGGCGGCTTCGACCTGCGCGGCAGGCTCGACGGGCAGACCATCGAGACCATCGACGCCAAGAAGCTGTTCCGCACCATCTCCCAGGCCGCCTGGGAGTGCGCCGACCCCGGCCTGCAGTACGACGACACCATCAACGACTGGCACACCTGCCCGGAGACCGGCCGGATCACCGCGTCGAATCCCTGCTCGGAGTACCTGCACCTGGACAACTCCTCGTGCAACCTGGCCTCGCTCAACCTGATGAAGTTCCTCCGTGCCGACGGTGGCTTCGAGGTGGAGAAGTTCGTCAGGTCGGTCGAGCTGGTCATCACCGCGATGGACATCTCGATCTGCTTCGCCGACTTCCCGACCGAGAAGATCGGCGAGACCACCCGCGCCTACCGGCAGCTCGGCATCGGGTACGCCAACCTCGGCGCGCTGCTGATGGCCACCGGTCAGCCGTACGACTCGGAGCAGGGCCGCTCGGTCGCCGCCTCGATCACGTCGCTGATGACCGGCACCGCGTACCGCCGCTCGGCCGAGCTGGCCGGTATCGTCGGCCCGTACGACGGCTACGCCCGCAACGCCGAGCCGCACAAGCGGGTCATGCGCAAGCACGCCGCCGCCAACGACGAGATCAAGCCCACCAGCACGGTAGCCACCGCGATCGTCCGCGAGGCGACGAAGCAGTGGACCCAGGGCAACAAGATCGGTGACAAGTTCGGCTGGCGCAACTCGCAGGCCGCAGTGCTGGCTCCGACCGGAACCATCGGCCTGATGATGGATTGTGACACCACGGGTGTCGAGCCCGATTTGGCGCTGGTCAAGTTCAAGAAGCTGGTCGGCGGCGGCTCGATGCAGATCGTCAACCAGACCGTCCCGCGCGCCCTGCGCAGCCTCGGCTACCCCGAGGAGCAGGTCGAGGCGATCGTGGAGCACATCGCCGACCACGGCCACGTGGTGGACGCCCCCGGCCTCAAGCCGGAGCACTACCCGGTCTTCGACTGCGCCATGGGCGAACGGTCCATCGCGCCGATGGGGCACGTACGGATGATGGCGGCCGTCCAGCCGTTCATCTCCGGCGCCATCTCCAAGACGGTCAACATGCCGGAGCAGGCCACCGTCGCCGACGTCGAGAAGATCTACTTCGAGGGCTGGAAGCTCGGCCTCAAGGCGCTGGCCATCTACCGGGACAACTGCAAGGTCGGCCAGCCGCTGTCCGTGGCCAAGCCGAACAAGACGCTCGCGCCCGCCGAGGCTCCGGCCGCGGTGGAGAAGACGGTCGAGAAGGTCGTCGAGTACCGCCCGGTGCGCAAGCGGCTGCCGAAGAAGCGCCCGTCGCAGACGGTCAGCTTCTCCGTCGGCGGCGCCGAGGGGTACCTCACCGCGTCGTCGTACCCCGATGACGGCCTCGGCGAGGTCTTCCTCAAGATGTCGAAGCAGGGCTCGACCCTGGCCGGGGTGATGGACGCCTTCTCGGTGGCCATCTCCATCGGTCTCCAGTACGGCGTCCCGCTGGAGACGTACGTCAGCAAGTTCACCAACATGCGCTTCGAGCCGGCCGGCATGACCGACGACCCGGACGTGCGGATGGCCGCCTCGGTGATGGACTACATCTTCCGTCGCCTGGCTCTGGACTTCCTGCCGTACGAGGGCCGCGCCGAGCTGGGCATCTTCACCGCCAAGGAACGGGCCGCCCAGCTGCGGGCCGAGGCGGAGGCGGAGAGCGCGTCGATCAGCGGTGCGGAGCTGACCGCGATGGCCTCCTCCGCCCCGGTCGAGGCACCGGAGACGAAGACCGGCCCGATCGCCCAGCCGGCGAAGGAGATCGCCGACGTCGCTGCGGCCAAGCCGGCCCCGGCGGTCGGCTCCAGCACCGAGCTGCTGGAGGCCGTGATCGGCAAGGCCGCCGACGCGCCGCTCTGCTTCACCTGCGGCACGAAGATGCGCCCCGCCGGCAGCTGCTACGTCTGCGAGGGCTGCGGCTCCACCAGCGGTTGTAGCTGACAGAAGGCAACGAGCCCCGGGCGTTGACGCGCCCGGGGCTCGTGAGCCGGGACCAGGCCGCAGGCTAGGAAGCGCCAAGTCGATGACACCGTGCCTCCCTACACTGTCCCGGTGATCCACGAAGCCCTATCTACCGCCGCCAACTACGCCGAGTTCGCCGCCCGCGAGGCGCACGGCGTGTCGCCCGCGTACGAGCGCCTGGCCCTGGCGGTCTCCCGCGACGCCGGGGTGCTCGCGTCGCTCGACACGCTCCCGCCGGCCAGGCGGCAGCCCAACCTGCTGTTCGGCGTCGTACGGTTCCTCGGCGGCCCGGTCGAGGACCCGGCCGCGTTTCGCGACTTCGTGGTGGCGCACTGGCCGGCGATCGAGGCGGAGCTGCGCGTGCGCGCCACCCAGACGAACGAGGCCGGGCGGTGCGCCGTGCTGCTGCCGGTGCTCGCCGCGCTGCCGCAGCCGCTCGCGCTGCTGGAGGTCGGCGCGTCCGCCGGGCTCTGCCTCTACCCCGACCGGTACGCCTACCGCTACGGCGGTCACCTGCTCGGCGCGGGCGAGCCGGTCCTCGACTGCGCGCTCAGCGGGACGGCGCCGCCCGACCGCCGGCCCGAGGTGGTGTGGCGGGCCGGCCTGGACCTGAACCCGCTCGACGTGACCGACCCGGCCGACGTCGCCTGGCTGGACGCGCTCATCTGGCCCGAGCACACTCACCGCCGGGCCCGGCTGCGGGCCGCCGCGTCCGTCGCGGCGGTCGATCCGCCGCTGCTGGTACGCGGCGATCTGGTGGCCGACCTGCCGGCCCTGGCCGCGCGGGCGCCGGCCGGGGCGACGCTGGTGGTGTTCCACACCTCCGTGCTCTATCTGGTGCCGCCGCCGGGCCGGGCCGCGTTCGCCGAGACGGTACGCGGCCTACCCGGGCACTGGATCTCGAACGAGGCCCCGGACGTGCTGGGGTACGACGGCCTGCCCGACCCGCCGGACGACGCGCTGCACAACGTGCTCGCGTTGGACGGCACGCCGCTGGCCTGGACCCGCCCACACGGGCAGGCGCTCACCTGGTTCGCCCAGGCTGGGCGGCCCGGTCCATTCGTCGAGCTGACGGCACGCGAACCCGCGGAAACGGAGGGCCCGGATGACCCACGGTGAGGAGCGCACGGCGCTGCTGGCGGCGCTTCACGCGCAGCGCCACCACGTGCTCGGCATCCTGGACGGGCTGCCCGAGGAGGCCCTGCGCCGTCCGGTGCTGCCGTCCGGCTGGTCCTGTCTGGGGCTGGTCCGCCACCTCGCCCTCGACGTCGAGCGGTTCTGGTTCCGGGCCGTCGTCGCCGGCGAGCGCGTCGACCTGGAGTCCGGGGCCGACGCCTGGCGGGTCGACGCGGAGACGCCGGCCGCGGCGGTGTTCGACCTGTACCGGCGGGAGGCGGAGCTGGCCGACGCGGTGATCGCCGGCACCGACCTGGACGCCGCCCCGGTGTGGTGGCCGGAGGAGGTCTTCCCGGGCCTGCCGCCGCACGCCCTGCGCCGGACGGTCCTGCACGTGATCACCGAGACCGCCTGCCATGCCGGGCACCTCGACGCCGCCCGGGAGCTGATCGACGGCCGGGCGTGGCTGGTGCTGACGGACTGACTCGCGCCGGCGTCCCCACGACGGTTCCGGCGGCGACTAAGGTGGCCGGTCATGGGGGAACCGGGCTGGCTGCGGGAGACCCGCGCCGCGTACGACACGGTGGCTGTCGACTACGCCCGACTGGTGCACGGCGAGCTGGCGGGCAAGCCGCTGGAACGGGCGCTGCTGGCCACCTTCGTCGAGCTGGTCGGCGACGCGGGGCCGGTCGTCGAGGTCGGCTGCGGCACCGGCCGGATCACCGCCCACCTGCGCGACCTGGGGCTGGACGTCGCGGGGCTCGACCTGTCCCCGGGGATGGTGGCGGTGGCCCGGGACACCTGGCCGGGGCTGCGCTTCGCCGTCGGGTCGATGACCGACCTGCCGTTGCCCGATGGCAGCCTCGCCGGCCTCGTCGCCTGGTACTCGATCATCCACCTGCCGCCGGAGCTGCTCCCCGGCGTCTTCGCCGGGTTCCACCGGGTGCTCGCACCGGGCGGTGAGCTGCTGCTCGCGTTCAAGGCCGGCGAAGAGCGCATCCGCCTTGAGCAGGCGTACGGCCACACCGTCTCCTACGATGTGCACCGGCTGCCGCCGGACCGGGTCGCCGCGCAGCTTGCCGAGGCCGGGTTCGCCGTGCACGCCCGCCTGCTCCGCGAACCCGAGGGGTACGAGCGCGGCCCGCAGGCGTACCTGCTGGCACGTCGGCTCGGCGGGGAGGCCGGGCGGTGACCGTCGTCCTGTTCACCCTCGGCGGGACCATCGCGATGGCCGGGTCCGCCGAGGGCGGGGTGGTCGCCCGGCTCGTCGGGGCCGACCTGATCGCCGCCGTGCCGGGCCTCGCCGACCTCGGCCATCCGATCGACGTACGCGATGCGCGGGCGGTGCCCAGCGCGGACCTCACGTACCGGCAGATCCTGGACCTGGTCGACGCGGCGTCGTCGGCGGTGGCCGGCGGCGCGGCCGGGGTGGTGGTGACCCAGGGCACCGACACGCTGGAAGAGACGGTGTTCCTGGCCGACCTGCTCTGGCCACACCCGGAGCCGCTCGTCTTCACCGGCGCGATGCGCAACCCCACCCTCGCCGGTGCGGACGGCCCGGCGAATCTGCTCGCGGCGGCCCGGGTGGCCGCCGCCCCGACCGCCCGTGACCTGGGGGCACTGGTCGTGTGTCACGACGAGGTGCACGCCGCCCGCTGGGTCCGCAAGACGCACAGCACTAGCACCGGGGCCTTCGTCTCGCCGAACGCCGGGCCGCTCGGACAGGTTGTGGAGGGGGAGGTGCGGGTGCTGACCCGACCGCGCCGGCTGTCCCCGGTGCCCGGGGTGGCCGCCGACCGGCTCGACGCGGTCCGGGTGGCCCTGCACACCGTCACCCTCGACGAGGACACCGACCTCGTCACCGACCTGTTCCGGGGCCGGGACGGGGTGGTCGTGGCCGGGTTCGGCGTCGGACACGTCCCGCCCCCGCTCGCCCCGGTGCTCGGAGAACTGGCGGAGCGGGTGCCGGTGGTACTCACCTCGCGGACCGGGGCCGGGGCGGTGCTGCGGCACACGTACGGGGCAGTGGGGTCGGAGACCGACCTCCAGCGGCGTGGGCTGGTCAACGGGGGGCTGCTCGACCCCTACAAAGCGAAGGTGCTGCTGCGGGTGCTGCTCGCGGCGGGCGCGGACCGGGCGGGGATCGCCGCCGAGTTCGCCCGGCGCGGCTGAACCGGACCGGCGGCTGCCGACACTGCCCGTACGTGACCTGACTGAGGGCTTCCGTCCGACGCGGACAGCCCGTACGGTGTCCGACGACAACCGGCGGGAGCCCGCCGGGGACGGCGGAGGTGGGGCGTGCGCGGTCGGATCTGTCTCGCGGGCGTAGCGGCGTTGGTGGTGTCGGGGTGCGCCGCCCAGGACCCCGGGCCGGTGGCGGTGCCCCGGGCCGAACCGGTCGTGCTCGACGTGCCGGCGGCCTCCTCGGGCGGCGCGTGCCGGCTGCTCGACTTCGCGGTGATCGAGGAGCACACCGGGGAACGGTTCGACGTGGCGGCGTCCAGCTCGCGCGGTGACACGCACACCTGCGTGGTCCGCGCGGCGCAGGCGCTGCTGCCCGAGGTGGCGCTCACCGTCAGCGCCACCTCGATCGACGTGGCGGGCTTCACCGCCGACGTGCGGCCGGGCGGGGCCCGAGAGGTCAGCGAGCTGGGCCGGGCCGGCTACCGGCGGACCGCCTCCGCCGCCGACGGCCACGGGCCGGTCGCCGAGGTCGGCTGGCTGGCGGCCGAGGACCGGCTCGCCACGTTGCGCTGGACGCTGCCGAAGGGCACCACCCGCGCCGCCGTGGAACAGCTGGCGGAGCGGCTCGTCGGCCTGGCGCAGACGGTCGACACCCGAGCACTGTGAGCCCCGGCCCGATCGGGCCGGCGTCGCGGGGCCGATCGGGCGCGTCAGGGCCGGTGAGTCAGTGGGCGGCGACGAACACCCGGGAGGCGACCTCGCGGGGCAGCCGGATCCGGTCGCCGGAGCGGTTGATGAAGACGCCGTCGCGCTCCTGGGCCACGGTCACCGTGGCACCCGGGTCGACCCCGGCGGCGTGCAGCTGGCGCAGCACGTCGGCGTCGGTCTGGACGCTCTCGCAGATGCGCCGCACCACCACCGGGCCGGACAGCCCGGGGAACGCCAGGTTGCGCTCACCCTCGGTGCCGCCGGCCGGCGCCCCCGGGGTGCCCAGCTCTTCCAGGCCCGGGATGAGGTTGCCGTAGGGCGAGCGGGTCGGGCGGTTGAGCAGGTCGTAGACCCGCTTCTCCACCGCGTCGCTCATCACGTGCTCCCACCGGCAGGCCTCCTCGTGGGCCTCCTCGTAGGGCATTCCGATGACGTTGACCAGCAGCAGCTCGGCGAGCCGGTGCTTGCGCATCACGGACACGGCGGCGTTGCGGCCCAGCGCGGTCAGCATCAGGTGCCGGTCGCCCTCGACGGTGAGCAGTCCGTCGCGCTCCATCCGGGCGACCGTCTGGCTGACGGTGGGGCCGCTCTGGCTCAACCGTTCGGCGATGCGGGCACGCAGCGGCGGCACACCCTCCTCTTCCAGTTCGAGGATGGTGCGCAGGTACATCTCGGTCGTGTCGACCAGGTCATTCACGTCAGCGACCTCCCAGAGGTCGATGCTACCCCGGCGCCGGACAAGGCCCTCCGGCGAAACGCGAGGTCGCTGCCCGGATGGTGTTGACTGGACACCATGTCCGGTACCGAGGAGCCGCTGGTCGAGACCGACCGGCTCGCCGCCGAGCTCGACCACGCCGACCCGCCCACCCTGCTCGACGTCCGTTGGCGGCTCGTCGGCCCGCCCGGCCGCGACGACTACGCCGCCGGCCATCTCCCCGGCGCGGTCTTCGTCGACCTCGACACCGAGCTGTCCGGGCCGCCCGGCGCGGCCGGCCGGCACCCGCTGCCCGACCCCGCCGCCCTCCGGTCCGCGCTGCGGGCCGCCGGCGTCCGCGCCGGTCACCCCGTCGTCGTGTACGACGGCGGCGACGGGGTGGCCGCCGCCCGCGCCTGGTGGACGCTGCGCTGGGCCGGGCACCGGCCGGTGCGGCTGCTGCACGGCGGGTTCCCGGCCTGGGTGGCCGCCGGCCTGCCCGTGTCCACCGAGGTCCCCGCCCCGGTGCCTGGCGACGTGTCGGTCCGGCCGGGGGAGCTGCCGGTGCTGGACACCGGTGCCGCCGCCGCGCTCGCCGCGGGCTCCGGGGTGCTGCTCGACGTGCGGGCCGCAGCGCGCTACCGGGGCGAGACCGAGCCGGTCGACCCCGTCGCCGGGCACGTGCCGGGCGCGGTGAACCTGCCCGCCGGCGCTTACGTCGACCCGGACGGGCGGTTCCCCGCCGCAGCCGTGCTGCGGGACCGGTTCGCCGCCGCCGGGGTCACCGACGCCGTACCGGTCGGGGCGTACTGCGGCTCCGGGGTGACCGCCGCGCAGGCCGTGCTCGCCCTGCACCTCGCCGGCCGCCCGGACGCCAGGCTCTACGTCGGGTCGTGGAGCAACTGGGTCGCCGACCCGTCCCGCCCCGTGGCCACCGGCGGCTGACCGCAGGTTCCGCGGCCGAAACCGGCCGCGGGGCCAGCGCGTGTGATGGGCCGCCGTCGGTGCTCGTGCGACGATGGGCCCATGTCCGAGGACACTGTGGTGGTGTGGGACGAAGCCCTGCTCGCCTACGACATGGGTGACCATCCGCTCGACCCGGTCCGGGTGGAGCTGACCGTCGCGCTCGCCCGCGAGCTGGGCGTTCTCGACCGGCCCGGGGTCCGTCTGGTCGCTCCGGCGCCGGCCGACGACGCCCTGCTCACCCGGGTGCACGACCCGCGCTACCTGAACGCGGTGCGGAGCGCCCCCCGGGATCCGCTCTTCGCCGGCTACGGGCTGGGCACCTCCGACAACCCGGTCTTCGACGGGATGCACGAGTCCAGTGCGCTGATCGCCGGGGCCACCGTGGCCGCCGCCGAGGCGGTCTGGCGGGGCGAGGCACGGCGCGCGGTCAACGTGGCCGGGGGACTGCACCACGCCATGCCGGACCGGGCCGCCGGCTTCTGCGTCTACAACGATCCCGCGGTCGCCATCGCCCGGCTGCTCGACCTCGGCGCGCAGCGGGTCGCGTATGTGGATGTGGACGTGCACCACGGCGACGGCGTGCAGGAGATCTTCTACCACGACCCCCGGGTGCTCACGGTCAGCCTGCACGAGACCCCGCTGGCCCTGTTCCCCGGCACCGGCTTCCCCGACGAGACCGGCGGCCCCGGCGCGGAGGGCAGCGCCGTCAACGTGCCGTTGCCGCCCGGCGTCGACGACACCGGCTGGCAGCGCGCGTTCCACGCGATCGTGCCGTCGGTGCTGCGCGCGTTTCGGCCGCAGATCCTCGTGACCCAGTGCGGCGCCGACGGGCACCGGATCGACCCCCTCGCGGACCTGCACCTCTCCGTCGACGGGCAGCGGGCCACCTACGTCGCCCTGCGGGCGCTCGCCGACGAGCTGTGCGAGGGGCGCTGGGTGGCCACCGGCGGCGGCGGGTACGCCCTGGTCGAGGTGGTGCCACGGGCATGGACCCACCTGCTGGCGGTGGCCACCGGCGACCCGGTCGACCCGGCCACGCCCACCCCACCGGGCTGGCGGCGGCTGGCCGCCGAGCGCCGCCCCGGCCGGGAGGTTCCCTTGCGGATGACCGACGACGTCGACCCGGCGTACGAGCCGTGGCAGCCGACGGGCGAGCCGAACGCGGTGGACCGGGCCGTCGCGGCCACCCGCAAGGCGGTGTTCCCGCTGCTCGGGCTCGATCCGCACGACCCGCGCGACTGAGTCGGCGTGCCCGGGGAGGGGACCGAAGGCGTGACCACTGTCGACCAGCCGGTGGACGTGCTGCTCAGCGACGGCACGACCGTCGGGCTGCGGCCGATCCGTCCGGACGACGCGCCGGGCATCGTGGCGATGCACTCGCGGTTCTCCGAGCGCACCCGCTACCTGCGCTACTTCTCGCCGTACCCGCGGATCCCGGAGCGGGACCTGCGGCGGTTCGTGGTGGTCGACCACCGGGACCGGGAGGCGTTCGTGGTGCTGGCCGCCGACCGGATCGTCGCCGTCGGTCGGTACGAGCGGCTCGGCCCGCAGGCCCCCGAGGCCGAGGTCGCGTTCGTGGTGGAGGACGCCTACCAGGGCCGGGGGATCGGTTCGGTGCTGCTGGAGCACCTGGCCGATGCAGCCCGGCGGGCCGGGATCGTGCGCTTCGTCGCCGAGGTGCTCCCGGCCAACGGGGCGATGCTGCGGGTCTTCGCCGACTTCGGCTACCAGGTCCAGCGCCAGTACGCCGACGGCGTGGTGCACCTCAGCTTCCCGATCGCTCCCACCGAGCAGACGCTGGAGGTGCAGCGCGGCCGGGAGCACCGCACCGAGGCGCGTTCCATCGCCCGGCTGCTCGCCCCCCGGGGCGTCGCCGTGTACGGGGCCAGCGCCACCGGCCAGGGCGTCGGCGCGGCACTGCTCGGGCACCTGCGCGACGGCGGGTTCACCGGGGCGGTGGTGCCCGTGCATCCGAGCGCGGCGACGGTGGCGGGGCTGCCCGCGTACCCCTCGGCGGTCGACGCCGGCCGGGCGATCGACCTGGCGGTGGTCGCGGTGGCCCCGGAGGCGGTCGGCGCGGTGGTGGCCGACGCGGCGGCGGCCGGCGCGCACGGCCTGGTGGTGATCTCCGCCGGCTTCGCCGAGGCCGGTCCGGCGGGCGCGGCGGCCCAGCGGGCCCTGGTCCGCGCGGCGCACGCCGCCGGCATGCGGGTCGTCGGCCCGAACTGCCTCGGCGTGGCCAACACCGACGGGGCGGTGCGCCTCAACGCGACCCTCGCCCCGGCGCTGCCGGCACCCGGCCGGGTGGGCATCTTCAGCCAGTCCGGGGCGTTCGGGGTGGCCCTGCTCGCCGAGGCGCACCGGCGGGGCCTGGGCGTTTCGAGCTTCGTCTCGGCCGGCAACCGGGCCGACGTCTCCGGCAACGACCTGCTCCAGTACTGGCAGGACGACCCCGGCACCGACGCGATCATGTTGTACCTGGAGACGTTCGGCAACCCACGCAAGTTCGCCCGGCTGGCCCGGCGGATCGGCCGGGACAAGCCGGTGGTGGCGCTGGCCTCCCCGGCCCGCCCGCCCGGGCTGAACGCCGACGCCCCCGGCCCGGACGCGGTCGCGGTCAGCGCCCTGTTCGCCCAGTCCGGCGTGATCCGGGTGGACACCGTCGCCGAGTTGCTCGACGTCGGCGTGCTGCTGGCCCACCAGCCGCTGCCGGCCGGCCGGCGGGTCGGCGTGGTGGGCAACTCCTCGGCACTGACCGGGCTGGCCGCCACGGCCTGCGCCGCGCAGGGGCTGACCGTGGCCGCCGGCTACCCGTCCGACGTGGGGCCCCAGGCCGGGGCGGCCGAGTTCGCCGCCGCGCTCGGTGTCGCCGCCGCCGACGACGGCGTGGACGCCCTCGTCGCGGTCTTCGCCCCGCCGCTGCCCGGGCAGCTCACCGACCCCGAGGCCGACTTCGCCGCCGCTCTGCCCGGTGCGTTCGGCGCCGGCCGGCCGGTGGTGGCCACGTTCCTCGCCGGGCGGCCCCCGGCCGGGGTGCCGGCGTACCCGAGCGTGGAGGAGGCGGTGCGCGCTCTGGGCCGGGTCGCCACGTACGCCGACTGGCTGCGTCGCCCACCCGGCGTGCTGCCCGAGCTGCCCCGGATCGACCCCGCCGCCGCCCAGGCCGCGCTGCGGGCCGACGGCGCCGATCCGGCCGGGCTGCTCGCTGCGTACGGGATCGACGTGGCGCCCTCCGTGCCGGCGCGCTCGGCCGACGAGGCGGTGTCCGCCGCCGGGGCGCTCGGCTGGCCGGTGGCGCTGAAGGCCGCCGCGGCCGGGCTGCGGCACCGCCTCGACCTCGGCGCGGTCCGCCTCGACCTGGCCGACGAGCCGGCCCTCCGCCGGGCGTACGTGGAAATGGCGTCGGCGTTCGGCGCGGACGTCCTGGTGCAGGCGATGGTCCCACCCGGAGTGCCCTGCGTGGTGGAGCTGGTGGAGGACCCGGCGTTCGGGCCGGTGGTCGGGTTCGGGCTCGGCGGCGTCGCCACCGAACTGCTCGGCGACCGGGCCTGGCGGGCGGTGCCGCTGACCGACTCCGACGCCACCGAGCTGGTCGACACGCCCCGGGCCGCGCCGCTGCTGCGCGGGCACCGTGGGGCCGCCCCGGTGGACCGGGCGGCTCTGGTGGAGCTGTTGCTGCGGGTCGGTCGGCTCGCCGACGAGCAGCCCCGGGTCCGCTCGCTCACCCTCAACCCGGTGCTGGCCCGTCCGGACGGAGTCTCCGTGCTGCACGCCACCGTCCGCACCGGCGCCGCCGGCGCCCGCCCCGATACCGGCCCCCGCCGGCTGTGAGGGGCGGCGTCACCACGCGCGAGGGGCCCCGGCGAACCGCCGGGGCCCCTCCTTGCGACACGACCGCTCAGCAGGCGAACGCCTCCAGGCGCTGTGCCCGCTCCGGGTCACGCAGCTTCAGCAGCGTCACCTTCTCGATCTGCCGGATCCGCTCCCGCGACAGGCCGAACTCCCTGCCCACCTCGTCCAGGGTGCGCTGCCGGCCGTCGTCCAGGCCGAACCGGAGCCGGATCACGGCCTGCTCCCGCTGGGACAGGGTGGCCAGTACGATCCGCACCTCCTTGCGCAGCTCGCCGTCGGCGGCGGCCTCGCCCGGCCCGGCGGACGGGTCCACGGCGGCGACGAAGTCGCCGAGGACGCTCTCGCCGTCCTCGCCGACGGCCTGGTCGAGGCTGACCGGCTCCCGGTCGTACGAGATCAGCTCGATGACCTGGAACTCGGGGACGCCCATGGCCCTGGCGACCTCGGCGACGATGGGCTCGCGACCCAGCGTGACGGCCAACTCGCGGCGGGCCCGGACCATCCGGTTGACCTGCTCGACCATGTGCACCGGGATGCGGATGGTGCGGGCCTGGTCGGCCATCGCCCGGGTGATCGCCTGCCGGATCCACCAGGTGGCGTACGTGGAGAACTTGAAGCCCTTGGTGTAGTCGAACTTCTCCACCGCCCGGATCAGGCCCAGGTTGCCCTCCTGGATCAGGTCCAGGAACGCCATCCCCCGGCCGGTGTACCGCTTGGCGATGCTGACGACGAGACGCAGGTTCGCCTCGAGCAGGTGGTCCTTGGCCGCGCGGCCCTCGGCGACGATCAGCTCCAGGTCGGACCGCAGCTCCGTGGACACCGGGGTGCAGGTCGCCAGCTTCTCCTCGGCGAAGAGCCCGGCCTCGATCCGGCGGGACAGCTCGACCTCCTGCGCGGCGGTGAGCAGCTTGGTGCGTCCGATGCCGTTGAGGTAGGCCCGGACCAGGTCTGTGGAGATGCCGCGCTCGTCGGTGGCGTCCAGGTCGGTCAGGGTGTCGGTGCCGAGCTCGGCGTCGATGGTGACGGCCGGGCCGATCTGGTTCTCGGTCATCTGCAGGACCATCTCTGTTCTCCCCGTGTCCACGTCGGTGCCGTCTCACCGGCCCAGTGGCGCCGGTGACACACACTCTGGCAAGTCGGGCGTGAAACGGGAGTGAGGCGATCGGGGAACCGACACGGATAATAGGGGTGTCCACGCGCCCGGGGCTTGCCGACCCCGGTTACCGTGCCAGCGGTCGGCCGTCCTGGCCGGTCACACGGTCGGTCGCCGCGGCGACCGACCACCGAGAGACTGGAGCGTGTCGTGGTCTTCAAGCGGCTCATGCAGGCGATGGGCGTGGGCGGCCCGTCGGTGGAGACGATCCTGGCGAACCCGAACTGCCGCCCCGGCGGGCAGTTGGAGGGCACCGTCCACGTGGCCGGCGGCGAGCACCCGGTGGACGTCGAGTATGTCGCGTTGGGCCTGGTCACCCGGGTCGAGGTGGAGAGCGGTGACAACGACTACGAGACCAGCCAGGAGTTCCAGCGCCGCCAACTGACGGGGGCGTTCCGGCTGGAGCCGGGTCAGCGCTACGACGTGCCCTTCCGCTTCGACGTGCCGTGGGAGACGCCGCTGACCGAGCTGTACGGGCAGCACCTGCACGGGATGACGATGGGGCTGCGCACCGAGCTGGAGGTGGCCCGCGCGGTGGACAAGGGCGACCTGGACGCGGTGGCGGTGCACCCGCTGCCGGCCCAGGAGGCGCTGCTGGAGGCGTTGCTGCGGCTGGGCTTCCGGTTCGCCCGTGCCGACAACGAGCGGGGCCACATCTACGGGGTACGGCAGACCCTGCCGTTCTACCAGGAGATCGAGTTCTACCCGGCGCCCCAGTACGCCCGGGCGATCAACCAGCTGGAGGTCACCTTCGTCACCGACCCGCAGCAGGTGCAGGTGGTGCTGGAGATCGACAAGCGGGGCGGCGTCCTCACCGAGGGCCGGGACGCGTTCGGTCGCTTCACCGTCCCCCACGCCACGGCACACAACACGGACTGGGCCGCCCAGCTCGACGGCTGGCTCCGCCAGTCCGTCCAGCGCCGCGGCCTGTTCTTCTGACCCTCCCCCTGCGGACGGCCCCGGCCCCGGCCCGTCACGGGCACAGTTGACCAAGAGGTTTGCGTCAGGGGCCGGGCTCCGGACGACGTAAACCTCTTGGTCAACGGGGTGGGGGCTGGGGTGGGGGCGGGATCAGAGGTCCAGGAGCAGGGTGCGGGGGCCTACGTTGACGCTTTCCACCAGCATGTGGGTGCGGAAGCGGCCCGTCGCTACCGGGGCGCCGCGCTCGCGCAGCGCCTCGACGACCGTCGTTACCAGGGGTTCCGCCATCTCTGCCGGGGCGGCGGCGGTCCAGCTCGGCCGGCGGCCCCGGCGGGCGTCGCCGTAGAGGGTGAACTGGCTGACCACCAGGATGCCGGCGCCGGTGTCCGCCGCGCTGCGCTCGTCGTCCAGGATGCGCAGCTCGTGGACCTTCCGGGCCATGGTCCGCGCGGTCTCCGGGGTGTCGGTGTGGGTCACCCCGAGCAGCACCAGCAGCCCGTCGGTGACCTCGCCGACGACCTCGCCGTCGACCGTGACGCTGGCCCGGCCGACCGTCTGCACCACCGCCCGCATCAGGCGGTGACCGGCTCGATGATGCCGCGCTCCACCAGGTGCGCCACGATCGGGCCGGCCGAGTCGGCCAGTTCCTCCGGCGCCACGTCGTGCGCGGCGGCGAGCAGCGCGAGCTGGTCACGCAGCGGCAACCGGCCGTCCGCGCCGCCGACCAGGGCCAGCACCAGCGGGTCGACCTCCTCGGTCCAGCGCAGCCCGTGCGGCATGGCGAGGACCTGCCGGTCCACGGCCCAGCCCTCGTCGCCCATGGTGGCCTCCTGGCGGAGCTGGAGCCCCTCGGCGGCCCGGTAGCGCTCGGCGAGCAGCCCCTCGGCGTCACGTGCTCGCAGCCAGTCCTGGCGGTCGAACCAGGCGGCGATCCGGTCGCCCAGCGGCGGCTCCACCCGCTGCCGCAGGTCCTCCACCCGGACCGCCGGGTCGGCGTGCCCGGCGCGGCGCAGCGAGACGATGCCGAAGCCGACCGCCTCCACCTTGTGCGCGTCGAACCAGTCCAGCCAGGCCGCCATCCGGTGCGGGTCGGCGGCCTCGCCGACGTCGGTCAGCCACAGGTTCACGTACGCCATCGGGTCGGCGACCTCGCGCTGGATCACCCAGGCGTCCAGGCCGGTGCCGGCGAACCAGCCGGCCACCCGCTCGCCCCAGTCCTCGCCCGTCACGTGCACCCAGTTGGCGAGGTACTGCATGGTGCCGCCCTCGGTGAGCAGGCCGGGGGCGGCGGCGGCCAGTTCGGACCCGATCGCGTCGCCCGCCCGGCCGGAGTCCCGGTAGACGTGGGTGGTGGTGCCGGGGCCGACCACGAACGGTGGGTTGCTGACCACCAGGTCGAACCTGCGCCCGGCGACCGGGGCGACCATGTCGCCGCGTAGCAGCTCCCAGTCCTGGCCGTTGAGCGCGGCGGTGGTGGCGGCGAAGCGCAGCGCCCGCCGCGAGAGGTCGGTGGCGGTGACCCGGCGGGCGTGCTCCGACAGGTGCAGCGCCTGCACCCCGGAGCCGGTGCCCAGGTCCAGCGCGGTCTCCACCGGCCGCCGCACGGCCGCCCCGATCAGCGTCTGGGTCGCCCCGCCGATGCCGAGCACGTGATCGGAGTGCAGCGGCCGGCCCGGCCGGGAACTGGCCGGCAGGTCGGCGAGGACCCACCAGTCGTCCCCGTACGGCTCCAGGTCCACGCCGGCACGCAGGCCGTCGCCGTGCCGCTCGACCAGGCCCCCGACCAGCGCCTCGTCCACGGTCAGCGGGGCGAGCGCGGCGGCCACCGCGGCCTCCGGCTCGGTCTGGTCGCAGATGAACACCCGGATCAGCGTGCCGAGCGGGTCACGGTCCTCGGTGGCCCGCAGCGCGGCCCGGAAGTCGTTGCGGGCCGCCCCGCCGGTGGCCTGGGGGCCGAGCCGGTCGGCGATCCCGTTCGAGGTGTACGCGGCGCGGGTCAGCGCCGTCCGGAGCGCGTTGACGCCGGCGGGGGAGAGCAGCATGTCGTGTTCGTCCACGTTGCCATCCTGCCCTCCCGGCCCGGGCGACCCGTCACCGCCGCCCGCAAATCCGCCCGCCGGGGAGCGGCGCGGCCCGGCGCGGACCCCGCGCCGCAGGCCCCGGGGAGTCGCCGTCGGCCCGGGGCCGGTGACGGGGAGGATGGACGGCATGACGGTTTCGCTCCCCATCGACCCCGAGGCCAACCGGCTGCTGGAACGCAGCCCGCTGGCCCTGCTGCTCGGCATGGTGCTCGACCAGCAGGTCCCCATGGAGAAGGCGTTCTCCTCGCCGTACGTGCTGGCGCAGCGGCTCGGGCACGAGCCGGACGCCCGCGAGCTGGCCGGGTACGACCCGGACGAGCTGGTGGCGGTCTTCGCCCGGCCACCGGCCCTGCACCGGTTCCCGAAGGCGATGGCGGCCCGGGTGCAGGAGGTGTGCCGAACCCTGGTGGACCGGTACGACGGGGACGCCGCCCGGCTCTGGGCCGACGCCGCCGACGGGCGGGAGCTGCTGGCCCGGATCGCCGGGCTGCCCGGGTTCGGCCGGCAGAAGGCGCAGATATTCCTCGCCCTGCTCGGCAAGCGGTTCGGTGTCACCCCGGACGGCTGGCGCGAGGCGGCCGGTGGGTACGGCGACGCCGACGCGTACCGGTCGGTCGCCGACGTCACCGACCCGGAGTCGCTGCGTCGGGTGCGGGAGTACAAGCAGCGGATGAAGGCGGAGGCGAAGGCCGCGAAGGGCTGACGCGGACCGCCCGCCGGGCTCGCCGCCCGGAGGGCGGGGCGACGGTGGACGGGCGGGTCGGGCGTGGGTCTCGTCCCGTCGGTGGCTACCCGTAGGGCCGCTGACGTGGCATTCTGCAAGCAGAGCAGCGGGTATCGGGCGACGCCCATCCCGCCGCAACGGCGCAGCGGGTGGTCGTCCGGCGCGCGACGGCACGGGCCTGCCGATCGGGTGCGTCCACCGGGCAGGGTGGGCGGCCCGCGGCTGATCCCGATCGCCTGGGCTCAGGCCCGCAGCCGCCCCCGGAGGGCACCATGGCCAACCCCGTCATCCGGTCGATCACCGCGACCCCCAGCACGCTCCAGCCCGGCCAGACCGCCCAGGTGGTGATCGACGCCTACGACCCGGACGCCCGAACGGTCACCGTGGCCGGGAAGGTCACCGACGTGGCCGGGCACGTGGCGACCGCCACCACCACGCTGACCGTCGGCGACCCGCTGAAGTTCGAGTTGACCACGACCGATCCGGCCGTGACGATCGTCGCCGACCCGGCGGTGGCCGGTCGCTTCTCGGTCCGGGTCTGATGTTCACCCGTACGGTCACCCTGACCGCGCGGGTGGCGGACGCGGGGGGCAACACCACCACCGTCAGCACGGCGGTCAGGGTGGCGGCGCCGACGGCCCTGGGCTGGACACCTCCGGAGAGCTCGGTCGCCGCGATCCAGGCGATGCTCACCCGGTACCCGCACCCGAGGACGGTGCGGCTCTACTCCGGCCCCGGCGTCGGCCTGGAGCCCTGGTCGGGGCTTCTCGCCCAGGTGCCCGCCGACTGCCCGCTGCACTACAGCTTCAAGGACTGGACCGCCGGCACCTCGGCGGCGGCCGTCCGGGACTGGCTCTCGGCCCGGCCGGCCAGCCGCCGCCGGGTGGTGGACCTGGTGACGCTCGACCACGAGCCGGAGCAGCAGTCCGGGGGCGACCCGGCCCCGGCGGCGTTCCGGGAGCAGTGGCAGGAACTGGTCGGCGCGCTCGCCGGGCACCCCCGCCGTCGCGAGGTCTGGCTGGTGCCGGTGTTCACCGAGTACGCCGCCCGACGGCAGGCGTCCTGGTGGGCCGACTTCGGGGTGGTCGCCAGCTACCCCGGGGTGGACGCGGTGGGGTTCGACATCTACGACACCGGCTACGAGCGGTACCGCACCCCGGTGGAGCGCAACGAGTTCGCGCTCGCCCAGGCGAGGCGGGTCGGCAGGCCGCTGGTGGTCCCGGAGTGGGGGATCAGGCGCAAGCCCACCCTCGACGACGGGACGCCGTACGACCCGGACGGGGCCGTCTGCGCGCAGGCCATGCGGGACAACATGGCCCACCTGCGGGCGCAGCCCGACGTGCCGTACGTCGAGTGGTTCTACCGGGGCGACTGCGACCTGCACGCCACGCTGACGTACCCGTCCGGGCGGACGTACGTGCGCGACGCGGAGCGTGCTGCGTTCGGGCAGCTCATGGGCTGAGGCGCGGCGACGGACGACTCAGGCGGCGGTGGGCCGGGAGAGCGCGGCGAGGGCGCGCCGGACGTCGGCCAGCGAGACCGTCGCCGAGTCGTCCAGCTCGGTCAGGCCGGCCTCGATCCACTGCCGCATCAGGGTGGTCACCCCGATGCCGCGGGCGTCGGCGGCGGCCCGCACCCGCTCGTACGTCTCTAGCGGCAGCCGCACCGAGCGGCTGACCATCGGCACGTCGGTGTCGGGGGCGGGCAGCTCCACCGGCTGGCTGGAGTCGATCAGCTCGGCGAGCCGGTCGTCGCCGCTGTGGAACTGTTTGGTCGCGTCGTTACGGTTCATCGCCACGCCTCCTCATCGACGGGATCTGCGAACGGCCTCGTCGTAGCGCTTGGCCTCGACGTCGCTCAGCTCCCGGGCGGACAGGACGTCCCAGTCGTTGTCGGCGCCGTCGGCCTCGGCGAGCAGCACCGCCAGCCGCCGTCCGTGGCGGGCCGCGGCGTAGACCACCATCACGTCGTCGCCGAGATGCCGGATGACCCGGCGCGGGCTGTGCAGCGCCTCCCAGACCTCGCCGGGCGCGACGCCGTAGACGCGCAGGTTGGCCAGCGCCTCGTCGGTGAAGCTGAACCGGCTGCCCACGAGGCGGATCGTACCACGCACGTAACACGCGCCGAGAAGAGCCGATTTTCGCTGATCACCGGTCGGGAGTGACAGGATGGGGGCAGTCCCTCTTGGAGGTCCGTGGTGAAGCGTCAGGCGTACGAACCGATCCTGATCACCGACGCGGCCCGCAGTCAGGGCGATCAGCTCAACAGCCGGCAGCGGCGCTACATCGTGATGATGGCCATCCGGGTGGCGTGTGTGATCGCCGGCGCGATCCTGGTCGGCGCGCAGGCCCCCATGCTCTGGCTCTGGCTGCCGCTGTGTGGTCTCGGGATGGTGCTCATCCCGTGGCTGGCGGTGCTGCTGGCCAACGACCGGCCGCCGAAGGAGCAGCACCGGCTGGCCAACCGGTTCCACCCCCGCAACCGGGACGAGACCCCGCCGATGAGCCTGACCGCCGACGAGCGTCCGTACAAGGTCATCGACGCCGAGCCCTGACCGGCCCGGCCGGGACCTGGCGCGTCCGGGGTCAGGAGGCGGGTCGGGCGCCGACCGTGGAGACGGCCAGCGCGCCGAGGTCGCCGGCCCGGTCCAGCGCCTCCCGGGGGGTGGCCCCGGCCAGCCAGGCGGACAGCAGCCCGGCGGCGAAGGCATCCCCGGCCCCGGTGACGTCGGCCACGGCCACCCGCCGCGCCGGTGCGACGCTGACCGTCGCCGTCCGGTCGGCCCAGACCGCCCCGGCCGCGCCCCGCTTGACCACCACCCGCCTCGCCGTCGCCGACAGTGCCCTGGCCTGCGCCGCCGGGTCCAGCCCGCCGGCCAGTACGGCCGCCTCGTCGGCGTTGACCAGGAGTAGGTCGACGTCGCGTACCCAGGTCAGGAAGGCTGCCGCGCCGACCCGCCGCAGCGGCGCCGCGGACGCCGCGTCGACGCTGATGCTGAGCCCGCGCTCGCGCGCCGCGGCCAGCACGCGCAACCCGGCCCCGCGCGATCCGTCGTCGAGCAGGGTGTACGCGGACAGGTGCAGGTGCCGCGCGTCCGGCGCCCCGGCCAGGGCCCGCTCCACGTGCCCTGCGGTGAGCCACAGGTTCGCGCCCCGCTCGGTGACCATCGTGCGCTCCCCGTCGCCGGTGAGCACGATGACGGTGCCGGTGGCGTGGCCCGGGTGCCGCTCGACCGCGCAGTCCACGCCGGCGCGCTCCAGCTCGCCCACCCGGTCGCGTCCCGCGTCGTCGTCCCCGACCGCGCCGACCATGGTCACCGGGACATCCTGGGCGGCGAGCCAGGCGGCGGTGTTGGCCGCCTGCCCGCCGCCGCCGACCCGGATGGCGGCCGGCGTGTCCGAGCCGGTCGCCAGCGGCCCGCCGAGCACCGCGACCACGTCGGTGATCAGGTCGCCGACGACGACGACGCGGGGCGGAGCGGTCATGCGGCGGAGTCCCCGCGGCGTGCAGCGGCGACCGCGACCCGGGCGGCGAGGTCGGCGTTGCGCAGGATGATCCGCACGTTCACCGCGAGGCTGGCGCCGGCGGTGGCGGAGTGGAAGTGGGCCAGCAGGTACGGCGTCACGGCCTTGCCGGTCACCCCGTCGCGCTCCAGCAGGGCCAGGCCCTCGGTGAGCGTCCGGTCGTGCAGGGCCGGGTCGAGCTGCTCGTCGACCGGGAGCGGGTTGGCCACGAGCAGGCCGCCGGAGTGCACGCCGTGCCCGACCCGGGCTGCCAGCACGTCGGCGACCTGTTCGGGGGAGTCGACCGACCAGTCCAGGTCGAACCCGGCGTCGGTGAGGTAGAAGCCGGGGAACCGCCGGGTGCGGTAGCCGACCACGGCGACGCCGAGGGTCTCCAGCCGTTCCAGGGTGGCTCCCACGTCGAGGATCGACTTGACCCCGGCGCAGACCACCGCGATCGGGGTCCGGGCCAGGGTGCCCAGGTCGGCGGACTCGTCGAAGGTGTGCGCGGCCTCCCGGTGCACGCCGCCCAGCCCGCCGGTGGCGAAGACCCCGATTCCCGCGGCGGCGGCCACCGCGCTGGTGGCGGCTACCGTGGTGGCTCCGTCCGCCCCGGTCGCGGCAGCCACCGCCAGGTCGCGGACGGAGAGCTTGCTCACCCCGTCGACGGTGGCGAGCCGGGTCAGCTCCGCGTCGTCCAGCCCCACCACCAGCTGGCCGCCGACCATGCCGATGGTCGCCGGGACAGCGCCGGCGTCGCGTACCGTCTGCTCGATCTCGCGGGCTACCCGCAGGTTGTCCGGCCGGGGAAGGCCGTGCGACACAATGGTGCTCTCCAGGGCGACGACCGGGCGGTGCTCCCGCAGGGCGGCTGCCACCTCGGTGCCGAGACGTACGTGGAAGTTATTCACATCCGCTACGGTACGTGCCCGCGCGCGGGTGGCCTGCGGTGGACCCGGTCAGGCCGACCTGTCAAACTGGAAAGTTGGAGGTGCAGTCGTGAGCACAGAGGTTCTTGAGCGTCCGGAACTGAAGGACGCCGACACCGGTCCCGAGATGTTCCACTACGTCCGCAAGGAGAAGATCGCCGAAAGTGCCGTCATGGGCACCTTCGTCGTCGCACTGTGCGGGGAGAAGTTCCCGGTGACCAAGGCGGCCAAGCCGGGCTCGCCGGTCTGCCCGAAGTGCAAGGAGATCTACGAATCCTGGCGCGAGTGACCGTGGGCGGCCGGGACGGCCGCCCACGTAACCTTCGTCGGTGACCACCTCCACCGCCCTGCTCCTCGCCGACCTGACCGGGGTGGCGGTCTTCGCCGCCTCCGGCGCCTCCGCGGCGGTGGTCAAGCGGCTCGACCTGTTCGGCGTCGCCTTCGTCGGCTTCGTCGCCGCGCTCGGCGGCGGGATCTTCCGCGACCTGGTCATCGACGAGGCGCCCCCGCTGGCCTTCGCCGACTGGCGGTACGCCGCCACCGCCGCGGTCACCGCCGCCGCCGTGTTCTGGCTGCACCCCCAGCTCGCCCGGCTGCGCACCACCGTGTTGGTCCTCGACGCCGCCGGCCTCGGGCTGTTCACCGTCACCGGCACCCTCAAGGCGCTCGACGCCCAGGTCCCGCCGGTCGGGGCCTGCCTCATCGGCATGCTCACCGCCATCGGCGGCGGGCTCGCCCGGGACCTGCTCACCGGCGAGATCCCCGTCGTGCTGCGCCGGGAGATCTACGCGGTGGCGGCTCTCGCCGGCTCGATCGCCGTGGCGGCGCTCCACGCGTCCGGGCGCGCCGACGCTGCCGGGCTGACCGCCGCGGCGGTGTTCGTCTTCGCGCTGCGCCTGATGGCGCTGCGGCGGCGCTGGTCCGCCCCGGTGGCCACACTCCGCCCGCCCCGCACCGGCACCCGCGACCACACCGCTGACCCACGGTGATGACGGGGACGCCCTCGGTGGGTTGTCGCGCGGTGCGGATGTGACCAGCGTGGCGTCGCCTGGGCCGACCGCCGTGCGCTGGTTATGCTGACTCGGCCTTCGCGGCAACCGATGCGCGAGGGCCTTTTTCATGGGCGGCGGTACCCGTGGCCCTCGGCCGGGGTCCGCCGTCGTGGCGGTCGGAGAGGAGCCTGACGCGTGGCAGCCCGGACGCCGGCGCTCGAGACGTTTCCACCACTGCGAGCCTGGCAGCGCAAGGCGCTGGTGGAGTACCTGCGACGACGTTCCGAGGACTTCACGGCGGTCGCCACCCCCGGGGCCGGCAAGACCACCTTCGCCCTGCGGATCGCCGCTGAGCTGCTCGCCGACGGCACCGTCGAGGCGGTCACCGTGGTCGCCCCCACCGAGCACCTGAAGAGCCAGTGGGCCGAGGCGGCGGCCCGGATCGGCATCCAGCTCGACTCGGCGTTCCGCAACGCCGATCTGCACTCCTCCGCCGACTTCCATGGAGCCGTCGTCACGTATGCGCAGGTCGGCATGGCGCCCCAGGTGCACCGGCGGCGCACCATGACCCGCCGCACCCTGGTCATCCTGGACGAGATCCACCACGCCGGCGACTCCCGGACCTGGGGTGACGGCGTGAAGGCGTCGTTCGAGCCCGCCGTGCGCCGGCTGATGCTGACCGGCACGCCGTTCCGCTCCGACGACAACCCGATCCCCTTCGTCACCTACGAGCGGGGCGGCGACGGCCTGCTCCGCTCCCGCGCCGACGTCGTGTACGGCTACTCCGACGCGCTGCGCGACAACGTGGTCCGGCCGGTGCTCTTCCTGGCGTACTCGGGGGAGACCCGGTGGCGGACCAACGCGGGGGACGAACTGTCCGCCCGGCTGGGCGAGCCGATGACCCAGGACCTGATCGCGCAGGCCTGGCGCACCGCCCTGGACCCGGCCGGCGACTGGATGCCGCAGGTGCTGCGGGCCGCCGACGCCCGGCTGACCGTGCTGCGCAACGCCGGGATGACCGACGCCGGCGGGTTGATCATCGCCAGCGACCAGCAGACCGCCCGCTCGTACGCGCGCCTCATCGAGCAGACGACCGGCGAGAAGGCCACGGTGGTGCTCTCCGACGACCAGGGCGCGTCCGCCCGGATCGCGACGTTCGCGGAGTCCGGGCAGCGGTGGATGGTCGCGGTCCGGATGGTCTCCGAGGGCGTCGACATCCCCCGGCTGGCGGTTGGGGTCTACGCCACCAGCGCCAGCACGCCGCTCTACTTCGCGCAGGCCATCGGGCGGTTCGTCCGGGCCCGCCGCCCCGGGGAGACCGCGTCGGTCTTCCTGCCCAGCGTGCCGCACCTGCTCGGGCTGGCCAGCGAGATGGAGGCCGAGCGGGACCACGTGCTCGGCAAGCCGAAGGACCGCGAGGGCTTCGACGACGACCTGCTGGAGCGCGCGCAGCGCGACGACCAGGCCAGCGGGGAACTGGAGAAGCGGTTCGCCGCCCTGTCCGCCACGGCCGAGCTGGACCAGGTGATCTTTGACGGCGCGTCCTTCGGCACCGCCGCCCAGGCCGGCACCCCCGAGGAGGAGGAGTACCTGGGCCTGCCCGGGCTGCTCACCGCCGACCAGGTCTCCCTGCTGCTCACCAAGCGGCAGGCCGAGCAGTTGGCCGCCCAGCGCCGCCGGGCCGTCGACCGGGCCGCTGGGCAGGCCCCTGTGGCCACGGTGGCGCCCCCGCCGCCGATGAGCGCGGCCCAGCGTCGGGTGGCGCTACGGCGGCAGCTGAACGCCCTGGTGGCCGCCCGGCACCACCGCACGGGCCTGCCGCACGGAAAGATCCACGCCGAGCTGCGCCGCCTCTGCGGCGGCCCTCCGAGCGCCCAGGCCACCATCGAGCAGTTGGAGGAACGCATAGCCACGGTCCAGACCCTCTGACCGACCCCCGACCCGCCTCGTGGGCGGGTTGGGCGGAAAGTGGTGCCCAGAGTGCCGAAAAGCCGGCCGGAGGGCCCCTGTGGGGCGCCTCCGGCCGGCAATGTCGGTGTGGGGTCTACGCGGTCTCAGTTCGCCATAAGATCGGCGCCACGCCAGCTGAACTCGGGGTCCGTCGCGTACCGCACGGTGATCTTCACGAGATCCTCCGCGTACTTGTTCGCGTGGTGCCCACAGAACACCAGCTCGCTCCCGCCCGCCAGAGTGATACGGAGCTTGCCGGCAGCGTTGCAGCGGTCGCACCGTTCATCGGCGGCTGGGGGAGCCACCGTCTCGTGCGGCGGCGTGAGGGTCGGGGTCATCGCCTTCCTCCTCTGGTCGTCACCGATGAACAATCTCTTCGGTCGTTGCTCACCTATCGTGCAACACCCAACTCGGGCCCTGCCTTCCCTGTGTGCCCGCGGGGGACCGAGGTCACACATGGCAGCAACAGTGTGCCGTGCACCAAGGGTGCCACGTCAACGATCACAATCGTGCAACCGGCCGATCACCATCGGGTGTTGTACGTCTGGTGATCAAACCGACACGGCTGGTTGACGCGGCGGGCTCAGTCCAGGTAGTCACGGAGTACCTGTGAACGGGACGGGTGACGCAGCTTCGACATCGTCTTGGACTCGATCTGCCGGATCCGCTCCCGGGTCACCCCGTAGACCTGGCCGATCTCGTCCAGCGTGCGCGGCTGGCCGTCGGTCAGGCCGAAGCGGAGCCGGACCACGCCCGCCTCGCGTTCCGAGAGCGTCTGGAGCACCTGCTGGAGCTGGTCCTGTAGCAGCGAGAAGGAGACGGCGTCGACCGCGACGACGGCCTCCGAGTCCTCGATGAAGTCGCCGAGCTGGCTGTCGCCCTCGTCACCGATGGTCTGGTCGAGCGAGATGGGCTCCCGGGCGTACTGCTGGATCTCCAGCACCTTTTCCGGTGTGATGTCCATCTCCTTGGCCAGCTCCTCCGGGGTGGGCTCGCGGCCCAGGTCCTGGAGCAGCTCGCGCTGGATGCGGCCGAGCTTGTTGATGACCTCGACCATGTGCACCGGGATGCGGATGGTGCGGGCCTGGTCGGCCATCGCCCGGGTGATCGCCTGCCGGATCCACCAGGTGGCGTACGTGGAGAACTTGTAGCCCTTGGTGTAGTCGAACTTCTCCACCGCCCGGATCAGGCCCAGGTTGCCCTCCTGGATCAGGTCCAGGAACGCCATCCCGCGGCCGGTGTAGCGCTTGGCCAGCGACACCACCAGCCGGAGGTTGGCCTCCAGCAGGTGGTTCTTCGCCCGCTCGCCGTCCCGGGTGATCCAGCCGAGGTCGCGGACCATGTCGCGGACGAGCTTCTCCTCGCCCTCCTCGGCGGCGCGCAGCCGCTCGGCGGCATAGAGGCCCGCCTCGATCCGCTTGGCGAGCTCCACCTCCTGCTCGGCGTTGAGCAGGGGCACCTTGCCGATCTGCTTGAGGTACGCCCGGACGGAGTCGGCGGAGGCGGTCAGCTCGGCGTCGCGGCGCGCCTGCTTGAGCGCCTCGGACTCCTCGTCGTCCCACTCGAAGTCGTTGTCGGTGGCGGAACTCGCGGCGTCGGACGCGGCGGCCCGGGCGAGCTCGGCCGGCTCCTCGACCACCACGTCCTCGATCTCGGCGGCGAGTTCCTCCGGGTCGATCTCGCCCTCGCCCTTGGCCTTGCCTGCGGGCTTGCCGGCGGCTGCGGCGACGGTCGCCTTGGTGGCCCGGGTGGACTTCGTGGCCTTCGCCGGGACGGCCGCCTTGGCGACCGCCTCGGTGGTGGCCTTGCGCGCGGCGACCTTGCGGGGCGACGCCGGGGTGGCCTCGTCGGCGGCGGCGGAGGCCTGTTTCTGGGCCGGCGCGGCGGCCTTCTTGGTGGTCTTGGCGGTGGTGGCACGGGACGCCGGGGTGGCCGACCGGGCGGCGGCGACCCGGCGGCGGGGGCCGACCGAGCCGTCCACGACCACGGTCACCCCCGCTTCCGCGAGCGCCCGCAGGATCTTCTTGGCCTGGGCCGGAGTCACCTCGGCGGACTCGACGGTGCGCGCGAGCTGGGCCGACGTGAGCTGGCCACCGGCGCTCTGCGCGTGGGCGATCAGGGTGTCGGTGAGCGAGCGAACGTCGGCGCCGGTCTGGCGGGGTTCTGTCACGAATGACCTTCCGGAGGCGAAAAGCGAGCACGGCCGGGTTGTCCGGCGCAGCGCGGGACACGGTGCCGGACGATTTGGTTGAGGGACCCCCGTGTCCCGGGCCGGCCGGTCGTCGGCGGTCCGTGGCGCGTGGGCAGGGGTGAATTGTAACGCCGTCTGCGGGGATCATCCTGCGCCGCACTGCGTACCGGCGGTTGGGACCGCTGGTTCGGCGTAGATGTGGACTTCGTAACGATGATACCGGCGTGCGAAGCGGGGGATCCCGCCTGCCGAGACCGGCGGTGAGCGGGCCGCGCCCGAACCGCCGGTCGGCGCGACGGCCGTGGGTCGACCGCGATGGCGGAGGCGGCGGCGGGCGCGGACGCCACGGACGGGGAGTTAGGCACTTAGCGGACAATACCAACTGCAACCGGACGTGCCGGTCAAACTCCGTCCTCAAGGTGCGAGGTGGGCGACGGCGCGGCAACTGGCCCCGTTCCCAGGATGGTGACCGCGCCGACGCCCCGGGCGCCGTCCGCCACGCGGTCCCCGACGGTGCCGGAGTTGCGCCGGCCCTGGTAGCGGTTCGGGTTGCTGGCATCCGAGACAGCGGGCACAGTTCCTCCAGGACAGCACACGGTCTCGGCAACCGTTGATCTTCGTGGCCTCTGCCCGTACTTCAATCCATCCGCCCGGGCCGGCGCGCGGGAAGGGAGCGAACCATGACCAGTTCGACGCCGACACCGGGGGAACTTCTCAAGATCGCGATCGACGTGGCCCGGGACGCGGCGGACACCGCGTACCGGATGCGCGCCGAGGGGGTCTTCGTCGCCGCGACCAAGACCACCGTCACCGACGTGGTCACCGCCGCCGACCGGGCCGTCGAGCGGCAGGTCCTCGACGTGCTGGCCACGCTCCGCCCCGACGACTCGGTGCTCGGCGAGGAGTACGGCGGGGGCACGGCCGGCGAGGCGAGCAGCGGGGTGCGATGGATCGTCGACCCGATCGACGGCACCGTCAACTACCTGTACGGGCTGCCGTACTGCGCGGTCTCGCTGGCCGCCGAGGTCGACGGCGAGGTGGTCGCCGGGGTGGTGCGCAACCTGTTCACGGGCGAGGAGTGGACGGCCACCGTCGGCGGCGGCGCCTGGCGGGCGGGGGAGCGGCTGCGCTGCTCGACCGAGACCGACCTCGGCCAGGCGCTGGTCGCCACCGGATTCGGCTACGACCCGAGGCGGCGATCGCACCAGGCCCGGGTGCTCGCCGAGCTGATCCCGCACGTGCGGGACATCCGCCGGCAGGGCGCCGCCGCGCTGGACCTCTGCCTGGCCGCCGAGGGCCGGGTGGACGCGTACTACGAGAAGGGGCTCGCCGCCTGGGACCAGGCGGCCGGGGCGCTGGTCGCTGCCGAGGCCGGGCTGCGGGTCGGCGGGCTGGGCGGCCGGCCGGCCGGGCCCGACCTGGTGATCGCCGCACCGTCGGCGCTGTTCGTGCCGCTGCACGACCGGCTGGCCGACCTGGACGCCTCAGGCGGGCCCTGACCGCCGGGTCATTTCTTGACGGGCATCGGGCACGAGCCGAGCGGCGCGACCGGGGCACCCAGGTCGCCGAGGGCCTGGTTCACCTCGGTGGTGGTGGCCAACTGCTGGAAGCCGTTGCCCAGCACCACGTCGACGGTGTCGTCCTTGCGTTTGGCGTCGTACCCGTCCTCGGCGTTGTTGAGGAAGTACGCGCGCAGCAGGTGCGCGGAGCCGACGCCCTTCGGGCCGTACCGCAGCACCGCGACGTCGTCGATCTGCTTCTTCTCGTTGGCGGTCTTCTTGACCTGGAACTGCCGGTTGCTGAACTCGTCGGCGACCTGGGAGGCGAGGCCGGGCCGGTCTGTGCCGTTGAGTACGTTGATCTTCACGTCCTTGCGCTCGCGCAGGGTGACGTCCGCCAGCGGGGCGTCCTCGGGGCAGCCGCCGGCCAGCCCGGCCTCGCCCTGGGTGTCGCGAACCAGGGCGACGACCACGAAGACCAGGGCGACGACCGCCAGCAGACCGACGACAACGAGTGCTCGCACTCGCGCAAAACTCATCTGGGCGCTCCCCGGACGATGGGTGGGTGGCGGCGGCCGTCGGCGGTCAGGCCGCCCCGCCGGCCGTCGAGTACGCCGCTGAGGTTAACGGTTGTCCGGCCGTCGCGTGGAAACAGTCCGACATGCCGGCGCGCCAACCGGGAAGCGGGTACTACTACCCCTATCTTCGTGTCGCCTGAGTCACATTGGGAACAACTTCGACGGCTGGGGCGTCCATCTGAGCCACGAGGGCGGTATACATGCCTCGCCAGAGGGGGGTAAGGTACCGCGCTCGCTGGGGGTGCTTCTCTGGCTGCCCTGACCTGACCGGCCGTCGGGTCGGGTGACCGACACAAAATGGTGGCCGGCCAACGGAACCGAAACAGCGTCGCCCGGCGTTACAACCGGAAGCGACCATATCGATATGGGAGAGTGAGACCGATGGCCACCGACTACGACGCCCCGCGTCGCGACGAGGTCGACCTCGGCGAGGACAGCCTGGAAGAGCTCAAGGCCCGACGCGTCGACTCACAGTCGGGCGCCGTGGACGTCGACGAGGCCGAGGTCGCCGAGAGCTTCGAGCTGCCCGGCGCTGACCTGGCCGACGAGGAACTCACGGTCAAGGTGCTACCGATGCAGCAGGACGAGTTCCGGTGCGCCCGCTGCTTCCTCGTCCACCACCGTAGCCAGCTGGCGGTCGAGCGCAATGGCGAGCTGATCTGCCGAGAGTGCGTCTGACCCTGACTCGGGACACCGGCGGCGGCCTCCCAGACGAGGCCGCCGCTTCGGGAGCTGACACTTCCCGCCCGCCTGCCGGCGCTGACCCCGCCGGAGCCTCACCGACCGGTCTCGCCGCCGTGCGCCGGTGGCAGGAAGCTGCTTGACTCGTCACAGCAGCTTTCACCCACACCATCGGGGAGGTCGGCGCATGGGCGAGCGCAGCGACGACGGCACGGGCGGAAGCCCGCTCACCGGCGGTCCGACCATGCCCGGTCCGACCATGCCCGACGCCACTGGGCGCGACGGGGGCGGTTCGGTCGGGGCCGGGCCCAGCGCGGTCAGGCCGGACGCGGCGGCGCCGGGTGCCGACCGGCGTGACGGGACCGGGCGCGACGTGCCGGACGACGGCCGGACCGAGATCGGCGCCACCGTGGCCGCGCTGACCGCCGACGACATCGAGCCGGCCCGGCGGCGGCAGCTGTTGACCCGGCTCGTCGGGCAGGTGCGCGTCCGAGGGCTCGCCGACCTGTTCAAGCCGACGGCCGCCGTGCGGTGGATGACCGACGCCGTCGCCGAGGTCGCCCCACACGTGCCCGTCCGTGACCTGGCCACCCTGCGTCGGCACTTCCCGGGCCTGGACGACGAGGCACTGGCCGACCGGCTGATCCGCAACGCAGCCCGGACGACCGCCGGGATCGGCGCGGCCGGCGGTGGGGTCGCGGCCGTGGAGTGGGCGGTCGCCCCCACGCTCCTCTCCGCGCCGGTGCTGCTGGCCGCCGAGACGGTCGCGGTCGTGGCCGTCGAGCTGAAGATGATCGGCGAGCTGCACGAGGTGTACGGCGCCCCGCTGCCCACCGGCGGCAGCCAGCGGACGGTGGCCGTGGTCCAGTCCTGGGCCGGCCAGCGCGGGATCAACCCGATGCTGCCCGGAGTGGGCGTCGGCGCGGTGCTCGGCACGGCGGCGCGCAAGGAACTGCGGGACACCCTGCTCAAGCGCTTCGGCCGAAACCTGACCACCCTCGGCCCGTTCCTGACCGGGGCGGCGGTGGCCAGCTACCTCAACCGGCGGGCCACCCGGTCCCTCGCCGACCAGCTCCGTGCCGACCTGCGCCGGCAGCGCCGGACGTTGCCCGGCGGCGGCAACACGCCCGCGCTGCCCTGAGCCGGCCCGCTGCCCTGAGCCGGCCCCGGCGGGATCAGGCGGCGGCGTCGCGGGCGGCGAGGAGCGCCGCGGCGAGGCGTACCGGGTCGCGGGTGCTGACGACCCAGAACGGGGTGGGGTCGGCGGGGTCGTCGAGCACCACCTGCACCGCCCCGGCGATCCACGGGCGCTGGACCACGAAGGCGAGGGGGTCGGCCCCGACGCCGAGCACCTCGCGGCGGCCCGTGGCGTCCAGCGGGACGGCGTCGGCCACGAACCGTACCGGCAGCCGGGCGTCGTCGACCCGTAGCTCCCCGTCGGCCACCGCGACCCGGATCCGTCCCAGCCACCACAGGGCGGCCACCGCCGCCGGCAGCAGCACCACGAACGGCAGCCAGCCGCGCGCCCCGTCGGCGCCCAACCACAGCTCCAGGGCGAGGAAGCCGCTGAGCGCCAGACCGGCCAGCCAGGCCCACCAGGGCAGGCTGAGACGTTCCGCATAGGCGGTGGTCACGGTGGTGGCGGGGGGCGAGGACGGCGATCGGCTCACTCCTGCAAGGGTACGGCGCACGACCGGTGGTCGACCCGGCAGGATGGCAGGGTCACCCCGTGAACCGGACGGAAGAGGAAGACCGTGACCGACGACGTACCCGTGCCCGTACGGCTGCTCGATCCGGGGCTGCCGCTGCCGGCGTACGCCCATCCCGGCGACGCCGGGGCCGACCTGATGGCCGCCGCGGACGTGGAGCTGCCCCCCGGCGGGCGGGCCCTGGTCCCCACCGGCGTGGCGATCGCCCTCCCGGAGGGGTACGTCGGCCTGGTGCACCCCCGGTCGGGCCTGGCGGCCAGGCTCGGCGTGACGGTGCTCAACGCGCCCGGTACGGTCGACGCCGGCTACCGGGGTGAGATCCTCGTCAACCTGATCAACCATGATCGGAAGGAACCGGCGAAGATCTCCCGTGGCGATCGGATCGCGCAGCTCGTTGTCCAGCGGGTGGAGCGGGTCGATTTCCGGCCGGTGGCCGAGCTGCCGCCGTCCCGGCGGGGCGCCGGTGGGCACGGCTCGACCGGTGGACACGCCGGGCTCGTCCCGCCGTCGGCGGACCGGGCCAGCGGCCAGTCGGAAGAGGTGGCAGGGTGAGCGCGAACAGCGGAGGGTGGGCGCAGTGATCTTCTCCCGAAAGCGGGCCGGTGGCGGTCGGCAGGGCCGTGACGAGCGGGCCGCCGAGGCCCTGGTCGGGCAGGACGCCGAGGCGTCGGGGCCGGAGCGCGGCCCGTACGACGTCGCCGAGGCCCCGGACGGGGTGCAGCGGCTCGACCTGGGCAGCCTCCAGATTCCGGCGGTGGCCGACGTCGAGGTGCGCGTGCAGGCCGACCCGGAGGGCGTGATCCAGCAGGTCGTCCTCGTCCACGGCGAGAGCGCGTTGCAGCTCGGCGTCTTCGCGGCGCCCCGCTCCGACGGCATCTGGGACGAGGTGCGCGAGGAGATCCGCCAGTCCCTGTTCAACGACGGCGTTGCCGCCCAGGAGGTGCAGGGCGAGTACGGCCCCGAGCTGCGCGCCCGGGTGCGCACCCCGGACGGCCTGACCGACCTGCGGTTCGTCGGCGTCGACGGCCCCCGCTGGATGGTCCGCGGCGTCTTCCAGGGCGCCGCCGCCACCGACCCGGCCGCCGCCGGCCCGCTGGCCGAGTGCCTGGACGGGCTGGTCGTCGACCGCGGCCAGGAGGCCAAGCCGGTGCGCGAGCCGCTGCCGCTGCGGCTGCCCCGCGAGGTCGCCGAGCAGGCCGGCGAGCAGGCCGGCGAGGGCGCCCCCGGGGCCCCGGGCCCGATCGAGGCCTGACCCGACGTCCGTCCGGGCCCGGGCCGGCCCGTCGGCGCTCCGCCGGCGGCCCGTCCCGGGCGGCCGGGTGGTCTGCCCTGCCCGCCGCTCGGCGTACGCTGGCGGGACGGTCCGGCAGGCGCGGGGCCGCCCGGCGGAGGAGAGGGTGACGCGGAGGTCATGACGACCGACGAGGGCAGCAGGGTCTCGCTGCGGCGGCTCCTGCACCGGTTCACCGCGAGCGAGGCCGAGATCGAGGCGCAGGAGCTGCGCAGGGAGAGCGCGCAGTCCGGCGGCACGCCGGCCCGGCAGTGCATGCGCGGTCAGGTGGTCTCGGTGACCGGCAGGTTGCGTACCGTGGTCTACACTCCTCGGACCAACCTGCCCACCCTGGAGGCCGACCTGTACGACGGCAGCGACGTGGTGACCCTGGTGTGGCTCGGCCGGCGGCACATCGCCGGCATCGAGCCGGGGCGCCACCTGACCGCCCGAGGACGGGTGGCGGTGCGGGACGACCGCAAGGTCATCTACAACCCGTACTACGAGCTGGAGTCGCCGAAGTGACGGCGCGGGCACCGGGAACGGGAGAGACGCGATGACCACCGGACAGCACCGGACGACCGAGCCGGGGACCGGCCCGGAGGACTCCGAGCGGCTGCCGAGCCTCGCCGAGCAGATGGCCGACCAGCTCGGCGGCTGGCGTGGGCTGGTCGAGTCCAGCATCCCGGTGGTCGTCTTCGTGATCGCCAACATCCTCGGCGAGCTGCGACCCGCGGTGATCGCCTCGGTGGCCGTGGGCCTGCTCATCGCCGGGCTGCGGCTGGCCCAGCGCCGGCCGGTGCGGCACGCGGTCAACGGCCTGTTCGGCATCGGCATCGGCGCGGCGATCGCCTGGCGGACCGGCGACGAACGCGACTTCTACCTCCCGGGCATCCTCTACGGCATCGGGTACGGGCTGGCCCTGCTCGTGTCGGCGGCGATCCGGCAGCCCCTGGTGGGCTGGATCTGGTCGGTGCTGGTGGCCAAGGGGCGCTCGGAGTGGCGGGACGACCCGCGCCTGGTGCGCACCTTCACCCAGCTGACCGTGCTCTGGGGCGTGGTGTGGCTGGCCAAGGTCGGCGTGCAGGCCGGCCTCTACCTCGCCCACCAGGACACCGCCCTCGGCGTCGCCCGGCTGGCCCTGGGCTACCCGCCGTACGCGCTGCTGCTGCTGATCACGGTCTGGACGGTGCGCCGGGTCACCCGCGAGGCCGCCGCCCCGGAGCCGCTGCCCGGGGCCTGAGCCGCCCGCGACCGGCCGCTCAGCGCGCGCCGCGGGTCCGCTCGACGCTGTCCGGGCCGAGGATCACCGTACGGACCTCGTCCTCCACCTCGGCGGTGCAGACGAAGACCAGCTCGTCGCCGGCCTCGATCGGGTCGTCCGGGCTGGGCACCAGCACCCGCTTGCCGCGCAGGATCGCCACCAGGGCGGCGTCCCGGGGGATCGGCACCGCGTGGATCGCCTGCCCCACGTACGGGGCGGTCGGCGGCAGGGTGATCTCCACCAGGTTCGCCTCGCCCTGACGGAACGTCATCAGCCGCACCAGATCGCCGACGGTGACCGCCTCCTCGACCAGTGCCGCCATCACCCGCGGCTTGCTCACCGAGACGTCGACGCCCCACTGCTCGGTGAACAGCCACTCGTTCTCGGCCCGGTTGACCCGGGCCACCACCCGGGGCACCGCGAACTCGGTCTTGGCCAACAGCGACACCACCAGGTTGACCTTGTCGTCCCCGGTCGCCGCGACCACCACGTCGCAGCCGGCAATGTCGGCCTCCTCCAGGCTGGCCAGCTCGCACGCGTCGGCGAGCACCCAGTCGGCGGCGGGCACCCGGTCCGGCCGCAGCATCCGGGGCTGACGCTCGATCAGCATCACCTGATGGCCGTTGTCGATCAGTTCCTGGGCGATCGAGCGGCCCACGTTGCCGGCGCCGGCGATGGCGATCCGCATCTTCAGTGCGCTCCTTCCGGCGGGCTCCCCGCCGCCGACGTGACCGACGTCATGATGTCGTCGGTGACCAGCATGAAGACCTGGTCGCCCTCCTGCACGACGGTGGACCCGGTGGGCAACGTGCCGATGCCGAAGCGGGACAGGTACGCCACCCGGGCGCCGGCCGCCGCCTCGACGGCCCGCAGCGGCCGGCCGATCCAGTCCTTGTGCACCGGCACCTCGATGATCGACACGGTGCTGGTCGGGTCCCGGAAGATCTCCACGTTGCCCTCGGGGACCAGGTGTCGCAGCATCCGGTCGGCCGTCCACCGGACGGTGGCAACGGTGGGGATGCCCAGCCGCTCGTAGACCTGCGCCCGGCGTGGGTCGTAGATCCGGGCGGCCACCCGGGATACGCCGAAGGTCTCGCGGGCCAGCCGGGCCGAGATGATGTTCGAGTTGTCTCCGCTGGAGACCGCGGCGAAGGCGTCCGCCCGCTCGATGCCGGCCTGCCGCAGGACCTCGCCGTCGAAGCCGGCGCCGGTGACGGTGACCCCGGAGAAGCTCGGGCTGAGCCGGCGGAACGCGTCGGCGTCCTGGTCGATGACCGCCACCGAGTGCCCCCGGGACTCCAGGCTCTGGGCCAGGTTCGACCCGACCCGGCCGCAGCCCATGATCACGACATGCACGGTGTCCCTCCCAAGGTGCGCGCACCCGCCCGGCCCCGCCGGCGACCTGTTCGACTGCGAGCCTGCCATGTCCTGGTCGCAGGCGGGGGACGACGGTACCGCGCCCTCCCACGACCCCGCGCTCCGCCACCCCCGGCGACCGCGGGCCGGTGGTCGTACCCTTAGCGCTTGTGGCCAGTCCCACCTCGCTGCTGAAGCGCCTGCTCGTCGGTCGACCGTTCCGGTCCGACCGGCTTCAGCACACCCTCCTGCCGAAGCGCATCGCGCTGCCCGTCTTCGCCTCCGACGCGCTGTCCAGCGTCGCGTACGCCCCGGACGAGATCCTGCTGACGCTGTCCATCGCGGGCGCGTCGGCGTTCGTCTTCTCGCCGTGGATCGCGCTCGCGGTGGTCGTGGTGATGCTGACGGTGGTGGCCAGCTACCGGCAGAACGTGCACGCCTACCCCTCGGGCGGCGGCGACTACGAGGTGGCCACGGTCAACCTCGGCCCCCGGGCCGGCGTCGCGGTGGCCAGCGCCCTGCTGGTCGACTACGTGCTCACCGTCGCCGTGTCGGTCTCCTCCGGGGTGGCCAACCTGGGCTCGGTGGTGCCGTTCGTGGCCACCCACAAGGTGCTCATCGCGGTCAGCGCGGTGGTGGTGCTCACCGCGGTGAACCTGCGCGGCCTGCGCGAGTCCGGCACCGCCTTCGCCATCCCGACGTACGGCTTCGTGATCGTGATGGGCGGGATGATCCTCACCGGCCTGGTCCGGTTCTTCGTCCTCGGCCACGACCTGAACGCCCCGAGCGCCGGCCTGGAGATCCAGGCCGAGCACAGCGTCACCGGGTTCGCGCTGGTCTTCCTGCTGCTGCGCACCTTCTCCTCCGGCTGCGCCGCGCTCACCGGTGTGGAGGCGATCTCCAACGGGGTGCCGGCGTTCAAGAAGCCGAAGAGCCGCAACGCCGCCACCACCCTGCTGCTGCTCGGCACCATCTCGGTGGGCATGCTGGTCGGCATCATCTGGCTGGCCCGGCTGACCGGTCTCCAGTTCGTCGAGGACCCGGCGCGGCAGATCCTCTCCGGCCCCGACGGGTACGTGCAGAAGACCGTCACCGCCCAACTCGGCGAGACGGTGTTCGGCTCCGGGTCGATCCTGCTGTACGTGGTCGCCGGGGTGACCGCGCTGATCCTCTTCCTGGCCGCGAACACCGCGTTCAACGGTTTCCCGGTGCTCGGCTCGATCCTCGCCCAGGACCGCTACCTGCCCCGGCAGTTGCACACCCGGGGCGACCGGCTGGCGTTCTCCAACGGAATCATCCTGCTGGGCGTCTTCGCGGTGGTGCTGATCGTCGGCTTCCAGGCCGAGGTGACGAGGCTGATCCAGCTCTACATCGTCGGCGTCTTCGTCTCGTTCACGCTTTCCCAGGCCGGCATGATCCGGCACTGGAACCGGCGCCTGCGCACCGAGCGGGACGCGCAGGCCCGGCGTCGCATGATCCGGTCCCGGGCGATCAACACCTTCGGCATGGCGCTGACGGGCGCGGTGCTGGTCGTCGTGCTGATCACCAAGTTCCTGCTCGGCGCGTGGATCGCCATCGTCGCGATGGCGTTGATCTACGTGCTGATGCTGGCCATCCGCCGGCACTACGACCGGGTCGCCGCCGAGCTGGAGCCGACCGAGGCCCGGGGCGTGCTGCCCGCCCGCAACCACGCCATCGTGCTGGTCAGCAAGCTGCACCAGCCGACCCTGCGGGCCGTCGCGTACGCCCGGGCCACCCGGCCGGACACGTTGACGGCGGTGACGGTCAACGTCGACGAGAAGGACACCCGGCACCTCCAGGCAGACTGGGAGCGGAGAGAGCTGCCGGTCCCGCTGACCGTGATCGACTCGCCGTACCGGGAGATCACCCGGCCGATCCTCGACTTCGTGGCCAACACCCGTCGGGAGTCCCCACGCGACGTGGTCACGGTCTTCATCCCCGAGTACGTCGTCGGGCGCTGGTGGGAGAACCTGTTGCACAACCAGAGCGCGCTGCGGCTGAAGGGGCGGCTGCTGTTCGAGCCGGGCGTGATGGTGACCAGCGTGCCGTGGCAGCTCGCCTCGACCGCCGGCAAGAACCTCGACCGGCTGGACGCGATGCTGAGCCGGGGCCCCGCCCGGGGCCCCCGGGTCGCCCCACGCAGCACCCTGCCGCCGCCGGCGCCGCCGGTGGCCTCCGCCCCGCCCGGCGAGAGCACCCCGATCGAGGGAGACCAACGATGACCGCAGTGGACGTGGGCGACGGCGACCGGCGCGGGCCGCTGGACGCCGGGCTACTGGACGCAGGGCCGGGCGACACCGGGCTACTGGATGCCGGGCCGGGCGACGGCGACCGGCGCGGGCTGGAGGAGGCCGAGCGGGTCGAGCTGACCGTCGACGCGGTCGCCCCCGGCGGGCACTGCGTGGCCCGGGTGGACGGCCAGGTGGTCTTCGTCCGGCACGCGCTGCCCGGCGAGCGGGTGGTCGCCGAGGTCACCGAGGTGCACCGCGGGTTCGTCCGGGCCGACGCGGTGACGGTGCTCGACGCCGCCCCGGAGCGGGTCGAGCCGCCCTGCCCGTACGCGGGGCCCGGCCGCTGCGGCGGCTGCGACCTCCAGCACGTCGCGCCCCAGGCCCAGCTCGACTGGAAGACGTCGGTGGTGCGCGAGCAGCTCAGCCGCCTCGCCGGACTCGCCGACGCCGAGATCGACCGGCTCGGCGTCCGGGTCGCGGCGCTGCCCGGCGGGTCGCTGGGCTGGCGCTCCCGGGTCCGCTACGCGGTCGACGCCACCGGCCGGGCCGGGCTGCTCAAGCACCGCTCGCACGAGGTGGTGCCGATCGACCGCTGCCTGATCGCCCACCCGGCGATCCAGGAGCTGCCGGTGCTCGCCCCGAGCGGGGCCCGCTGGCCCGAGGCGGACGCGGTGGAGACGGTGGCCTCCACCGGCGGCGACGTCACCGTCACGGCCCTGGCCGACGGGGTGCCCACCCCGGTCGACGGGCCGCCGGCGGTCCGCGAGGTGGCCGCCGGCCGGGACTGGACGCTGCCCGCGTCCGGCTTCTGGCAGGTGCACCCGGCCGCGGCGGACACCCTGGTCGACGCCGTGCTCGACCTGCTCGCCCCGAAGCCGGGCGAGTCTGCCTGGGACCTCTACGGCGGGGCGGGGCTGTTCGCCGCCGCGCTCGTCGGGCGGGTCGGCCCGGACACCCGGGTCACCGTCGTCGAGTCCGCCGCGCCGAGCGTCGCCGCCGCCCGGGAGAACCTGCGGGACCTGCCCCGGGTCGAGGTGGTGGCGGCCCGGGTGGAGACCGCGCTGGCCCGCCGCCGGATCATCGGGCCGGTGGACCTGGTGGTGCTGGACCCGCCGCGCACCGGGGCGGGCGCGCAGGTGGTGCGGGACGTGGTGGCCGCCTCCCCGCGCGCCGTGGCGTACGTGTCCTGCGACCCGGCCGCCTTCGCCCGGGACGTGCGGACGTTCGCCGAGGTGGGGTGGCGGCTGGCGGAGCTGCGCGGCTTCGACCTGTTCCCGATGACCCAGCACGTCGAGGTGGTCGGGCTGCTGCTGCCGCCGGTCGCCGGGAAGTAGCCGGTCGTGCGGATCGTCGGGCTGATGTCGGGCACGTCGTACGACGGGGTGGACGTGGCCGCGGCGGAGTTCACGGTCGACGGGGACACCCTGCGGCTGCGTCCGTTGGGGTTCGCCGGCCTGGACCTCGACGACGGGCTGCGGGCGGAGATCGGGGCGCTGCTGCCGCCGAACCCGACCACGATCGAGGCGGTCTGCCGGCTGGACAACCGGCTCGGCGAGGTGTTCGCCGACGCGGCGGCGCGCGGGGTGGAGCTGGCCGGCGGGCGGGTCGACGCGGTCGTCTCCCCCGGGCAGACCGTGTTCCACTGGGTCGACGGCGGCCGGGCGCGGGGCACCCTCCAGCTCGGCACACCGGCCCGGGTGGCCGCGCGGGTGGGCGTACCGGTGCTGTCGGACCTGCGGTCGGCGGACGTCGCGGCCGGCGGGCAGGGCGCGCCCCTGGTGCCGGCCTTCGACGCGCTGCTGCTGGGTGGCCGGGCCGGGCCGCCCCGGGCGGCGCTCAACCTGGGCGGCATCGCCAACCTCACCGTGGTCGCGCCGGGCGCCCCGGTCATCGGGTACGACGTGGGCCCGGCCAACGCGCTGCTCGACGCGGCGGCCCGGCGGTTCCTCGGCCGCCCCTGCGACCTCGACGGGGCCCGGGCCGCGGCCGGTCGGGTGCACGCCGGGCTGCTGGCGCTGCTGCTCGCCGAGCCGTACTACGCCGCACCGCCGCCGAAGTCCACCGGCAAGGAGCTGTTCCACGCCGGCTACCTGGACGACCGGCTCGCCGCGCTGGGCGAGCCGGTGGCCGCCGACGACGTGCTGGCCACGCTGACCGAGCTGACCGCCCGGACGGTCGCCGCCGAGTGCGACCGGCACGGGGTGGTCGAGGTGGTGGCCGCCGGGGGCGGGGTGCGCAATCCCACACTCCGGGGCCGGCTGGACGCGCTCGGCGGGGGCCGGTGGCGGCTGCGCGCCAGCGACGAGCTGGGGGTGCCGACCCAGGCCAAGGAGGCGTACGCGTTCGCCCTGCTCGGTTGGCTCTCCTGGCATGGTCTGCCAGGGGCGATCCCGTCGGTCACCGGGGCCCGGGAGGCGGCCGTGCTGGGCTCCTGGACGCCGTCCGGACCGGCCCGCTCCGCGCCGCCGGTCACTCCGCCCCGACGGTTGGTGATCACGGCCTGACTGTTCTCCCGGTCAGGTGGCTGTTGCCGGCCGGACTGCGGACTACCGGACGGCCGATAGACTCTTCGCTCATGAGCGTTGAAGAGGACACGGCCAACCACGGCCGGCTGCTGGGCGCGGTGCGGGGTCCGCAGGACGTGAAGCGGATGACGGCCGAGCAGCTGGACATCCTCGCCGCCGAGATCCGCGACTTCCTGATCGCCAAGGTCTCCCGCACCGGTGGGCACGTGGGGCCCAACCTGGGCGTGGTGGAGCTGACCCTGGCGATGCACCGGGTCTTCGACTCCCCCCGGGACCGGCTCCTGTTCGATACCGGCCACCAGTCGTACGTGCACAAGATCCTCACCGGCCGGCAGGACGGCTTCGACAGGCTGCGCCAGCGCGGCGGCCTCTCCGGCTACCCGAGCCAGGCCGAGAGCGAGCACGACCTGGTCGAGAACTCGCACGCCTCCACCGCCCTGTCCTACGCCGACGGCCTGGCCAAGGCGTACGCGCTGCGCGGCGAGCAGCGCAGCGTGGTCGCCGTGGTCGGCGACGGCGCGCTGACCGGCGGCATGTGCTGGGAGGCGCTGAACAACATCGCCACCGCCGGCAACTCGCTGGTGATCGTGGTCAACGACAACGGCCGCTCCTACTCGCCGACCATCGGCGGCCTGGCCGACCACCTCTCCTCACTGCGGCTCAACCCCGGCTACGAGAAGATCCTCGACACCGTCAAGGACGCCCTCGGCTCGACCCCGCTGGTCGGCCGCCCGATGTACGAGGTGCTGCACGCGGTCAAGAAGGGCATCAAGGACGCGGTCGCCCCGCAGGCGATGTTCGAGGACCTGGGCATCAAGTACGTCGGCCCGGTCGACGGCCACGACCGCGAGGCGGTCGAGTCGGCGCTGCGGGCGGCGAAGAACTTCGGCGGCCCGGTGATCGTGCACGCGGTCACCCGCAAGGGCTACGGCTACCGCCCCGCCGAGGAGGACGAGGCGGACTGCTTCCACGGCCCCGGCGCGTTCGACGTGGAGACCGGCAAGCTGGTCGCTGCCCCCTCGGTGAAGTGGACCCACGTCTTCGCCGACGAGCTGGTCGCGATCGCCGACTCCCGCCCCGACGTGGTGGGCATCACCGCCGCGATGGCCGAGCCCACGGGCATCGCCAAGCTGGCCCGCAAGCACCCCGGCCGGGTCTACGACGTCGGCATCGCCGAGCAGCACGCCGTGACCTCGGCCGCCGGGCTGGCCCTGGGCGGGCTGCACCCGGTGGTGGCGGTCTACGCGACCTTCCTCAACCGGGCCTTCGACCAGGTCCTGCTCGACGTGGCGATGCACAAGCTGCCGGTGACGTTCGTGCTGGACCGGGCCGGGATCACCGGCCCGGACGGGCCGAGCCACTACGGCATGTGGGACATGGCCGTCTTCGGGGTGGTGCCGGGCCTGCGCATCGCCGCGCCCCGGGACGCCGCGACCCTGCGCGAGGAGCTGCGCGAGGCGGTCGCCGTGGACGACGGCCCGACCATCGTCCGGTTCCCGACCGGCACCGTCGCCGCCGACCTGCCGGCCGTGCGCCGGGTCGGGACGGTTGACGTGCTGACCGAGTCGGCCCGCACGGACGTGCTGCTGGTCGCGATCGGCTCGTTCGGGCAGCTCGGCATGGAGGTCGCCACCCGGGTCGCCGAGCAGGGCTACGGGGTGACCGTGGTCGACCCGCGCTGGGTCCGGCCCGTCCCCGCCGAGCTGGTCGAGCTGGCCGCCGCCCACCGCCTCGTCGTCACCGTCGAGGACGGGGTGCGCGTCGGCGGGGTCGGCGACGCCCTCGCCCAGGCGATGCGGGACGCCGACGTCCGGGTGCCGCTGCGCGACCTGGGCGTGCCGGCCGACTGGCACCCGCACGGCACCCGCGCGCAGATCCTCGCCGATCTGGGCCTCACCGCCCAGAACATTGCCCGGGACGTCACCGGGTGGATCTCCCGCCTGGACGACCAGTCGGTCGAGCCGGTCGGCCTGCCGACCGGCCGCGGAACCGCCGCGCAGAATTGAGAAGAAGGGGCACCTGCTTAACGCCAGGCGTTAAGCAGGTGCCCCTGCTCACCGCGCCTGCGGCCCGCAGCTCGCCGGGCGGGTCCGGTGGCGGGTCGGCTACCGGCGTCGGGCGCGGGGCTGCGATCCGACGACGGCGGCGGCGACGGTCGCGGGCGCGGTCGGCTGGGGCCTGGCGTGGTGGGGTGACCGGGCGACGACGCTCGCCGGCTGACCGGACGGCGCGACGCCGGCCCGGGGCAGAACGGGCGTCAGCGGCCGCCGACCGAGCGGTAGTAGGTCTTCTCCGCGCCGGCCAGGCTGAAGGTGGCCTTGCTCACCGGCTGTGGCACCACCACCAGCCCGGGGCGGTTGACCAGCCGGGGGGTGCCCGGCGGCACCGACAGCGAGCTGTACCGGCTGGACCGCCAGCTCAGCACCACCAACGGCTGGCCCGGCACGGGCAGCACGTACGCCTGCAGGGTGTTGGCCCGGTCGGCCGGCGAGACCACCGGGTCGCCGCCGTCGGCCGGCCGGTACACCACGGCGGTCATGGTGCCCGCGTCGGTCTCCCAGCTCAGCTGCTCCAGGTCGGCCGGGTCGCCGCCGCCCAACGCCACCTCGCCCAGGGCGCGGACGCTCACCTTCGCCATCGGCCAGGACTCCGGCACCGAACGGGGTGCGTCCCGGTCGCCGATCCGGCGGGGGACGCTGCCGAAGGGGCCCTGCTCGTCGGCGAGTACGCAGGTGTCCAGGCCGTCCAGCGCCCGCCGGCCCGAGCCGGTCTCGTCCCGGACCAGGGGGTACCGCGGGTCCGTGGTGGCCGTACCGAGGTCGAGCAGGCGGTCGGCGGCCCGGCCGCGCGGCAGCGACCGGGTGGCCCGCAGCGTCGCGGTCAGCGCCACGGCCCGGCAGGCCGGCACGTCCACCGGGTCGGTCAGCCCGTCCCGGCTGGAAAGCGCCCGGCCCTTGGGACTGAGCAGTCGCTCCACCCGGCCGGAGAGCAGGTAGCGGCGTCCGCTGCCGGTCTGCACGGGCAGCACGTCGGAGTAGGCGAGGTAGCCGGGCTCGGTGTACTCGCTGGCCCGGTCGACCACGTACCGGTCGCCGTCGCGGGTCAGTTGGAGCAGCCAGGAGGCGCTCTCGCCGGGGACGTCGGCGGCCACCAGGGCCAGCGGGGCGCCGTCCACCTCACCGGACCACAGGATCCCGGACGAGGGCAGGTGCGCGCGGTCGTCGGCCGGCGTCCGCCAGGCCCGGACCGCCTCGGTGATCGCCGCCGTCGCGGCGCTGTCGCCGGCCAGCCGCCCCCGCGCGGGCCACACCCGCAGCGTCCCGTCCAGGCTGTCGTAGCCGACGGGAAGGACGTCCGGCTTCCGGTCGGCCACCGGCCCACAGGCCGTGCCGGCCAGCAGCAGGGCGAGCAGTGTGGTGGCCGTCATGCCGCGCCGGCGGGCTGAAGCCACCTGTACGCCCCCGATCGCGTCGCCCGGTCGTGTTCGCGCCCCACATGGTACGAGACGCCGGGACCGCGCGGACCGGCACCTCGCGCCGTCCCGTGAGCTGCGGCGGAACCGACCACATAGGACTGCCCGGCGATTTCGGGGCCTCCGTCGGCTCCGGTAGACTCCGCCGACTGTGACCCCTGCCGAGCCCCGTGGAGACTTCCCCCCGGTTCCCGACACTCCCGTGGGGTCCGCCGCCCGGACAACGATGGCGACCGCCGAGCCGCCGGCCGACGCGCGGCCCGTGGCCACCGAGCGGCCGGCCCCCGCCGCCGCTCCGGCCGAAGCCGACGCCGACGCCGTGCCCGAGGAGGCGGCCCGGGCCACGGCGGAGCCGGGCGGGGCCCGCAAGCGGCGCCTGCGGTGGACGACCCGGCGGCGGGACCTCGCCGTGTACGGCCTCTTCCTGCTCGCCGCGCTCTGGGTGACCAGCCGGATCTGGGTCGACCCGGCGGGCCGGGTCGCGTCGCTGTACAGCAGCGACCCGGCGCAGGTGCAGTTCTTCCTCGCGCACAGCGTGCGGGTGGTGCTGCACGGGGAGTTCCCGTTCTACACCGACCAGTTCAACTTCCCCGACGGGGTCAACCTGATGGCCAACACGGCCGTCCTGGCGCTCGGCATCCCGATGGTGCCGGTGACCCTGCTCTTCGGGCCGGCCGTGTCCTTCGTGGTGCTGGTCACCCTCGGCCTCGCCGGCACCGCCGCCGCCTGGTACCGGGTGCTCTCCCGGCACGTGGTGCGCACCCCGCTGGCTGCCGCCGTCGGCGGCTGGTTCTGTGGCTTCTCCCCGGCGATGCTCTCGCACGCCAGCTGGCACCCGAACATCATCAGCCAGTTCCTGCTGCCGTTCATCGTCTGGCGGGTGCTGGTGATCACCCGGTCGCGCCGGCCGGTGCGGGACGGCGCGCTGCTGGCACTGCTCGTGGTCGTGCAGGCGTTCATCAACGAGGAGATCCTGCTCTTCACCGCGATGGCGTGCGGGGTGTTCCTGATCGCCGTGCTAGTGCAGCGGCCCGCGCTGTGGTCGGCGGCCTGGCGGCCGTTGGGTGTCGCGGTGGCGGTGTGCGCCGTGCTGGCCGGGGCGCTGCTGGCGTACCCGCTCTACGTGCAGTTCGCCGGGCCGATGGCGTACCACGGGCTCAGCGACGCGGTCCGGGACTACGGCAACGACATCGCCGCCTTCTTCGCCCCGGGCTCGCCCACCCTCGGCGGCAACGAGCGGGCCAACGTCAACCTGGCCCCGAACTACTCCGAGGAGAACGCCTTCTTCGGCTGGAGCCTCGCCCTGCTGTCCGTCGGGATCGTGTTCTGGCTGCGCCGTGAGCCGTTGGTCCGGGCGCTCGCCGCGACCGGGGCGTTCTTCGCGGTGCTCTCGCTCGGCGAGCGGGTCTCCTGGTGGGACCGGGAGCTGTTCACCGGCCCGTGGGAGCTGCTGGTGCGGGTGCCGCTGCTGGACGCGGTGGTGCCGACCCGGTTCGGGATGATCACCACGGCGGTGATCGGCGTGCTGCTGGCCCTCGCCGTCGAGCGGATCTGGTCGCTGCGGCCGGCCGAGGCCCGTACCGTGCGCACCCTCGGCGTCGGCGCGCTGGCGCTGGCGCTGCTGCCGATCATGCCGATGCCGCTGAAGGTCACCTCGCGCCCGGCGGTGCCGAAGTTCATCACCGCCGACCGGTGGCGCCAGTACGTCGGGGCGGGCCAGACCCTGGTGCCGATCCCGGTGCCCAGCATGGGCAACACCCACGGGATGCGCTGGGCCGCGTCCACCAACCTCGACTTCAAGATCCCCGGCGGCTACTTCCTCGCCCCGCGCAACGGCAACACGGGCGACCCGGGACGCTTCGGCGGCCGGCCCAGCGGGGTCGGCCGGCTGCTGGAGGAGGTGGCCACCACCGGCCGGACGCCGGAACTGGACGACCGGCAGCGCCGCCGCTCCCTCGACGAGCTGCGGCACTGGCGGGCCGCCGTCCTGGTGCTACCCGTGGGCCAGCACAACGCGGAGCCGCTGCGGCGTACCGTCGAGGAGCTGGTCGGCCCCGGGCGTCGTGAGCTGGACGTGTGGGTCTGGGACGTCCGGACGCTGACCGCCCCGACGGCCTGATGGCGGCCCCGGCCACGCCCGCCGCCGACGACCCGGAGGGAACGGGCGAGCCGGCGTCGGCCCGGAGTGCGGCGTCGGCCCGGAGTGCGGCGTCGGCCGGTGGGCCCGCCTCCGGCGGCGCGTCGGCCGGCCGCCGTCCTCGACGGGTGCGGGGCTTCGACGTCGCGGTGGTCGCCGGCTACCTCGGCCTGGCGGTGCTGCTCACCGGCGGCCAGTGGGGGCGCCCCGATCGGCTGTTCCACCAGGACAACGACCAGATGCTGTTCGAGTGGATGCTGGCCCGGGCGGCCCGCGCCGTCACCGGGCTGGAGAACCCGCTGCACAGCGCGGCCCTGAACGCGCCGGACGGGGTCAACCTGATGGCCAACACCTCGGTGCTCGGGCTGGGCGTGCCGCTGACCCCGGTGACGCTGCTGCTCGGCACCCAGCCGGCGTTCCTGGTGGCGGTGGTCGCCTGCCTGGCCGGCACCGCCACCGCCTGGTACGTCCTGCTGGCCCGCCGGCTCGTCGGCTCCCGGGTCGCCGCCGCCGTCGGCGGCCTGGTCTGCGGCTTCGCCCCCGGCATGGTCGCCCAGGCCGGGGCGCACCCGCACATGGCCGCCCAGTTCCTGGTGCCGCCGATCCTGGGGCTGGTGTTCCGGCCGGACCCCGGCCGGGTCGGCCGGCGCGGGGTGGCGCTCGGGCTGCTGGTGGCGTACCAGGTCTTCCTCGGCGAGGAGGTGCTGGTGTTCCTGGCGCTCGCCGCCGGCGTGCTGGCCGTCGCGTACGGTCTCGCCGACCGGGCGGCGGCCCGCCGGCTGGCGCCCGCGCTCCTCGGCCGGATCGGGGTGGGCGCGCTGGTGGCGGGGGTGCTGCTGGCGTACCCGCTGTGGTTCCAGTTCGCGGGGCCGGGCCACTACCGGGGGATGCCGTTCGACGCGCCGGGGTTCCGGCTCGACGCCGCCTCGTTCACCGCCTCGGCCCGGCAGACGGTGCTCGGCGACGACCACCTGCCCGGCCTGCTGGCCCCGAACCCGACCGAGGAGAACTCGTTCTTCGGGCCGGGCCTGCTGGTGCTCGCCGTGGTGATCGTGATCTGGCTGTGGCGTCGTCCGCTGGTCCGGGCGCTGGCGGTGGTCGGCGTCGGGGCCGCCCTGTTCTCCCTCGGCCCGGTCGTCCGGGTGGACGGGGTGTCGACCGGGCTGCCCGGGCCGTACCGGCTCGTCGCCGGGGTGCCGCTGCTCGACCTGGTGGTGCCGGCCCGGTTCGCGCTGGTCTGCGTACCGGTGCTGGGGGTGCTGGTCGCCCTGTCCCTGGACCGGATCCGGTCGGCCGCCGCCCCCGGTGACGACCCGGCCGGCGGACCGGCGCCGGTGCGGCTGCTCTGGGGCGGCGCGGTGGCCGCCGCGCTGCTCCCACTCGCGCCCACCCCGATCCGCACCGTGCCGGTGTGGCCGGTGCCGGCCTTCGTGGCCGACGGCGGCTGGCGGGCGCACGTGCCGGCCGGCCGGACGCTGGTGCCCGTGCCGCCGGTGACCGGGGCCGGGGTCAGCCCGGCGACGTTCTGGTCGGCCCGGACCCGGCTGGCGTTCACCGCCCCGGGCGGCTACTTCATCGGCCCCCGCGCCGCCGACGACCCGACCGCCCGCTGGGGCGCCCCGGATCGACCGACGGCCCTGCTGCTGCGCCGGGTGGCCGAGACCGGCCAGGTGCCGGTGCTGACCGACGCGGACCGCCGGCAGGCGGCGGTGGACCTGCGGCACTGGCGGGCCGCCGTGCTGGTGCAGGGCGGCCTGGACCGGGGCGACCCGGTCCGCCGCACCGTCGACCAGCTCGTCGGCCCCGGCCGCGAGATCGACGGCGCCTGGGTGTGGGACGTGCGCGGCCTGGTGGGCTGACGCCGGGGCGGGGCCGCCTCCCGGGGAGCGGGGGAGGGGAGGAAAAGGTGGCCCTTTCGCCACCTGTCAGCGCGACCCGGCGCCTGGTTACCTGGCGGACGACGATGGTCCACCAGAGAAAGCAGGACATCATGGCTATCCTCCGCCGAGCCCTCGCCGTCTCCGCCGCGATCGCCGCCGCGGGCGCCGGGGTGCTGGTCAACGCGTCGCCGGCACTGGCCAGCACCCCGGCCAGCTGCTCCAGCGTCCGCCAGATCGGCACCACCCGGGTGCTGACGGTGGGCGGCATGGAGGCTGCCTCGGTCAAGCAGTACTACGGCTGCGGCTACAACTACGCCTACATCTACGTGTGGGAGCAGTACCGCAACACCCATTCGAACTGGGACCTGTACGTCCACGTGATCGACCACACGAACAGTGGCTCGGACTACGGGGTGGGCGAGGTCAACAACACCACCCGGGCGGAGCTGTGGGGCGCGCCGGCCAACACCGCCGCGCACTGTACGCACGTGACCGGCTACCTCAACTCCACGGGCGGCTCGACCAGCAAGGTCTGCTGACGTCGTCCCCGGCCGGGGACCGCCCGACCGCGCCCCGGCCCACCCCGCACCCTGATCCGACGAGAGGACCCCATGAGCGTCACCCACAAGCTGGCGAGCGTCGGCACGGTCGCCGCGCTGGCCGCCACCGCAGTCGCCGTCACCGGCGCACCGGCCCAGGCCGCCGCCTACAACGGCGCCTGCGGCAGCGGCTACACCGTGATCGACAAGATGGACGCCGGCAACGGCCGGGGCACCATCTTCCTGACGTACAACAGCGGCTGGAACTGCGTCGTCACCGTCACCAACACCCCCGGCACCAAGCAGTTCATGTCGGCGATGGTGGAGCGCTCCGGCGCGGACTGGGTCAGGGACGAGGGCACCTACAGCCAGTACGCCGGCCCGGTCTACGCGTACGCCCCGAACGACTGCGTCGACTGGGGCGGCATCGTCGGCGACAAGTACATCCGCATGATCGAGTGGGACGACCACTGCGGCTGAGCCCACGCGTCACCCGGCCGGCGGTCGGTCCCCGCCCGGGGGACGGACCGCCGGCCGGGCGTGGGCGGCTCAGCCGACGAGCGGGCGGACGTCCCACAGCCAGACGTCGTCGACCCGTTGCGCCGGGCCGAGCAGGGCGGTCATCAGGTCGCGCAGGACCGCCTCGCGGGGGTGCGCGCCGAGGACGACCACCGACGCCTTCCAGAAGCGCAGGTCCTCGACCGCCTGGCGGCGGTTCTCGTCGGTCAGCGGCGGCAGCGTGCCGGAGTCCATCGTGGAGTAGACCAGGGTGCTGGTCGGCCGGTTCGGGGCACCGAAGACGCCCTCGCCGTCGGCGTTCGGGCCGATGAAGTAGCCCCCGGGAATCGGGAACGCGTGCCCGGTCAGCGCGCTCCACCGCAGGGTGGGCAGGCCGTGCACGTTGCTGGGGATCGGCACCGGCACCAGGGTCCGGCCCGTCGGCACGTAGGGCCGCCAGCCGCCGGCCGTGATGAAGCGCGGCGGCGGGTCGATCTGCTGGGCCGGCAGCGGCCGGGGCACCAGCGGCAGCACGGCGAGCGCGACGGCGGCGTACCCGACCGGGCGGAGCCATCGGCGCGCTCGGGCCGGCCCGGCGGTGGGGCCGGTCCGGGCCCCGGCGGCCTGCGCCGGGGCCGCCGAGCCGGTGGTGCCAGCGGACGAACGGGGGGCCGGCACCACCGGCGCGGGGGCCTGCGCGGTACGGGCCAGGGCGTCCCAGGCCAGGGCGAGCAGCACACCGAGGGCGGCGGCCACCACCAGGGCCAGCCGGGTGGGCATCATCATCTCCACCAGCGGCAGGTCGTCCGGGATGTACGACCAGGGGCCGTCGACTGTGGTCTCCGCGCCGTCGAAGCGCACCACCGGCCCGATCGAGGCGACGGTGAAGACCACCACCAGCACGGCGACGATCCGGGCCGCCAGCGACCGGCGGACCAGCAGCACCAGGGCGACCAGCGCCACCAGCACCAGTGGCCAGCCGAACCAGGTGTTCTGCTCGGTCAGGCCGACGGTCTTCTCCACCGCCTCGTCCCCGGCGACGGTGTCCCGGGCGAACGTCACGAAGGCCACCAGGTCCTCGCCCCAGTTGTGGAACACCCCGCCCTGCAAACCCCGGTAGGACTGCGGGCCGTTGAACTGGAACCAGATCGGGTACGCCGTGAGCAGCAGCGTCAGCCCGCCGCCGAGGCCGAGCGCGGCCAGGAAGCCGCCGACCCGCTGCCGCGCCGCCCGGGGACGCTGCACCGCGTACGCGGCCACCACCACCAGGCAGCCCAGCGCGGTCAGCAGCAGCATCTCCTCGTTGATGAAGATCTGGTACGCCACCAGCAGGCCGAGCACCACCCCGTCGCGCCGCCAGCTCCGCCCCGGCTCGCCGAGCCGCAGCACCCGGGCCACGATCACCGGCAGCAGGTAGTTCGAGACGAAGTTCGGCTGCCCGTTGGCGTGGTGCACGATGCCGGGCGCGAAGCCGAGGAACGCGCCGCCGACGAACGCCGCCGCGCGCGAGCGCACCAGATGCCGCGACAGCATCCAGTACGACGTGCCGGCCGTCGCCGCGAGCGCCCCGCCGAGGTAGAGGGCGTACGTCACCTGTGGCCCGAACAGCCACGTCACCGGGGCCAGCGGCAGGGTGGCGCCGAGCAGCGACGTGTTCGCCATCATGTTCACCCCGTCCGGGGCGTTCTGCCGCATGGAGAACAGCGGGTTCTCCAGGTGGCGCAGCGAGTACGCGCCGTGCGAGAAGAGCCACTCGAACCAGCTGTGGTCGGTCGGCAGGTGCGACGACACCCGGTGCTGGACGTCCCCCCAGTAGTTCAGGCACACCAGAACGCCGAGCAGCACATAGGCTCCGATGGCCAGGGCGTCGGCGCGGGTCGGTCGCTGCCGGGGCCGACGCGGTGTGCCTGTGCCCGTCCCGTCGGGTCCGGCCGGGGCGGCCTGCGCCGCGACGGGTACGGAGTCGGAGTTCAGCGAGGGGTCTACCACCGGCACAGCCACGACGGGCCATCGTACAGACATCGCCGCGTGGTGCCGGCCGCTCGGTGTTCCCCCGTGCCGGCCGGGCGGGCCGGCACGCAAACTCGGGGAGGGCCACCAGTGACCGTCATCGACCTCGGCGAGCTGCGCGGCGACGTCGAGCCGGACCCCCCGCCCCGCCCGCCAAGGGCGGTGGGCCGGCCGCTGCGGGTGGCCCTGGCCGGGGCCGTCGCCCTGCTCGCCCTGGCCTCGTCCGCGCCGCTCGTGCGGCCCGCCTCGGCGGTCATGGACGGCCGGCTCGGCCGCGAGGTCCGCATCGCCGGCGGCCGGCTGTACGTGGCGGACCCGGAGATGCCGGGCGCGGGCGGGACGCGGGGAGTGACCGCCTACGCGAACCCGGCCGGCGCGGGTAGCGCCCTGCGACCGCTGTGGCGCACCTCGGCACCCGGCGGGGAGGGCCTGTTCCAGGTGCTGGAGCACGGCGGGTTCGTGCTGATCACCGGAGGCGGGGGCCGGGACGGCGGGATGGTCGAGACGGTCGCCCTGGACGCGGCGAGCGGGAGGCAACGGTGGCGGCAGCCCGGCTTCCCGGTTCCCACCGTCGGCGGCGGGCTGCTCCTCTCCGGGGGCGGCGACGACGAGACGGCGGACCCCCTGCGCGTGGTGGACCTACCGTCGGGGCGGCCCCGGTGGTCGGCACCGGTGGACCGGGGTCGGACGGCCCACCACTACCGGGGCGCGGAGATCGACCAGGTCGTGCTGATCCCCGAGTCCGGGCGGATCGAGGTACGGGACGCCGGGTCCGGGGCGGTCCTTCGCGTTGGGGATACACGGCCGGGCGGGTACCCGAGCTCCGTCTTCGCCGGGGACCTGCTGCTGGTGAGGGCGAACAGCGGGGTCGGCGGCGACTACCGGGTCACCGCGTACGGGCTGGACGCGCTGGACCGGCGCTGGGAACTCGCCCTGTCCGCCAACGAGTACCTGGAGGAGTGCGGCGACCTGCTCTGCGTCGGAGGTCGGGAAGCCGGGCTGTCGGCGCTCGACCCGGCGACGCTCCGGCCCAGGTGGGTCAACCCGCGCTGGCAGCGGTTCGTCGCGGCCCGGGGCGGCCGACTCCTCGTGGCCGCCGACGACCGAGTAGTGGCCCCGGACCTCGCCGTGCTGGACGCCGCCACCGGGCGGACGATCGCCGAGCTGGGGCGCTGGGAGCTGGTGCTCAACCAGGGCCCGGACGAGCCGCTGTTCGGCGGCCGGCGCACCCGGGAGGGCGGGCTGCTCGTCGCCGAGCTGGACCCGGCGCGGGCGGTGGCCCGGTGGCTCGACGTGCTGCCCGACGTGGTGGAGGACTGCTACTCCAGCGGCCGGGACCTGCTCTGCCGCCGTGCTAACGGGACGCACGGCTGGAGGCGGCTGCCCCGGTGACGCCTCAAGTCACCAGTTGGGCTGCTCGGGCGGCGGGGGCAGCGGCACGTCGGGCGGGCGGATGACGTAGACGATCCCGCCGCTGCTGCCCAGCCAGGCCGCCTCGAACCGGTCCCGGTCCACGGTGCGGCGTACGCCCGCGTCGTCCGGGGCGTACGGGTCGTTGAGCACCGGGTCGCCGTCGGCGGTGAACCCGACCAGCACCACGAGGTGCCCCTTGGTGTCGTAGTCCAGCCCCGGCACGTCGCCCCGGCGGTACGCGGCGGCGAGCACCAGCGGCAGCCCGGCGGCCACGAACGCGCCGGCCTCGGCCAGCGACCGCAGCCGGGTGACGAACGCGTCCACCCCGTGCCCGTCGGCGTACGCGGTGTTGAACGACCAGTTGCCCGCCCCGTCGAAGGCCGGGTCGTAGCACTGCCGGGCAGCGTGCACCACCACCGGCCGGGGGCCGGGCGGCGCGACCCAGGCGTACCGGTCGGGGGCCGGGCCGGCACCCCAGTGGTCCAGCACCATCGAGACGCTGGTCGGGCTGCACCAGGAGTCCCCGCCGCCGCCCCAGCGCCCCTCCTGCCCGCCGAGCAGCCGCTGCGAGTACCGGGGCACGTCCAGCGTCCGGCCCCAGCCGGCCCGGTCACCCTCGATGGCCCGGTGCGTGCCGACCGGGGTGGCCGGCCGGGGGCCGGAGGCGACCGCGCCGAGCGCGCGTAGCACCGGGGTGGCGGTGCCGCCGGCCGGCCGCAGCAGCGTCACCCGGGCCTGCCAGCCGGTGACCGTCGCGCCGGTGACGACCAGGGTGTCCGTGTCCACCCGGGCGTCGGCGTCCTGCTGGCCGGGCACGGAGGTGCGGCCGAAGGGCTCGTCGTCGGCGGCCCAGCGGGCCAGCGTGTACCAGCCGGTGGCCGGGGCGTCGGCGTGCCAGCCGCGCAGCTCGACGAGGACGCCGCAGCCGTCGGGGGTGTCGGCGGCCCAGGAGGGGACCACATCGGCGACGGGGAACCCGGTGGACACCGGCGGCGAGGTCCAGCTCGCCGCGTCGTACCAACGGGTGGGGTCGTCGGGGTGGGCGAGCCGGCCGGTGGGGGCGGCGAGGACCGCGCCGGCGGAGTCCGCGCGGATCCCGTCGCCGGCCCCGGCGGCCAGGTCGGCCGGGAGCCGGAAGCGCCGGTGGACGACGTCCCGCCGGGTGGTCGGGGCCGGTCCGGTCATCGCCGCTCCCTCCGCCGCAGATCAGCGCCGGGAAGCATCCCGTACCTGAAGGTTTTTTGCAACGCCACGCGGTCGGCGGTCGGCGGTGCGGGCGGCGCGACGCCGGTTTGGTGGCCGGCACTAGGTTTGTCGGCAGGTCAGCCGGCGAGGAGGTCGGGTATGCGGGTACTGGTGGTCGAGGACGAGCGCAACCTCGCCGACGCGATCGCGCGTGGGTTGCGCAAGCGGGGCATGGCGGTCGACGTCGCCTACGACGGGAACTCGGGCCACGAGATGTCCTTCGTCACCCGGTACGACGTGGTGGTGCTGGACCGGGACCTGCCCGGCATGCACGGTGACCAGATCTGTGCCGAGCTGGCCGCCTCCGGCACCCTGACCCGGGTGCTCATGCTCACCGCCAGCGGCACGGTCGCCGACCGGGTCGAGGGGTTGCAGCTCGGCGCGGACGACTACCTGCCCAAGCCGTTCGCCTTCGACGAGCTGGTGGCCCGGGTGCAGGCGCTCGGCCGGCGGGCCACCCCGGCGGCCCCGCCGGTGCTCGCCGTCGCCGACCTGGTGCTCGACCCGGCCCGCCGGCTGGTGACCCGGGGCGGTGTGCCGGTCGACCTGACGAACAAGGAGTTCGGGGTGCTGGCCGAGCTGCTCAAGGCGCGCGGGGCGGTGGTATCCAGCGAGGAGCTGCTGGAACGGGTCTGGGACGCCAACACCGACCCGTTCACCACCATCGTCCGGGTCACGGTGATGACCCTGCGCAAGAAGCTGGGCGACCCGCCGCTGATCGAGACGGTCGTCGGCGCCGGCTACCGCACCGCCGAGGGGTCGGCGTGAGCGCCCCGACCCGGCCCGCGGCCCGCCGTCGCACCCTGCCCTGGCCGGCGCTGCGCCGCCCGGCCGTCCGGCTGCGGCCCACCCTGCGGCTGCGGCTCACCCTGCTCAACGGGGTGCTGCTGGTGGGCGCCGGGGCGATCCTGGTGCTGCTGGCCTGGCTGCTGGTCCGCGACGCGCTGCGCCCCACCGACGAGCTGGTCCCCGGCACCACCGTGCTGCTGGCCGACGGTCGGCTGCTCGACGCCGGGCAGTGGCAGCAGCAGCTCGTCGACGCGGCGTCGAACGAGCTGCTGGCCAAGGGCCTGGTGGCTCTGCTGGCGATCAGCGTGGTCGGGGTGGCCGGCGCGTACGCGGTGGCGGGGCGGGCGCTGCGCCCGCTGCACCAGGTCACCGCGACCGCCCAGCGGCTCGGCGAGGCCACCCTCGACCAGCGGATCGGCTGGTCCGGGGCGGACGACGAGGTGGCCGAGCTGGCCAAGACGTTCGACGCCATGCTGGACCGGATCGCCGCCGCGTTCGAGGCGCAGAGGCGCTTCGTGGCCAACGCCTCGCACGAGCTGCGCACCCCGCTGGCGGTGATGCGGACCGAGATCGACGTGACGCTCAGCGACGACGAGGCGGACGCCGCCGAGTACCGCCGGATGGCCACCGTGGTCCGGGACGCCTCCGAGCGGGCCAACGGGCTGGTCGACGCGCTGCTGGTGCTCGCCCGCAGCGAGGCCCAGGCCGGCCGGCGGCTGGGCCGGCGTACCGAGTGTGACCTGGCCACCGGCACTGTCAACGCGCTCTCGGCCATGCGCCGGGAGATGGAGCGGATCGGGCTGCGGGTGCAGACGTCCCTGGAGCCGGCCCCGGTCGTCGGCGACCCCGGGCTGCTGGACCGGCTGGCCGGCAACCTGATCGAGAACGCGGTCCGCTACAACCACCTGCACGGCCTGATCCGGGTGCGCACCGGCACGGACGGCCGCTCGTCCTGGCTGGTCGTCGCCAACACCGGGTTCGAGGTCAGCCAGGCCGACGTGCCGGGGCTGTTCGAGCCGTTCCGCCGGGGCGGGCAGGAACGCACCGGGGCCCGGGGTTCCGGGCTGGGCCTGTCCATCGTCCGGGCGGTCTGCGACGCGCACGGCGGGACCGTGCGGGTCGTCGCCCAGTCGGGCGGCGGCCTTGAGGTCACGGTGACCCTGCCCGCTGTCGACGCCACGCCGGTGCTGACCGGCCCGGCCCACGGCGGCGGGCGACCCACGACCGACCGGTGACGGCCCGGTCCCGCCGGCGCGGGCGGCACGTCGGCGGGCGGCCGGGGCCGCACCACGCCCCGCCGGCCCGGCGGCACGTCGGTCGGGCTGACTCGGCGCTCAGCTTTTCGTGTGCCCGGCCCGGCTGACCAGGCACGGCGGGTGCCGGGTGGGCGGGCCGGGCGGGGTCAGGTGGCCGGGCCGCGCCGGGCACTCGGCCGGTGGGGCCACGCGGTCGGGCAGAGCCGCCGGGCGGTCGGACACAATGCGCCGCCCGTGCTGGACGACCGCCGGACGATAGGCCAAGGTGTGGTGGCGCCATGTCCCACGCGGTGCGCCCAGGACCGGCCGCGCCTCAGGCCGTCCGGCGCCCGCGGCCACCCCCCGTCCGACGTGCTCCGGGAGTTGCCCGTGACCCACCCCTCGGCCCTGGCCCGCCGAACCCTGGCGGCGCTCGCCGCCGCCGCGCTGACCGTCGCCGGCCTCGCCGTCGCCGGCCCGGCGGGCGCCGCGCCCGGCCACCCCACCGTGGTCTCCACCGTCCCGTCGGCCGCGTCGCCGAACATCCAGGACGGCACGGTGTTCGCCATCCACGACGCCGGTACGAAGATCATCGCGGCGGGATCGTTCAGCAAGGTGCGCAACCGCAACTCCGACGTGGACATCACCCGTGACTACGTGCTCGCCTTCGACAAGGCCACCGGAGCGGTCGACACCGCGTTCGCGCCGACGGTCGACAACGAGGTGAACGCGGTGGCGGCCGGCCCGACCGCAGGCACCGTCTACCTGGCCGGCAAGTTCAACACGGTCAACGGCGTCACCCGGCGCAAGGTGGCCCTGGTCGACCTCGCCACCGGGGCCACGGTCACCAGCTTCGCCGGGCCGGCGTTCAACGGCCTGATCGACGACGTCGCCCTGGCCGGCAACCGGCTGCTGGTCGGCGGCATCTTCACCACCGCCGGGAACGCCAACCCGCGCGGCGGGCTCGCCTCGCTCAACGCCACCACCGGCGCGCTGGACGGCTACCTCACCACCACCCTCACCGAGAACCACAACTACGACGGGGTGAGCGGGGCCAAGGCCGGCATCGGCGCGGAGAAGCTCGCGCTCTCCCCGGACGGCACCCAGCTCGTGGTGATCGGCAACTTCAAGAAGGCCGACGGGGTGCTGCACGACCAGATCGTGAAGCTGGACCTCGGCGCCACCGCCGCCACCATCGCCGACTGGAACACCAGCCGGTACACCCCGCGCTGCTCGTACGGGGCGTTCGACTCGTACATGCGGGACGTGGCCTTCGCCCCCGACGGCAGCTACTTCGTGGTGGTCACCACCGGCGGGGCGCACGCCGGATCGCTGTGCGACACCGCCACCCGCTGGGAGGCCGCCGCGACCGGCGACGCCCAGCAGCCCACCTGGGCCAACTATTCCGGCGGCGACACCTTCCTCTCCGTCGGGATCAGCGAGCAGGCCGTCTACGTCGGCGGGCACCTGCGCTGGCTGAACAACAGCCTCGGCGGCGACTCCGCGCAGGCCGGCGCCATCGGCCGGGCCAGCATCGCCGCCCTCGACCCCGGCAACGGGCTGCCGCTGTCCTGGAACCCCGGCCGGCACCCGCGCGGCTACGGCGTGGCCGAACTGCTGGTCACCCCGCAGGGCATCTGGCTCGGCTCCGACCATTCCTGGATCGGCAACTTCCAGCACCGCCGGGAGCGGATCGCGTTCTTCCCGCTGACCGGCGGCAACGCCCCGCACCCGACCACCACCGCCGGCCTGCCCGGCAGGGTGTACCAGGCCGGGGTCCCGGTGCCCGCCCACGTGCTGCACCGGGTGAATGCCGGCGGCCCCGCCGTCGCGTCCACCACCGGCGGGCCGGACTGGAGCGCCGATGACTCCGGCAACCCGAGCACCTACCACAACGCCGGCAGCAGCACCGCGAGCTACGCCGCCGTCGGCAGCCTGGACGCCACCGTCCCGGCCGGCACCCCGGCCGAGCTGTTCAACACCGAGCGGTACGACGCCGTGGCCGCCCCCGAGATGCAGTGGGATCTTCCGGTGCCGGCGGGCACCCAGGTGGAGGTCCGTCTCTACCTCGCCAACCGGTACGCCAGCACCTCGACCCCCGGCAAGCGGGTCTTCGACGTGACCCTCGACGGCACCCTCGTCCTGGACAACCTCGACCTGGCGGCCACGCCCGGGCACAACGTCGGCACCATGCGGTCGTTCACGATCGTCAGTGACGGCAGCGTCGACATCGACTTCGGGCACGTGGTGGAGAACCCGCTCGTCAACGCCATCGAGATCGTCAAGACCGGCCCGCCGCCCACCGGCACGGGCAACGAGGTGCAGGCCCGCGCGTACGACGGGGCGGCCACGGTCGGTGCGGCGACCCCGGTGGCCAACCCGGACAACACCGCGTGGTCCACGGCCAGGGGCGCGTTCTGGGTGGGCGGCACCCTGTTCTACGCGATGAACGGCGCGCTCCAGCGGCGCACCTTCGACGGGACCACCTTCGGCGCGCCCAGCCTCGTCGACCCGTACCACGACGCGTACTGGGACACGGTGGAGACCGACTCCGGGCCGGACGGTCAGACCTACGTCGGGGTGAACAGCAACTTCTACCCCGAGATCGCGAACGTCACCGGCATGTTCTACACCGCAGGCCGGCTCTACTACACCCTCGCCGGCCAGGGCGGACTGTACTGGCGCTGGTTCACCCCGGACAGCGGCGCGGTCGGCGCCGACAAGTTCACCGTCGCGGGGGTGACCGGATTCGCCGACACCGGCTCGGTCTTCCTGGCCGGCGGCACCCTGTACCAGGTCAGCCGCTCGACCGGCGCGCTCGCCTCGACCGCGTGGGCCGGCGGCGTGCCCACCGGCGCGTTCACCACCGTCAGCGGCCCCGCCGTGGACGGGGTCGACTGGCGCGCCAAGGCCGTCTTCGTCGGCCCGTAGACCCCCGTCGCACCACGGGGTGTCCCGGCCCGGTTCCGCGTCCGCGCGGGGCCGGGCCGGGCCCGTTCCCGGGTACGCCGAAAAGAGGTTGCCCGGCAACGGCGGAGGCTGGCAAGATCGGCCGCGTCAGCCCGACGGCCGGAGGGAGGTGCGGTTGATGTCCACGACCAGTCCCGCGCCCCGCCTCACCCGCCGCTGACCTCTGCCGATCACGCGGGGCGCTCCAACTCCTTCATGGAGGAACACCGTGAGCGCACGGATCAGGAACATCAGCTTCGACTGCCACGACACCTACGCGCTGGCCGGCTTCTGGGCGGAGGTGTTCGGCTCCGAGCGGCAGCCCGACGACTTCCCCGGTGACCCGGAGGCGATGGTGATCACCCCGGACGGATCGACCGTGCTGTTCCTCCAGGTGCCGGAGGACAAGACGGTGAAGAACCGGGTCCACCTGTGCCTGGAGCCCGCCGACCGGCCCCGGGACGCCGAGGTCGAGCGGCTGGTCGACCTCGGCGCCACCCGGGTGGACGACCGGCGGCGGCCGGACGGCACCGGCTGGGTGGTGCTCGCCGACCCGGAGGGCAACGAGTTCTGCGTGTTGCGCAGCGCCGCCGAGCGGGCCGCGACGGCCTGACGCCCGGAGCGGGCGGGCCGCGACGGCGTGACCGGGCGGGTTACGAAGGCGTGACCCGCCCGACGGGACGGGCCCCCTCCGCCGCGACGGCGGAGGGGGCCCGTGTCACGCGTGGCTCAGGAGCGCTGCTCGATCTGGCCGCGCATGGTGACGAACTCGGCCTTCGCCTGGGCGCCGGTCTTGAAGTACATCACGATCATGCCGACGCTGCCCTTGTCGGCCCAGGCGCAGATGCCCAGCTTGGTGCCCTCGCTCTCGCTGTCGGCGCAGCGCGCCTCGCCGCCCAGCGGGCCCGGGTCCACCGCAGCGACGTTGCTCATGGGCAGCTCGTTGCCGCTGAAAGCGTCGTCCAGCTCCTTCTTCGGGTCGGTCAGCAGGCCGGACGCCGCGGCGATCATCACCAGGTCCTTCTTGGCCGGGTCGCCGTAGACCGCCCCGGCGGTGCTGGTCTCGTTCTGCACCGTGGACTTCATCTCGGCGATCATCCCCTGCACCGCCGCCTGGAGCTCGGGCTGGGTGGCCTTCGGCCGGCCGGCGAGGGTGGCCGGGGCGGTCACCCGGGTGTTGGTGGCCTCGACCGCGTCGCTCACGTCGTCCTTGACGGCGAACCAGGCGATCGCCCCGCCGCCGCAGCAGAGCACCAGCACCACGGCCAGGACGATCAGCACGATCTTGCCGGTCTTGGACTTCTTCGGCGCCGGCGGCAGCGGCGCGGCTCCCGGCGCGCCGTACGGCTGGCCGGCCGGCGGGTAGCCGCCCTGCTGCGGGGCGGGCTGCTCGCCGTACGGCTGCTGCGGCTGGTTCGGGTAGGGGTTGTCCGGCTGGGACATGTTCAGTCAGCTCCAGATAGTTGATCAGGAGCGGTGATCGTAGCCAGCCGGTCCGACAGTCGTTGCCCCGCCCGCCGGCTGAAGCGACGACCGCGGTGGCCGGAGCGCCCCAGGGGGACGCCCGTGCCACCGCGGTCGCGGGGGAGCGGGGCGGGTCAGGCGGGCAGGCTCGCCGCGCCGCGCGGCAGGAACCGCCGGCCGGTGACCCGCTCGCTGGTGCCGGTCCGGTCCAGGTACGGCGTGACGCCGCCCAGGTGGAACGGCCAGCCGGCGCCGAGGATCATGCACAGGTCGATGTCCTGCGCCTCCGCGACGACGCCCTCGTCGAGCATCAGCCGGATCTCCTGCGCCAGCGCGTCGAGCGCGTTCTGCCGCACCTGCTCGGCGGTCAGCGGAGCGTCGCCGACCACCAGCAGCTTGGCCACCTCGTCGTTGATCTGGTCGTCGACCACGATCGGCTGGCCCGCCTCGGCGATCCGCTTCAGGTTCTCGCTGACGGCGAACCGGTCCGGGAACGCCGCGTGCAGCGTGCCGCCCACGTGGTACGCCACGGCCGGGCCGACGAGCTGGAGCAGGGCGAGCGGGCGCATCGGCAGGCCCAGCGGGTCCAGCGCGGCGTTCGCCACGTCCAGCGGGGTGCCCGCGTCCACGGCGGCGAAGACGGTGCCGAGGAAGCGGGTGAGCAGCCGGTTCACCACGAACGCCGGGGCGTCGGAGACCAGCACCGACGACTTCTTCAGCTGCTTGCCGACCGCGAACGCGGTGGCCAGGGCGGCGTCGTCGGTGCGCTCGCCCCGGACGATCTCCAGCAGCGGCAGCACGGCGACCGGGTTGAAGAAGTGGAAGCCGACCACCCGCTCCGGGTGCTCCAGTTCCTCGGCCATCGCGGTGATCGACAGCGACGAGGTGTTGGTGGCGAGCACCGCCTCCGGGGAGACGATCTTCTCCAGCTCGGCCCAGACCTGCTTCTTGACGTCCAGGTCCTCGAACACGGCCTCGATGACGAAATCGGCGTCCGCGAACGTGGCCTTGTCGACCGAGCCGCCGACCAGGCCGTACAGCTTGGCGGCCGTGCCCTTGTCCATCCGGCCCTTGCTGACGGCCTTCTCGATCTGGGTGTGCACGTAGGCCACGCCCTTGTCGACCCGGGCCTGGTCCAGGTCGGTCATGACGACCGGGACCTGGAGGCGGCGGGCGAACAGCAGCGCGAGTTGGCTGGCCATCAGGCCGGCGCCGACGATGCCGACCTTGGTGACCGGGCGGGCCAGGCCCTTGTCCGGCGCGCCGGCCGGTCGCTTGGCCCGCCGCTGTACCAGGTCGAACGCGTACAGCCCGCTGCGCAGCTCCTCGGAGAAGACCAGGTCCGCCAGGGCCTCGTCCTCGGCGGCGGTGCCGGTCGCGAAGTCCGCGTCCTTCGCCGTCTCCAGCAGGTCCAGCGCCCGGTACGCGGCCGGGACCGCGCCGTGCAGCCGCTGGTCCAGCGTCTGCCGGGCGAAGTACAGCACGCCGGCCCACATGTCCTTGTCGACCTCGGGCCGGGTCACGGTGACCTCGCCGCGGACCACGCCGGCGGCCCACTCCAGGGACCGCTCCAGGAAGTCCGCCGGCTCCAGCAGCACGTCGGCGATGCCCAGCTCGGCGGCCTGCTTCGGCCTGAGCATCTTGTTCTGCATCAGCGGGTTCTGCAGGATCACCTGGGTCGCGGCCGGGATGCCGATCAGGTTCGGCAGGAGCTGGGTGCCGCCCCAGCCGGGGACCAGCCCGAGGGAGACCTCGGGCAGTGCGAGCGCGGAGGCCCCGCCGGACAGGGTCCGGTAGTGGCAGTGCAGGGCCAGCTCCAGGCCGCCGCCCATCGCCGCGCCGTTGACGAAGGCGAACGTCGGGACCTGGCTGTCCCTGAGCCGGGCGAAGACCCGGTGGCCGAGCCGGCCGATCTGGCGGGCCTGCTCCCGGTCGGCGAGCTGCGGCAGGCTGGTGAGGTCCGCCCCGACGCAGAAGATGTACGGCTTACCGGTGACCGCGACGAACGCCGGGTCGGCGGCGAGGGCAGCGGTGATCGCCTCGTCCAGGCTGGTCAGCCCGCCCGGGCCGAAGCTGTTCGGCTTGGTGTGGTCGAAGCCGTTGTCCAGGGTGATCAGGGCGGCCGGCCGGTCCAGCCCCGGCACGTTCACCTGGCGCAGCAGCGCCCTGGTGACCACCTCGTTCGGTGCGGCGAGCGCGCTCACTTGTTGCCCTCCTGTCCAGCCTCGACGGCGGAACCGGTCCAGTTCGGATTCTCCCAGATGACCGTGCCGCCCATGCCGATGCCGATACACATGGCGGTGAGGCCGTAGCGGACCTCGGGATGCTCGGCGAACTGCCGGGCGAGCTGGGTCATCAGCCGCACGCCCGAGGAGGCGAGCGGGTGACCGACGGCGATCGCGCCGCCCCACGGGTTGACCCGGGGGTCGTCGTCGGCGATGCCGAAGTGGTCGAGGAAGGCGAGCACCTGCACGGCGAACGCCTCGTTCAGCTCGAACAGGCCGATGTCGTCGATGCTCAGGCCGGCGATGCGCAGCGCCTTCTCGGTCGACGGGATCGGGCCGACGCCCATCACCTCCGGCTCGACGCCGACGAAGCCGTACGACACCAGCCGCATGGCGATCGGCAGGCCCAGCTCGCGGGCGGTGTCCTCGGCGGCGATCAGGCTCGCGGTGGCACCGTCGTTCAGGCCGGCGGCGTTGCCCGCGGTGACCTTGCCGTGCGGGCGGAACGGGGTCTTGAGGGTGGCGAGCTTCTCCAGCGAGGTGTCCCGGGGCGCCTCGTCGACGGTGGCCAGCCCCCAGCCGCCGTCGGCGTCGCGGATCGCCATCGGCACCAGGTCGCCCTGGAGCTTGTCGTTGGCGTACGCCTTCGCCGTCTTCTGCTGCGAGGCGAGCGCGAACGCGTCGGCGCGGTCCTTGGTGACCTGCGGGACCCGGTCGTGCAGGTTCTCCGCGGTGGCGCCCATGACCAGCGCGGACGGGTCGACCAGCTTCTCCGCGACGATCCGCGGGTTGGGGTCGACGCCCTCGCCCATCGGGTGCCGGCCCATGTGCTCGACGCCGCCGGCGATCGCGATGTCGTACGCGCCCATGGCGATGCCGCCGGCCACGGTGGTGACGGCGGTCATCGCCCCGGCGCACATCCGGTCGATGGCGAAGCCGGGGACGGTCTTGGGCAGGCCGGCCAGCAGGGCCGCGGTGCGGCCGATGGTCAGGCCCTGGTCGCCGATCTGGGTGGTGGCGGCGATGGCGACCTCCTCGACCCGCTCCGGCGGAAGCTGCGGGTTGCGGCGCAGCAGCTCGCGGATGCAGCGGATCACCAGGTCGTCGGCGCGGGTGTTGGCGTACATGCCACCCGCCTTGCCGAACGGGGTGCGGACGCCGTCGACGAAGACGACATCCCGGACTTCACGGGGCACTTGAGCCTCCTTATCGACCAAAATCCGGCCTCCGTGCCGACAGGCGGCACTGCGGACCGGATGAAGGTCGCCGGCACGGGCGTGGTCCCTCGGATGCTACTCGCCAGTAACCATGCCCGGCACCCACCCCGCTGTGTCCCACCCCACAACCGCCCCACCCCTCGCCGCGTGATCAAGAGAATTGCGTCAGCGGAGTGGCGGCCCCTGACGCAAACCTCTTGATCAACGGGGAGAAGTGGGTCAGGAAGGTGGGGGGGCCAGGGCTGAGGTCAGCTCGTTGCTCAGGAGGCTGATCTGCCATTCGCGGGCGCCGAAGCCGCGCAGCGTCTCGGCCACCGTGTCCTCGGTGACCTCGTCCGGCGGGGTCCAGGCGAGGCGGCGGACGGAGTCCGGGGTGATCAGGTTCTCCGGCGGCAGGGTGTGCGCGCCGGCGATCCGGACCACCACCTCCCGGCACCGGGCCAGCCGGCCGGCGGCCACCGGGTCCCGCTCAGCCCACCGGTGCGGCGGGGGCGGCCCCTCCACCGCCGGGGCGACCGGCAGCGCGTCCTCCGGCAACTGCCGGGCGTCGTCGAGGGCCGCCAGCCAGGTGCGGGCCAGCCGGCGCACCGACCGGCCGCCGAACCCGGGCAGGGTGAGCAGGGTCTTCTCGTCCCCAGGGTCCAGCTCCGCGGCGGCCACGATCGCCGAGTCCGGCAGCACCCGGCCAGGCGCGGCGTCCCGGCGGGCGGCGATCTGGTCCCGGGCGTACCAGAGGGAACGGACCCGGGCCTGGGCGCGGGCGCCGCGCACCCGGTGGATGCCCGAGGTGCGCCGCCACGGCTCCGCGCGGACCCGGGGCGGGCGGGCGCCATTTCGCACCAGGGCGGCGAACTCCTCCGCCGCCCAGGCCGACTTGCCCTGCCGGGCCAGCTCCGCGTCGAGGGCGTCGCGCAGGTCGGTGAGCATCTCCACGTCCAGGGCGGCGTAGGTGAGCCACGACTCCGGCAGCGGGCGGCTCGACCAGTCCGCGGCCGAGTGGTGCTTCTCCAGGGTGAAGCCGAGTAGCTGCTCGGTCAGCGCGGCCAGGCCGACCCGCTCGAAACCGGCCAGCCGAGCGGCCAGTTCCGTGTCGAACAGTCGCCGCGGGCGCAGCCCCAACTCGGCCAGGCAGGGCAGGTCCTGGCTGGCGGCGTGCAGCACCCACTCGACGTCGGCGATCGCCGCGTCCAGGGTGCTCAGGTCGGGCAGCGGCAGTGGGTCGATCAGCGCTGTGCCCGCACCGGCCCGCCGTAGCTGGACGAGATAGGCGCGCTGGCTGTAGCGGTACCCCGAGGCGCGCTCGGCGTCCAGGGCCACCGGGCCGGTGCCGGCCGCGAACCGGGCCACCACCTCGGCGAGCTCGGCCTCGGTGGCCACTGGCAGGGGGGTGCCGTCGTGGGGGGCGGTCAGCGGCACGGGCTCGCTGCCGGTCGGTTCGGGCCCCGCGTCCACCGGCTCCGGCGCGGCCGACGGCGGGTGGCGCGGCGCGTCTCCGGTACGGCTTTCGGCGGCCCGACGGCGCAGGGGTGGTTCGTCGGTCACCTGACAACCCTAGTGCGCCGGGTGATCCGGCGCGCGCAGCCGGGTAGGGCGTGTGTCGGTGCCGGCGACTTGACCCGACGTGGCAGGGTCGGACACCGGGGGAGACAAAGCGCGACAGCGCAGGTACGGTCCTTCGGGCCGCCGACCGGTGACGAACCCGCGTCGGCGGGGGCAACGGGGGCGTCTACGGGGAGGTCGTGGCGATGACGACGGCTGGGTACGGTCCGACAGGCGCGGGGCAGGGATCCGGCGATGGTTCCGGAGGCGGTTGGTCGGACCCGGCCCGTACCGCCGAGGCAGGGGACGGCCCGGCCCGCCCCGGCCCGCTGCCGCCACGGATCGTCCCGCCCCGGGGCACCGCCGCCCCCTACCCGCCGCCCGCGATCCCCGGTCAGGCCCCTGTCCCTGGTCAGGGCCCCGTCCCCGGTCAGGCCTCCGTCCCCGGTCAGGCCGCTTGGGCTCCGCCGCCGAACGCCGGCCCGTGGGGTGGGCCGGCGCCGGTTCCCGGGCAGTACCCACCGGTGCACGGGCAGCAGCCGGCCCCGCCCGCCGGCCCGGTTACGCCACCCTCGGCCCCCGGCCCGGCGTACCCGCCGCAGGGCGGGTCGGCCCCCGGCTGGCCTACCCCGACCCCGCCCGCCCGGCCCGCCCGGGGCCGCGCGCTCACCCTGGTCGCGCTGGGGTTGGCCGTGGTGCTGGCCCTGGTGGTGGGCGTGCAGGCGTACCAGATCCATCGGCTCTCCGACCGGCTCTCCGGGACCGACCAGCGGCTGGCCGCCGGGCAGCGGGGCGACGGCACCCGACTCGACGATCTCGACCAGCGGACCCAGACCCTGGAGCGGCAGGCCGGGGCCCAGTTCAACCCCGAGGCGGTGGCCAGCGCCGTGCTGCCCAGCGTGTTCCGGGTCCGGGCCGGGCAGTTCACCGGCACCGCGTTCGCGGTCGGCAAGCCGGCCGCCGGCGGCGGGACGAACCTGTTCACCAACTTCCACGTGGTGGAGTCGGTCTGGGAGAGCGGCGGCCGGGAGGTCTTCCTGGAACGCACCGATCAGCGCTACCCGGCCACGATCGTCAAGGTCGACGAGGCCAACGACGTCGCCCAACTGCGCACCACCAGCAAGTTCACCGGCCTGGTGACGGCGTCCGCGGCGGTCAAGTCCGGCCAGCAGATCGTCGTGGTCGGGGCCCCGCTCGGTCTCCAGGACAGCGTCACCACCGGCGTGGTCAGCGCCTTCCGCGAGGCCCAGCAGGGCTCGGGTCCGGTCATCCAGTTCGATGCCCCGATCAACCCCGGCAACTCGGGTGGTCCCGTGATCAACGGCCAGAAGCAGGTCGTCGGGATCGCCACCGCCAAGGCCCGCGACGCCGAGGGCATCGGCCTCGCCGTACCCATCAAGGTCGCCTGCGACGGCTTCCGGATCTGCTGAACCGGCTGTCGTTGCCTCGTACCAGCCCGGTCCGTCGCCGTCGTCCGGCCGCGGGCCAGTCACCTGGAGGATGAGATATGTCCCAGCCACCGAGCGGGCCCGGGGGCCAGCCGCCCTACCCGCCGCCGGCCGGCCACGGCCAGCCCGTGCCCCAGCAGTATGGCCCGACCGGCCAGCCGGCCGAGTCGACCCGGCAGTTCACCCCCGGCCAGTACGGCAGCCCGCAGCCCCCGGCGGAGCCGACGCAGCAGTTCGGCCAGTACGGTGCCCCGCAGCCCTCGGCGGAGCCGCCGCAGCAGCCGGGCCAGTACGGCGCCCCGCAGCAGCCGGGCCAGTACGGCGCCCCGCAGTCCGCCCCGCCCGCGCCGGCCTACGGTCAGCAGCCGCCGCAGTCCGCCCCGCTCGCGCCGGCCTACGGTCAGCAGCCGCCGCAGTCGGCCCCGCCGTTCGGGCAGCAGGTCTCCACCCCGCCGGTCTCCGCCCCGGGGTACGCCCAGCCGATGTCGGTGCCCCCGGCCTCCGGTCCGGGCTTCGGCCACCCGATGTCCGGTTCACCCGGCGTGCCGCCGTACGGCCCGACGGCGCCCTCCCCGGGCAAGGGCCGGCGCAGCGTGCTGGTGCTGGCCCTGGTGGCCGGTCTGCTCTTCGTCCTCGGCGGCGTGATGACCGGCCTCTACGTGACCAAAGGCAACGAGCTGGACCGCACCGAGCAGCGGCTGACCGCCCAGGTCAGCGAGCGGGACGGGACGATCACGGCGAACAAGACCGAGATCGACAAGCTCAAGAAGGACCTGCAGGGCGTGCGGGACAAGCTCTCGAACACCGAGCAGGACCTCACCGGCACCCGCAACGACCGTGACGAGCAGGCCCGGCAGAAGAAGGTCATCGCCACCTGCCTGGACAAGCTCACCACCGCGCTGACCGCGGCGGCTGCGAACAACAAGGCCGCGTACGACAAGGCCACCCAGGGGATGAACAAGGTCTGCGACGAGGCCGAGGACTACCTCTAAAAACGGGTGCGCCCGCCCGGGCCGGGGGGCCCCCCCCCCCCCCCCCGGGGGGGGGGCCCCCGGGGGGCCCGGCCCCCCCCCCCGCGGGGGGGCCGCGGCGGGGCCCGGGGGGGGGGGGGGGGCGGCCCGGGGGGGGGCCCC
>NZ_JBIATC010000002.1:0-51507 GCF_042891255.1 Micromonospora sp. NPDC001898 | reverse complement strand
GCCACACCCCCCCCCCGGGGGTTTACACCGGGGGGGGCCCGGGGCGGCGCCCCACCCCAAACCGGGGGGGGCCGGGGCGCGCCCCCCCCCCCCCCCCCGGGGGGGGGGGGCCCCCGGCCCGCGTCGTCTCCGTCCCCGCTGCCCGGCGGGCTCGCCGTGCCGGGCCCGGTGGGTCAGGCGGCGCCGGCCGGGCGGCGCTCCGGGAGGGCGGTCACCCCGGGCGGCGGCAGGCCCGCCGTCGAGGCGAGCAGCGCGCACCAGGCCAGCAGGTGCGGGGTCAGGTCCTCGCCGAGCGGCGTCCAGGAGGCCCGGATCTCGATGTCGGCGACGGCCGGCGGCCCGGCCAGGTCACCGAACCGGGTCGACATCGTCTGGGTGATCGTGCCCCCGATCGCCCGGTGCGGGGCGTCCTGGGCGTCCAGCGCGTCGGTCAGCCAGGTCCAGCCCACCCCGGGCAGCAACGGGTCGGTGGCCAGGTCGGCCTCCAGCTCCGCCGTGACGTAGGTGACCAGCCGCAGGGTGCCCTGCCAGGCCTCGTGCCCGGCCGGATCGTGCAGCAGGATCAACCGCCCGGTGGCGACCTCGTCGTCGTCGCGCAGCACCGTCGCGGAGAGCGCGAACGCGTACGGCGCGAGCCGCTGCGGTGCGCCGACCTCCTCCAGGACGATCTCCGACCGGGGCGCGGCCGACCGCAGCCCGGCGACCGCGCGGGCGAAGGTCTCCGGAAGCGCGATCGGGGGGGCCATGCGGGCAGCCTATGCCGCCTGCTGCCCGGCTGCCGGAAACGGCACGCCGACAGCCCGTCCCGCCGACGGGGGTGGGTCACAAAAGGCGGCGGGGGTGGGGGACGGGCATCGGGGGCGTGGCACGATTGCCGCGATGACCACCGACACCACGGGCCCTGCCGCCCGAGACGGAGAACCCCGCCGCGGCGGACCGGCCGACTCCCCGTTCGTCCGGGCCTGCCGGCGCGAGGGCGGCCCGCGTACCCCGGTCTGGTTCATGCGCCAGGCCGGCCGGTCGCTGCCGGAGTACCGCGAGATCCGCAAGAACGTGGGGATGCTGGAATCCTGTCGCCGCCCCGATCTGGTCGCCGAGATCACCCTCCAGCCGGTGCGCCGACACCGGGTCGACGCGGCGATCCTCTTCAGCGACATCGTGGTCCCGGTCGCCGCCGCCGGGGTGGACCTCGACATCGTCCCGGGCACCGGGCCGGTGGTGGCCGAGCCGGTGCGCACGGCCGCCGACGTCGAGCGGATCCGGCCGATCACCCGCGACGACGTCTCCTACGTGGACTCCGCGGTCCGGCTGCTCGTCGCCGAGTTGGGCGACACCCCGCTGATCGGCTTCGCCGGCGCTCCGTTCACCCTGGCCAGCTACCTGGTCGAGGGCGGCCCGTCGCGCAACCACACGAAGACCAAGGCCCTCATGTACGGCGATCCGGAGCTGTGGCACGCGCTCTGCGCCCGGCTGGCCGACGTGACATGCGCGTTCCTGCGGGTGCAGGTCGACGCCGGGGTGTCCGCGGTGCAGCTGTTCGACTCGTGGGCCGGCGCGCTGTCCGAGGCCGACTACCGGCGGTACGTGCTGCCGCACTCGACGAAGGTGCTGTCCGGGCTGGCCGACGCCGGGGTGCCCCGGATCCACTTCGGGGTGGGCACCGCCGAGCTGCTCGGCGCGATGGGCGAGGCCGGGGCCGACGTGGTCGGGGTGGACTGGCGTACCCCGCTGGACGTGGCGACCCGCCGGATCGGCGCCGACCGGGCCGTGCAGGGCAACCTGGACCCGGCGGTGCTGCTCGCCCCGTGGCCCGTGGTGGAGGCCGAGGTGCGGCGGATCCTCGCCGAGGGCCTGGCCACCCCCGGCCACGTGTTCAACCTCGGTCACGGCGTGCTGCCGGAGACCGATCCGGACGTGTTGACCAGGGTGGTCGCGCTGGTGCACGAGGTGTCCGCGCGTCCGGCGGAGTAGGGAGTGACCGTGCGGCAACCGTGGCGGGTGGCGATCGTCGGGGGCGGCATCACCGGGCTGGCCGCCGCCGTGCGGCTGCGGGACCGCGCGCCCGCCGGCACCGAGATCACCGTGTACGAACAGTCCGGCGCGCTCGGCGGCAAGCTGCGCACCGGCGAGCTGGCCGGGCAGCCGGTCGAGTTCGGCGCCGAGTCGTTCCTGATGCGCGACCCGGCCGGCGGGGAGTCCGCCGCGGTCGCCCTGGCCCGCCGGCTCGGGCTGACCGACGAGATCGTGCACCCCACCGTCGGGCAGGCAGCCCTAGCGGTCGGCGGCGGGCTGCGCCCGATCCCGGGCGGGACGCTGGTGGGCGTACCCGGGGATCTGGCGAAGGTGACGACGGTCGCGCAGCCGGCCGCGGACGCCGACCGCGACACCGGCCGCCCGCTGCTGGCCCCCGGTGCGGACGTCTCCGTCGGGGCGCTGGTCCGCTCCCGGCTCGGCGACCAGGTGGTGGACCGGCTGGTGGACCCGATGCTCGGTGGCGTCTACGCCGGCCGGGCCGACGACCTGTCCCTGGTCACCACGATGCCGGCGCTGGCCCACGCGGCCCGCACGGAGCACACCCTGGTCGGCGCGGTCCGGGCCGCGCAGGCAGCCGCGCCGCGCGCCCCCGGCGCCCCGGTCTTCGGCACCCTGGCCGGCGGGCTGAGCCGGCTGGTCGAGGCCGCGGCCACGGCCAGCGGGGCGACGATCCGCCGGGACGCGGCGGTACGCGAGCTGACCCCGACGGCGACCGGCTGGCGGTTGACCGTCGGCCCGACCCGCGACCCGGAGTCGGTGGAGGCGGACGCCGTGCTGCTGGCCGTGCCGGCCCGCCCCGCCGCCCGGCTGCTGGCCGGGATCGCGCCGGAGGCCGCCGCGACCGTCGGCGCGCTGGACTACGCCAGCGTCGCGCTGGTCACCCTGGCCCTGCCCGAGCCGGAGCTGCCGGCGCTGTCCGGGTTCCTGGTGCCGGCCACCGAGGGACTGCTGATCAAGGCGTCGACGTTCTTCACCACCAAGTGGGGGCACCTGGCCCGGCCGGACGGGCTGGCCCTGGTGCGCGCCTCGGTGGGCCGGTACGGCGAGGAGGCATCCCTCCAGGTCACCGACGCCGACCTGGTGGCGGCGGTGCACCGGGAGTTGTCGACGGTGCTGGCCGCGCCGCTGCCCGCGCCGGTGGCCAGCCACGTGCAGCGGTGGGGCGGGGCGCTGCCGCAGTACACCCCGGGGCACCTCGACCGGGTGGCCGCCGCCCGGGCGGCGCTGCGTGGCGCGCACCCGACGCTGGCCCTGGCCGGCGCCGGCTACGACGGCGTCGGCATCCCGGTCTGCGTCCGCTCCGGCGCGACGGCGGCCGAAGAGATCATCACAGCACTGGGAGGATCGGCAGCATGACCGAGCAGAGCAACGCGACCCGACTGCGGGAGCTGAACGACAGCATCCGCTACACGATGTGGTCGGTGTACCGGGCCACCAGCCCGCTGCCGTCACTGCGCGAGAACGTCACCGGCGAGGTCGAGGCCCTCTTCGAGGAGCTGGCCGGCAAGGACGTGACGGTCCGCGGCACGTACGACGTGGCCGGGCTGCGCGCCGACGCCGACCTGATGATCTGGTGGCACTCGTCGTCCAGCGACGCGCTCCAGGACGCGTACCTGCGGTTCCGCCGGACCACGCTGGGCCGGGCGCTGACCCCGGTGTGGTCGCAGATGGCGCTGCACCGGCCGGCGGAGTTCAACAAGAGTCACATCCCGGCGTTCCTGGCCGGCGAGGAGGCCCGGGCGTACATATGCGTCTACCCGTTCGTCCGCTCGTACGAGTGGTATCTGCTGCCGGACGCCGAGCGGCGCGAGCTGCTGGCCGAGCACGGCAAGATGGCCCGGGGCTACCCGGACGTGCGGGCCAACACGGTCGCCTCGTTCGCCCTCGGCGACTACGAGTGGATGCTCGCCTTCGAGGCCGACGAGCTGCACCGGATCGTCGACCTGATGCGCGACCTGCGGGGTTCCCGGGCCCGCCGGCACGTCCGGGAGGAGATCCCCTTCTACACCGGCCGCCGCCGCCCGATCGCCGACATCGTCTCCTGCCTGGTCTGAGCGAAGAACCTTCGGCCCGCTGCCCGCTCTGAGCGGAGGGCCCGCATCACGCCGCCTGACGCCGCCCCCGCCGCCGCCGTCCCGTCGCGGTCGGCGCGCCCCGTCGCGGTCGGCGCTAAAACACGGAATCAGTGGCCTCCCTCGGCCGGGAGGCCACTGATTCCGTGTTTTAGGCGCGATCTTGCCCGAGGGCGCGGCGGGGCGTTGCGAGGAGACGTTTGTTTCATAGACGAGACCGGGCCTGACTGCACCTGCGACGAGGCCGCCCCACCCTTCTCGGGTGGGGCGGCCTCGTCACCGCGCCCGCCAACCCACGCGCATGGATGATCAGTGCCGTGCGCGTCTCGGTGCTCGGCCGCCACGCAGCTTGCCGAGCGGTACGGGCAAGCTCATGAGGTCGGCGGGTATGCGCAGCGCTCAGAAGAGCTGCGCGAGTTCACCTTGACCGGTTCCGATGGGGGTCAGACGGTCGCCGTGCAGGTCGGCGTCGGCGCGGTGTTGGTGCCGGTCGAGGAGCCGATGAAGCCGAAGGCGGTCTTCGCCCCGGCGGCCAGCGCCCCGTTGTACGCGACGTTGTGGGCGGTCACCGTGGACCCGCTGCTGGTCACGGTGGCGTTCCACGACGAGCTGACCTGCTGGCCGTTGGCATACGTCCAGGTCACCGTCCAGCTCTTGACCGCCGACGCGCCGGCGGTCACCTCGACCTCGCCCTGGAACCCGCCGGTCCAGGAGTTGGTGACCCGGTAGGTCGCCGCGCACCGACCGGTCGCCGGGGGCGTGGTCGGCGGGGTCGTCGTCGGCGGCGGGGGGGTCGTCGGCGGAGTCGTGGTGGGCGGGGTGGTGGTCGGCGGGGTGGTCGGGCCGCCGCCGCCGCCGAAGTCCACGTCGCTGCACAGGTAGTACGACTGGTCCAGGTGGCTGGCCTGCCAGATGGTGTAGACGATGTGCCGGCCGGTGCGGCCCGGCGCGTTCGCCGGCACCTGGATCGACACGCCCTGCGCCTCCGGCGTCCACTGCGACGCCGGGGTGTTGCCGATCTGGCCGGCCAGTTCCAGGTCGCCCCAGGCCAGTGGCTTGGTGAGCGCGTTGAAGCCCTGCTTCGTCACGTACACCCGGATGTAGTCGGCGCCGTGGCTGGCCTGGTCGTAGAACTTGATGCGGAAGTTGTTCGTCACCGGCGCGGTCTTCCACGCGCCGACGGTGTCGAGCGCGTTGTACCGGCCGCTGGAGGAGCGGCCCGCGCTGCACAGCTGGCCGTCCGGGATGGCGGCCTGGTGGTTGCCGGCGACGCCCTCGCGGAACAGGCCGTTCCAGTTCCACATGGCGTTCGGGTCGGCCTGCCAGGCCTGCCAGCACATCGGGTCCAGGGTGGCCATGTTGGGGTTCTGGAAGTCGCTGCCCCAGCGCTGCCAGCAGCCGTAGTTGCGGGACGCGGGGTCGACGACCGAGCCGTGGGCGGACGCGGAGTTCGCCAGGGCGGTGGTGAGCAGCAGCGCGACGACCGCGCCAGAGGCGAGCAGCCAGGCTGCCAGGCGCGGCGTGGAACGCCTGCGGACGGGGGTGGACATGGGAGCCTCCGGGTGAGAGGTCGGACTGCGACGACGCCCGGACGGCGGGAGTTGCCCCTCCCGTGCCGGCTCGTGCTGATCCCGCGGCGGCTCCTGCCTGCGCAGATTTCCACACCAATTTACCTATGTCAATGGGTGGTGCTTTCCCGGCGCATCGGGGTGTGCGGGATTCCGTCCTCGACGTACTCGGGCCCGCTGGCGGCGAAGCCGTGCCGGGCGTAGAAGCCGGTCAGGTGGGACTGCGCCTCCAGCACGCACGGCCGGTCGCCCACCACGGCCAGGGCCTCGGCCATCAGTCGGCCGGCGTACCCGCCGCGCCGGGCGTCCGGCGCCACCACCACGCGGCCGATCCGGGCAACGCCGTCGGGGTCGGCCAGAATTCGCAGGTACGCCAGGACGGCGCCGTCGCGGGCCAGCCAGAGATGCCGGGTGCCCGGCTCGACGTCGCGGCCGTCCAGTTCCGGGTACGGGCACGCCTGCTCCACCACGAACACGTCGATGCGGAGTCGGAGCAGGTCGTGGAAGGTGCGGGCGTCCAGCTCGGCGAAGGAGGCGAGTCGGGCCTCGACGGTCTGCGGCGGCATCCGGCGATGGTAGGTGCCCGCGCCAGCCGGGACGCGGTGGCCCCTTCCCGGCGGCCGGGTGCCCCTCCGGTGCCGGCGGGGGCTGACGGTCTCCGTCCCCGCTCAGTGAACGCGGGCGGTCTCCGTTCCCGCTCAGTGAACGCGGGCGGTCTCCGTTCCTGCTCAGTGAACGCGGGCGGTCTCCGTCACCGGTCAGCGGGGGCGGGCGCCGACGGCGTCGCGGATCTCCGCGCCCCGGTCACCCTCCTCCTGCCGGGCACAGTGGGCGCAACAGAAGAAGCGGCCGGAGACCTCGACCCCATGGCCGACGATCTTGACCTGGCAGTGCTCGCAGATCGGTGCCAGCCGGTGCGCCGCGCATTCGAAACAGTCGAAGGTGTGCACGTCGCCGCTGACCGTGCGTACCTCGAACGCCATCCAGTAGTCGTTGCCGCAGACCTCGCACGTCGCCATGGCCGAACCCCCCGAGAAGAGAACATGTGGCCCCCAGCGTGCGGCAGCGGCCCGATCCGGGCGGCCGGAACGGCCGAAGCCGGCCGTTCCGGCGGCGTGTCGGGCCGGCGTGTCGGGCGTTGTGCCTGGTGGAAGCCTTGAACCCCGGAGGGTGACGTGATCAGGCGCGCTGCGCTGACCCGTCCCGACCGGACGGTGGGCGTCCGCGGCTCAGCCCTGTGGCTCCAGCCGGACGGAGATCGAGTTCACGCAGTGCCGGGTGTCCTTCTGGGTGAACCCCTCGCCCCGGAAGACGTGGCCGAGGTGACTGTCGCAGCGCGCGCAGCGGATCTCCGTACGCCGCATGCCGTGGCTGTTGTCCTCGATCTCCCGCACCGCGCCCGGGATCGCGTCGTCGAAGCTCGGCCAGCCGCAGTGCGAGTCGAACTTCGTGTCACTGGGGTACAGCTGTGCCCCGCAGGCACGGCAGTGGTAGACGCCGGGCGTCTTCGTGTCCACGTACTCGCCGGTCCATGCGGGCTCGGTGCCGGCCTCGCGGAGCACCCGGAACTCCTCCGGGCTCAGCCGGACCCGCCACTCGTCCTCGGTCCTGGGCAGTTTGTTCTCGTCAAGACTCACCCGACAACGGTACGTCGGGTGTCGGTGCCGTGGCATATGGTCTCGGGATGGGCGGCACCACGAAGGCAACGGCCACGGAGATCGAGGTGGCCGGTCACATGGTTCGGCTGACCAGCCCGGACCGGGTGATCTTCCCGGAACGGGGCTTCACCAAGGCGCATGTCTTCGGCTACTACATCGCGGTGGGCGAGAGCATCCTGCGCGCCCTGCGGGACCGACCGACCACGCTGCAACGCTTCCCCGACGGCATCGCCGGTGAGATGTTCTTCCAGAAACGGGTGCCCAGCCGGGGCGTGCCGCCGTGGGTGCACACCGCCCGGATCAGCTTCCCCAGCGGCCGGACGGCCGACGAGCTCTGCCCGGCCGACCTCGCCCACGTGGCCTGGGCCGCGCAGATGGGCACCGTCGTGTTCCACCCGTGGCCGGTGCGCGCCGGCCACGTCGACCACCCCGACGAGCTGCGGATCGACCTCGACCCGCAGCCGGGCACCGACTTCGTCGACGCGGCGGCGGCCGCCGCCGAGGTGCGAGCCCTGCTGGACGAGCTGGGCGCGACCGGCTGGCCGAAGACCTCCGGCGGCCGGGGCGTGCACGTCTACCTGCGGATCGCGCCCCGGTGGACGTTCACCGAGGTGCGGCGGGCCACCATCGCGTTGGCCCGGGAGTTGGAGCGCCGCCGCCCCGATCTGGTCACCACCGCCTGGTGGAAGGAGCAGCGGGGCGAGCGGGTCTTCGTCGACTACAACCAGATGGCCCGGGACCGCACGATCGCCTGCGCGTACTCGCTGCGGGCCACCGCCCGGGCCACCGTGTCCACCCCGGTCACCTGGGACGAGCTGCCCGACGTTGACCCGGACGAGTTCCACCTGGGCAGCGTCCCGGCCCGACTGGCCGAGCGGGGCGACCCGCACGCGGGCATCGACGACGCCCCGTGGGACATCACCCCGTTGCTGGAGTGGGCCGACCGGGACGCCGCCGCGGGCCAGGGTGACATGCCGTACCCGCCGGACCACCCCAAAATGCCCGGCGAGCCGAAGCGGGTCCAGCCCTCGAAGGACCGCGACCGCCCGCGCTGACCAGCCGGGGCGCTCGCGTCGCCCGCCGCTCGCGTCGCCCAGCCGTATCCGCTTCAGCGGCGCGGGCCCATCATCGCCGCCACGGCCTCCGTGGCCGTCCGCAGGTCCACGCCCGTCGCAGCCCGGTACGCCCTGATCGCCTGGAGCTTCTCGCCCCGGGCCAGGTGCTCGCGGACCCCGGGCGGTGCCGGCCGCTCGTCCACCACCCCGAGGTGGTCCATCACCAGTTGCAGGCGGCGCTCGATCTCGGCCAGCCGTCGTGGCGTGTTCCGGTCCGGCCGTGGCCCGGCGAGCTGCGCGACCAGCAGCAGCACGACGACGATGGTGAGCACGGTGAGGGCGATTTCCATGGCCGCCATCCAAACATGTCGACGCCGCGACCGGCGGCCACGGGTGGGGCGGGACGGGCCAACGCGCCGCGCACGTCCTTCCGCAACGCGCCGCGTGTCCGCCATAACGGTCGGATAACGGGCGCGAACCTTTCCGGACCCGCAGCGAGTCATTGTGATCGTCGGCCCGCTGGGCCCAGGAAGGCGGCGCGATGGCGATGGTGTGGAGGCGGGCCCGGGCGGCCCGCGGGCTGCTGCTTGCCGCGGTGGTGGCGGCCCTGGTGGCGATCGCCCTCGTCACCGGGTTGGCCGATTACAACCGGCGGGCCGTCGACGCGGGGCAGCGTGCGGTGTTCGCCGCGTCTCCCGCGCAGGAGCGCAGCCTGCTGGTCAGTGGCTCCGGTGGCGCGGACCGGGGCGCCTACACCGCCCGGGACAGGGCAGTCCGGGCCCGTTTCGCCGATGGGCTCGGCGGGGCGTCCGTGGCGGTGCGTGGGGCCCGCTACGGCACCGGACGCGAGCTGACCGGCGACCTCGGGGCGGCCCGCACCGGCACCGATCCGGTCTTCGCCGAGCTGACCACCCTGGAGGACCTGAACGGCCACGCCGACCTGGTCGCCGGGCGGCGGCCCGAACGTGGGGCCGAGCCGATGCAGGCGCTGCTGCCGGAACGGGTCGCCGGCCTGCTCGGCCTGACCGTCGGCGAGCGGGTGCCGCTGCGGGACCGGGCCAGCGAACGGACCAGCCAGGTGGAGGTGGTCGGGCTCTTCCGGCCCCGGGACCCGGCCGGGTCGTACTGGCGGCTCGCGCCGGGCGCCGTGGCGGCCGGCTCCGCCACGTCGTACGGGCCGTTCCTGCTCGATCCGGCCGACTTCGACCGGACGTTCCCCGCCACCACGTCGGCGTCCTGGCTGGTCGAACCCGATCTGGCCGCCGTCGAGCCGAGCCGGCTGGGGGCCGTGAAGCGGGCCGTCGCCACCGAGGTCGCGGAGTTGCCCGAGGCGACCGGGCTCGGCTCGTCCGCCCGGAGCGTCACCACGATGGACCGGCTGATCGACCGGCTCGGGCGCGCCGACCTGGTGGGCCGTTCCTCGCTGCTCACCCCGCTGCTGCTCATCCTGGTACTCGGCGGCTACGCGCTGGTGCTGGTGGCCGCCCTGCTCAACGAGGATCGCCGCGCGCAGACGGCGCTGCTGCGCGCCCGGGGCGCCGCTCGGCGACAGATCGCCGGCCTGGCCGCCAGGGAGGCGGCCCTGGTGGTCCTCCCGGCCGCGCTGCTCGGGCCGCCGCTCGCCGCCGAGGCCCTGCGCCACGTCGGCCAGGACCAGACGTGGTCCGACCCGTCGGCCGCGGGCAGCACGCTCACCTGGGCGGTCGCCGCCGCCACTGCCGCCGGCTGCCTGGTGGCCATGGTGCTGCCGGCGCTGCGCCGGGCCGGCACGTACGTCGCCGACCTGGCGGCCCGGTCCCGGCCGAGCCGGGCCGCCACGGCCCAGCGGGCCGGCGCCGACCTGGCCCTGGTCGGCCTGGCCGTGCTCGCCTGGGTCCAGCTGCGGCAGTACTCCTCACCGCTGGCCGGTGCGGGCGGCCGGCTCGGCATCGACCCGCTGCTGGTGGCGGCGCCGACGCTGGGCGTGCTGGCCGGCGCCGTGCTCGCGCTGCGCCTGCTGCCGCCGGCCACCCGGTTCGCCGAGCGGTTCGTGGACGCCCGGCCCTGGACCGCCACGATGCTGGGCATGTGGCAGGCCGGCCGGCGCCCGCACGCCGGCCCGGTGCTGCTGCTCGCGCTCGCCGTGGGCGGCAGCACCCTGGCCTGGTCGCTGGTCACCACCGGGGAACGGTCGCACGTCGACCAGGCCGACCACAGCGTCGGCGCCGACCTGCGGCTGGTCGAGCGCTCCGGGGCCGCGCCGGGCGACCGCGCGGGCCGGCTGGCCGGGGCACCCGGCGTCGACCGGACGCTGCCCGCCTGGCGCGACGACATCCGGGTGGGGCGCGAGGACCTGCCGGTCAGCGTGCTGAGCATCGACGCGGCGGCGGCACCGGGCGTGGTCCGGCTCAACGACCGGATCCTCGACGAGCCGGCCCGGGCCCTGTTCGACCGTCAGGTACGCGGCCGGGTCGCGCCCGCCGGCGTCGAGTTGCCCGCCGACGCCCGACGGCTCACCGGCACCGTCCGCACCCCGGTCACCGGGGCCATGCGCCCGCACCCGGTCGCGGTGTCCGTGCTGCTCACCACCGCCGACGGCGGTGCCTGGCGGCTACCGCTGGCCACCGGGGGCAGCGATGGTCGGCCGGTCCCGGCGGCGGTGGACCTGCCCGACACCGGTGGCCGGGCCTACCGGCTGGCCGGCTTCGAGGCCACCGGCGGTCCGGCGCTGGCCTCCAACTACGGGCTGGAGGTGACCGGGCTGCGCGCGGTGGATGCCGCCGGGACGACGAGCCCGGTACGGCTCACCGGCGACTGGGTGACCCGGGTGGACGAGCCGAAGCAGGCGGAGCCGGTCCGGCTCGACGACGACGGCGGGCTGCGCACCGGCCGGTGGGCCGCGATCGTCGAGGGCGGCCGGTTCGCGTCGCAGCCGTCCAGCCGCTTCGCCGTCGTGCCGGTCGGGGACAACCCACCGGTGCCGGCGTTGATCACCCCGCAGGTGGCCCGGGCGCTGAGCGTCGGCCAGGGCGACACGATGCAGGTCAGCCTCTCCGGGGCCACCCTGTCGGTCCAGGTGGTGGGCGAGGTCGAGGCGGTGCCGGCCACCGGATCGGCCGCCGGCATGCTGCTGGACCTGCCCGCCGCGGTCGACTGGCTGATCCGCGCCAAGGGGACGGTCCGGCCGGTCTCGGAGTGGTGGGTGCGCACCGACCCCGGCGGGTACCCGGAGGCGGTGCGGGCGGTCGCCGACCTGCCCGGGGTCACCGTGCTGGACCGGCGGGCGACGGCGGCGGAGGCCGACCGTGACCCGTACTGGCTCGGCACCCGCACCGGCCTGCTCGCGGCGGCGGTGGGCTCCCTCCTGCTCGCCCTGGTCGGGCTGGGCGTGGACGTCTGGGCCACCGCCCGCCGACGGATCGGGGAGCTGACCGTCCTGCACACGCTGGGCGCCACGCCACGGCTGCTGGCCCGCGCGTTGCTCGCCGAACAGGCCTTCCTGGCCGGGATCGGCGTCGGCGTCGGGCTGCTGGTCGGCGCGGGGGTGGGCGCCACCATGGCCCCACTCGTGGTGCTCACCCGGGCGGCGGACCGACCGGTGCCGGAGGCTGCCTTCGCGCTGCCCTGGCTGCCGGTCGTCGGCACCGCCCTCGGCCTGCTGCTGGCGGCGCTCGCGTTCAGCACGGCGATCGCCACGGGAATCCGCCAGCGGCTGGCGGCGGCGCAACTGCGGTTCGGCGGTGACCAGTGAGAAGCGCCGGCGTGGTCGCGGTCCGTCCCGGGCGGGTGACGAGCGTCGCCTGGTCGCGGTCCGTCCCGGGCCGGTGGAGGGCGTCGGCGTGGTCGCCGGCCGGCGGGGATCAGTCAACGGCGTCGGCGCGGGCCCGGTCCGGCGCGGGCCGGTGGGTCGCGGCGGCGCGGCCACGGATCGGGGGAGAACAGTGAGTGCAGTGACCGTGCGTACCGGGGCGGGCAGCCGATGACCGGGGCCGCCCGCCGGGTGCGGGCCTTCGGCGGGCAGTTCCTGCTGCTGGGGGTGCTGGCCCTGGTGGCCGTGCTGCTGGTCACCGGGATCCCTCGCGTCGCCGACCGGCTCGTGCAGCAGGGCCTTCGGGAGTACGTGGCCGGCCGCCCGGTCGCCGAGCGGGACCTGACTCGGAGCGCCGAGGAGGTACCGGTCGAGGGGGGCCAGGGGCCGGTCAGCGCGGCGCGTGGCCGCGAGCTCGACGCGTTCGAGGCAAGCATGCCGCCCCCGGTCCGGGCGGCGGTGGAGAGCCGCTGGTATGTCGCGGAGACCGCGTTCGGCAGGCTGACCGGGCCGGACCTGGCGGCGAAGAACCTCCTCGTCGTCTCCCGGCTGCGCGTGATGCCCGGCGTCGCGGAGGCGGCCACCCTGGTCGAGGGGCGCTGGCCGACCGAGGCGACCGGGCCGGACCGGCCGGTCGAGGTCGCGCTGGCCGCCGACACGGCGCGGAAGGTGAACCTGCGGGCCGGCAGCCGCCTGCGCTGGGCCGCGGGGAAGGGGGCCGCACCGCTGTGGCTGCTCGTGGTCGGGGTCTTCGAGCCGAACCGACCGGCGGACGGGATCTGGGACACGCTGCCGCTGGTCCAGCGGGTGACCGAACCGGCCGGCGACGGGCAGCCGTACGAGATGGTGGCGGTGACCGGCGACGCCGGCCTGGACGCGGTGGCCGCCGCCGGCGGCCCGGTCCGGTTCTCCTGGCGGTACCGCCTGGGCACCGCCGGCATGGACGTGGCCGACGTGCGCGCCGTCATCGACGGCGTGCGGCGGCTGGTCCGCGAGTCCCCGCCGGGGCTGAGAGTCACCCAGGCGGTGGACGTCCCGTTGCAGCAGTTCCTCGACGCTGTCGCCGCCGCGCGGACGCTGCTCGCGGTGATCGCCGCCGGGGTGATCGCCACCCTGGCCGGGTTGATCGGGCTCGCCGCCCGGCTCGCGGCCCGCCGCCGGGAGACCGAGTTCGCCCTGCTGGTCGCCCGGGGCGGCGCACCGGCCAGCGGTGCGCTGCGCAGCCTCGCCGAGTCGCTGCTGGTCGTCCCGCCGGCTGCGGCGCTGGGGTGGTTGCTCGGCCGGCTGCTGCCCGGCTCCGGCGGCGGGGCGGACTGGCTGGCCCTGGCCACGGCGGTCCTGGCCACCCTGGCCCTGCCGCTGGCCACGCTGGCCGTCTCGGTCGTCCCGGGTGGCCGGCGCGACCTGGTGACCGCCCGCCCCGGTGGCCGCCGGCTGACCGTGGAACTGCTGGTCGTGGCGCTGGCCGTGCTGGCCGTCGTGCTGCTGCGGCGTCGGGGCCTGACCCCGGGGTCGGTCGATCCGCTGCTGATCTTGGTGCCGGTGCTGTTGGCCGTCGCTGCGGCGGTGCTCGCGCAGCGGCTCTATCCCTGGCCGCTGCGGCTGCTGAGCCGCGTCGCCGCCCGGCTGCGGGGCAGCGTGACGTTCCTCGGTGCCGCCCGGGCGAGCCGGTCGGCCGCCACCGCGCCGGTGATCGTCGTGGTGGTGGCGATCGCGACGGCGGCGTTCTGCGCCGTCGTGGCCACCGGCATCGAGGCCGGTCGGGACCGGACGGCGACGCTGGCCGTGCCGGCGTCCGCGCTGGTCGACGGAGAGCGGCTCGCCCCCGATACCGCCGCCGCCCTCCGGGCGCTGCCCGGCGTCCGGCGGGCCACCCCGGTCGTGCGGGACACCGCGCTGCGGATCTCCCACCCGCGCGGCGCCGACGCGGGGCTCGCCGCCGTGACCGTGCTGCTGGTCGACGGGCCCGGGCTCGCCGAGGCGGCCCGGGACGCCGGGCTGGCGGTGTCGGTGCCCCCGCAGCTGCGGGGCGACCCCGCCCAGGGGCCGGCCCCCGCGCTGGTCTCCCCGGCGCTCGCCGCCGACCTGGCCCGCAAGGGCCTCGACGGCTCGGCCCTGGTGTCCGTGCAGGGACGCGACCTTCTGTTCCGGGTGGCCGGCACGGCGGACGGCTTCCCACTCGTCCCGTCCGCCACCGACCGGTTCGTGGTGCTGCCCTGGCAGGCGCTGCCCGCCTCGGACCCGACCGGCCCGGTGCCGACGGCCTTCCTGGTCTCCGGCGACGGATTCGACGTGGAGGCGCTGCGGCAGGCCGGCGACGAGGGGCAGCACCGCTACCAGAGCGGCGGCACCATCGTCGCGGGGGAGCGACCGCGCGGCGCCGAGGTGACCACCTGGCGGGGCGTCCGGGACTCCCTCGGCGAGGGCGGCGCGAACGGCCTGCTGGTCTTCGGCTTCGCCGCCGGGGCGGGCGGCGGGGCCGCCCTCGGCCTGCTGGCGATCGCCTTCGCGGTGCTCGCCGGGGCGCGGGCCCGGGGGCAGGTGCTGTCCCGGCTACGCACCCTCGGCCTGTCCCGTCGCCAGTGGCGCGCGCTGCTGCTGGTCGAGCTGACGCCGCTGGTCGCCATCGCGCTGCTCACCGGCGCGGTGACGGGCGCGCTGCTGCCCCTGCTGCTGACCCCGGTGCTCGGGCTGACCGCGTTCACCGGGGGCACACCGGTCCGGGTCGCGTTCTCGCCCGGGCTGGTCGGCGCCGTGCTCGTGGTCGGCGCGGTGGCGCTGGCCCTCGCGATGACCGTGGAGACGCTGAACAACCGCCGGCTGCGCCTCGGTGAGGTGCTGCGGCTCGGAGAGGAGAGCTGAGATGACAGCCACCGTGGAGGCGTCCGCCGTGCCGGACCTGGCCACCCTGCAGGAGCGGGCCGCGCAACGCGCGGCCGAGCGGGCCGGCGGGCAGGACCGGCTGCGCGGACACATCGTCTGCGACGGCCTGGTGCGGATCTTCAAGTCCGACGGCATCGAGGTGGTCGCGTTGCAGGGCCTCGACCTGGTCATCGACCGGGGCGAGCTGGTCGCGATCGTCGGGGCGTCCGGGTCGGGCAAGTCCACCCTGCTGAACATCCTGTCCGGGCTGGACACCCCGACCGCCGGCATCGCCCGGGTCGCCGAGTACGACCTGCTCACCCTCTCCGCCCGGCGCAGGCTCAGCTACCGGCGGGAGATGGCCGGCTTCGTCTGGCAGCAGACCGGGCGCAACCTGCTGCCGTACCTGACCGCCCTGGAGAACGTCGAGCTGCCGATGAAGCTGGCCGGGCAGCGCGGGCGGCGGGTCCGCCGGGACCGGGCCCGGGAGCTGCTCGAACTGGTCGGCGTGGGCCACCTCGCCGACCGGCGGCCGGGACAGCTCAGCGGCGGGGAGCAGCAGCGCTGCGCGATCGCCGTGGCGGTGGCCAACGAACCGGAGGTGCTCTTCGCCGATGAGCCGACCGGCGAGCTGGACGAGGCCACCGGCGCCGAGGTCTTCGCCGCGCTGCGGCAGATCAACGCGGAGCTGGGGGTGACGGTGGTGGTGGTGACCCACGACTCCGCCGTGTCCACCCAGGTCCGCCGGACCGTCGCGATCCGCGACGGCCGGACCTCCTCCGAGGTACGCCGCACCGCCCGGATCGGCGCGGACGGCGCCACCGAGCTGGTCAGCGAGGAGTACGCGGTGCTCGACCGCGCCGGCCGGATGCAGCTTCCGGCGTCCTTCGTGGACACGCTGGCCCTGCGCGACCGGGTCCGACTCAATCTGGAACCCGACCACGTCGAGGTGCGGCCGGGCGACCGGGCCGACGCCGAACGGAGTGACGCATGACCGAGCAGCCGTTCTCACGTCCGGCGGCCACCGCCACCACCGAGGAGGTGGTGCGGGTGACCGGGTTGAGCCGTACCTTCGGCCGGGGTGAGCGTGCCGTGCACGCCGTCCGGGACGTCTCGTTCACCGCGGGCAAGGGCGAGCTGGTCGCCCTGCAGGGGCGGTCGGGCGCCGGCAAGACCACCCTGCTGAACCTGGTCGGCGGCCTGGACCGGCCGGACTCCGGGCAGGTCCGGGTGGCCGGGCACGACCTCGGTGCGGCCGGCGAGCGGGAACTGCTGCGGTTGCGCCGGGGCACCGTCGGCTTCGTCTTCCAGACCTTCGGGCTGATCCCGATCCTCTCCGCCGCCGAGAACGTCGGGGTGCCGCTGCGGCTGGCGAAGGTGCCCGCCGCCGAGCGGGAGGAGCGGGTGTCGGTGCTGCTGGAACTGGTCGGGCTGGGCGGGCACGCCGCGCAGCGGCCGTACGAGCTCTCCGGCGGGCAGCAGCAGCGGGTGGCGCTGGCCCGGGCCCTGGCCAACGAGCCGGACCTGCTGATCGCCGACGAGCCCACCGGCCAGCTCGACTCGGAGACCGGCCGGTCGATCATGGACCTGCTCCGGGCGGTGGTGCACGCGCGCGGGATGACCGCGCTGGTCGCCACGCACGACCCGGCCCTCATCGAGCTGGCCGACCGCACCCTGACCCTCCGCGACGGCCAACTCCTCCCCACCCCCACCTGACCCCACCCCCTCCCCACCCTCCCCTCCCCGCGATCTTGCACTTGTGGCCCTCAGAACGGGCGTTTCGCCCTGTATTTCCGGGCCGCAACTGCAAGATCGCGGGGAGGGTGGGGTTAGAGGGCGAGCTTCATGCCCTCGTGGGTGGCGACGAAGCCGAGGTCGCGGTAGAAGCGGTGGGCGTCCGCGCGGGTCTTGTCCGTGGTGAGCTGCACCAGCGCGCAGCCACGCCGCCTGGCCTGGTCGATCGCCCAGCGCATCATCTCCCGACCCAGCCCCTGACCGCGGCGGTCCGAGCGCACCCGCACCGCCTCGACGAGCGATCGCTCGGCCCCGTGCCGGCCGAGCCCGGGGATATAGGTGATCTGCATGCAGCCCACCAGCCCCCCGTCCTCGTCGGCCACCACGAGGTGGTTGCGGGGGTCGGCGGAGATGTCCGCGAACGCCCTCTCGTACGCCTCGTCGACCTCGGTGAAGTCGCGGGCCTTGCCGAGTATGTCGTCGGCCAGCAGGGCGATGACGGCCGGCAGGTCGGCCCGGACCGCCTCCCGGAAGATCACGGTACGCATGGCGTCAGCCTGGCACAGCGACCCGGGGTGATGCCCCGGCGACCTGGTTGCCGGCAGGGGGCAGCATGATGCGACATGGACGTCCTACTGCTGCCGTTCCGCTGGGTCTACCGGGGGCTGGTCTGGTTCGCCAACTCGCCCCGGACGCTGATCGCGTCGTACCTGTTGATGATCATGGTGGCCGGGGTCATCTACAGCCACGTGGAGCACAAGAGCGCCACCGACTCGGTGTGGTGGGCGGTGGTGACCGCCTCCACCGTCGGGTACGGCGACATCTCGCCGACCACCGGCGCGGGGCGCGTCCTCGCGGCCCTGCTCATCTCGACCATGGTGCTGCTGGTCATCCCGCTGATCACCGCGCACTTCGCCAGCCAGTTGATCGTGGACGACGACGCCTTCGAGCACGCCGAGCAGGAGGAGTTGAAGGCCGACGTGCGGCGGATGCGGGCACTGCTGGAGGAGTTGGCGGCCCGGCACGGAATCGTCCTGCCGGCCGAGCCGGCCCCCTCGCCCGCCCCGCCACGGGCGGCCGGAAGGCGGGGCCGGGGCCGACGCCTGGGGTGAGCCGTCAGCGGGCCGGGCAGCGCAGCCCGTCCCGAGGCACCGCCAGCGAGACCAGGTAGGCGTCCACCGCGTTCGTCACGCAGCTCGTCTGCGGGTACGCCGTGTGCCCCTCGCCCTCCCAGGTCAGCACCCGGCCCACGCCCAGCATCGCGGCCAGCTTCGGGGTCTGCTCGTACGGGGTCGCCGGGTCGCCGGTCGTGCCCACCACCACGATGGGCGGCGCGCCGACGGCCTTGCCGGTCGGATACGGGTCCCGCCCACCCGGCCACTCGACGCAGCCGAGCATGCCCACGGCCAGCGCCGGGCCGAACAGCGGGTACTTCTCCCGCCACTGCGACTGGAGCTGGCGGACCCGCCGCAGGGTCGGCTTCTCCGACTCGTCGGTGCAGTTGACCGCGAGGTTGGCGTCGAACAGGTTCGAGTAGCGCCCGTCGTCCTCCCGGCCCGCGTACGAGTCGGCCAGCTTGAACACCTCGGCCGGATCGCCGCCGTCGAGCCGGTCGATCGCCTGGGCCAGCTCCTGCCAGCCCGACTCCGTGTAGAGCGAGGAGATGACCGCGTAGAAGACCCAGCCCGCGGTGGCCTCCCGGCCATCCGTCGCCTTCACCGGGGAGACCCTGGCCTTGTCGATCGCCGAGGTCACCGCGGCCCGGGCGTCCGGGGCGAGCGGGCAGCGCCCGGTGTTGGCCGCGCACCACCGGGCGAAGTTGTCGAACGCCCGCTCGAAGCCCTTCGCCTGACTCTCCGAGCCGGCCACCAGGTCCTGCGTCGGGTCCACCGCGCCGTCGAGCACCAGGGCCCGGACCCGAGACGGGTAGAGCTGGGCGTACGTCGCCCCGAGCAGGGTGCCGTAGGAGTAGCCGAGGTAGGTCAGCTTCTCGTCGCCGACCGCCGCGCGCACCGCGTCCATGTCCCGGGCGGCCTGCTCGGTGCCGTAGAGCGAGAGCTGGTTGCCGTACTTGTCGCCGCAGCCGCGCCCGATCCGCTGGTTCAGCGCGACGAACCCGTCGAAGGACGCCTGGGACTCCGGGTCCGGGTCGTAGCCGAAGCTGGCGTCCAGGTCGGCGTCGGGGATGCACTTCACCGGGCTGGACCGGGCCACCCCGCGCGGGTCGAACCCGACGATGTCGAACCGCTCGGTGACCGACGGGGGCAGCCCTCCGAACGCCGGGCCGAAGGAGAGGTAGACGGCCGTGTCCACCCCGGAGCTGCCGGGGCCGCCCGGGTTGATCACGAGCGAGCCGATCCGGTTCCGCTGCTTCGTGGACCGGGCCCGCAGCAGGGCGATCTCGAAGGTCTCCCCGCTGCCCGGGCCGGCCGTGGCGCCGGTGCCGGAGCCCCAGTTGCGCGGCACGGCGATCCGCGTGCACTCGTACCGCATGTCCGGCGCGCCCCGGCCCACCAGCTCGTCGGCCACCTCCGGGCAGGCCCGCCAGGTCGGCGCGGCACCCGTCGGTGCGGCCTCGCCCTCGGTCTCGGTGCGCGGGGCGAACGCGGGCATCGTGCAGCCGGCGGCGACCACCGTCGCCGCGACGAGCCCGGCGAGGGTCAGCCGGACCCGGCGGATCCGGTCGGGAAAGCGGGTCACCGGCACGCCTCTCGTGGTCGGGTCGACGGCTCAGGCTACGCCCGCCCCGGGACGGCCTCGGCGGTCGCCGCCGGATCGCCGCGCAGGACCTGGTCGACGTCGTACCTGATCGGGCGGTCGAGCTGGTCGTAGCCGCAGGACCGGGGATCGCGGTCGGGCCGCCAGCGGACGAACCGGGCGGTGTGCCGGAGCCGGTCGCCCTCCATCGCGTCGTAGCCCACCTCGGCCACCAACTCCGGGCGCAGCGGCTCCCACTCGAGGTTCTTCGTCCCCGTCCACCGGCTCACCCCGCCGGGGATGCGCTGGCCGCGCTCGTGGTCGCCGTGTGCCCAGGGGTGCTCGTCGCCGACGTCCCGGTATGGGGCCAACTCGTCCAGCAGCTCCTCGCGGCGGGCCGCCGTGAACGAGGAGCTGACCCCGATGTGGTGCAGGACGCCGGCCTCGTCGTAGAGGCCGAGCAGCAGCGAGCCGACCACCGGCCCGGTCTTGTGCCAGCGGAAGCCGGCCACCACCACGTCGGCCGTGCGGGCGTGCTTGACCTTGAACATCAGCCGCTTGCCCGGCTCGTACGGCAGGTCGGCCGGCTTGACGATGAGCCCGTCGAGCCCCGCGCCCTCGAACACGTCGAACCAGCGGCGGGCCGTCTCCGGGTCCGTGGTGACCTGGGTGACGTGCACCGGCGGGCGGACCCCGGCAAGGGCCTGCTCCAGCCGGGCCCGGCGCTGCGGGTACGGCTGGTCGGTCAGCAGCTCGTTGTCGAGGGCGAGCAGGTCGAAGGCGACGAAATCGGCCGGGGTGGTCTCGGCCAGCAGCTTCACCCGGGACGCGGCGGGATGGATGCGCTGGGCGAGCAGCTCGAAGTCGAGCCGGGGCTGGCCGCCCGGGCCGTCGCGCCGGATCACGATCAGCTCGCCGTCGACAGCGCAGCGCTCGGGGAGCTGCCGCAGCGCCTGCTCGACCACCTCGGGGAAGTAGCGGGTCATCGTCTTGCCGCCCCGGCTGGCCAGCTCCACCTCGTCGCCGTCGCGGAACACAATGCAGCGGAAGCCGTCCCACTTCGGCTCGTACGTCATCCCGGGTTCGGTGGGCAGTCGCGGCACGGCCTTGGCCAGCATCGGCTCGACCGGCGGGTTGATCGGCAGGTCCACGGCGACAGTCAACCAGACACCACCGACAGTCGTGAGGCGGATCACCGGGGGTGAGGGGGTGATCTGTCCCGGTCCATCCCGTTGGTTCCCCCGGGACCGGATGGCGTTTCCGCAGCTCGGAGCTAGTTTCGCCGGATGCGGGAGTGGATCTGCGGGTGCTGCGGGCGCTGGGGGGTCAGCGTCGAGCTGATCCGCGGCCGGTACCGCTACCGCCTGGTGCGCCGCTACCCGGCCCGCTTCGGCGGCGGCAAGGACGTGCTCGGCGAGGTCGGCACGGTCGTCGAACTGGACGACCTGCTGCGCCGCCGTACCCCGCTCACCCTCGCCGACCTGCACGAGACCGAAGCGGCCTGACCCGCCCCACGCCCCAGGCCCGGCCCCACGCCCGGCCCCGCCCCGCGCCCGGCCCCACCGGGCGTCGCTCTGTCCCGTTGCGCCGCGCGGCTCTGCTGGCTTGCTCCGCGCCGTCCCTGTCCAACCGTCCTGCCGCGCGGCACCGGACCTTGGACAGTTTCCGCTCGTGCGGAGCGAGAACTGTCCAAGGTCCGCATCGAGGCCGGCCGGCCGTCGTGTCCGGTGGCGATCGGGTGCACCGGCGCACCCGCCTCTCCGGCGGCGCGGTGCCCACGGGCGCGGGACCACACCGATCCGGTGAAGCTGTGCGCGCGTCGGTGGCCGAAGGGACGGAGGCCAGTCGTCGTGGTGCGGGCCGCTGGCGAGGACCGTCGAGCGGTAGGTTCGACGACAGGGGAGGGGCCATGCGCTTCGAGGCAGTGACGGAGATCGACGCCGACGCCGAGCGGGTCTGGAGGGTGCAGTCCGACATCGACCGGTGGCCGGAGTGGACCGCCTCGGTGTCCCGCGCCCGGCGGCTGGAACCGGGGCCGTTGACGGTCGGCTCGACCGCGCGGCTGGAGCAGCCGCGGCTGCGTCCCGCGGTGTGGCGGGTCGTCGAGGTCGAGGCGCCGTACCGCTTTGTCTGGGTGTCGAACGCCCCGGGCGTCCGTAGCCGGGGCGACCACCGGATCGTCCCGCTGCCGGACGGCCGGGTCCGGGTCGAGCTGACGCTGGAGCAGTCGGGCCCGCTCGCCGCCGTCGTGGGCCGGCTTTACGGCGGCCTGACCCGCCGGTACCTCCGGCTGGAGGCTGACGGTCTCAGGCGTTGCTGTGAGCGCCCTTGACCAGCCGCTTCTCCAGCACGGCGAGGGAAATGCCGTTGGCGTCCGGCCGGTTGCCGACGATCTTGTAGCCGTGCCGCCCGTACAGCCGCAGGTTCCGTTCGCTGGCGGCCCCGGTGAACAGCACGAAGCGGGACACCCGGTCGGCGCAGGCCGCCTCCACCGCCCGCAGCAGCAGGGCCCCGACCCCCTGGCCCTGCTGGTCCGGGGCCACGGCCAGCCGGCCGACGTGGGCGGTGTCGTCGGCGACCCGCGCCCGGACCGAGCCGACCAGCCGGTGCCCGGCCCGGGCGACCAGCACCGTCTCCGGGCCGGCCAGCGCGGCCAGGACCTCTTCGAGCGTCTCGGTGAGCGGCGGCAGCAACGGGTCGGCGTAGTGCTGGGCCTCGGTCACGTAGGCGGCCCGCTGCACGGTGAGGATCTCACCGGCGTCGGCGGGGATGGCTGGGGTGATCAGGGGTGGCGTGGTCACGACCCCAGCTCACCACACCGCCAGAGCCCGGCGCGCAGGGCCGTACCCTGGCGGTTTCGCGGACCCGAGGAGAGACGGCGATGGTGCCCGAGCTGACCTACCCGCACGTCGGAGCCACCGACGCCGGCGAGCTGCCCGCGGGCTGGCGGCACGTCCGGCACCGGGTGCGGCTGCCGGACGGCTGCTTCGCCACGGCCGGCGCGGCGGTGCTCGGCTGGCGGCTGCACCGGGCAGCCGGGATCCGGATCGACGCCGACGCGCCCCGGGCCGCGCCCGGGGTCACCGTCGTCTCCCGGTTGGGCGTCGGCCCGCTGCGGCTGGCCGCGCCGTGCGCGGTGGTCTGGGCCGCCGACGACGCCCGCCGGGCCGGCTTCGGGTACGGCACGCTGCCCGGCCATCCGGCCCTGGGCGAGGAGGCGTTCGTGGTGAGCCGGGACGACACCGGCGCCGTCTGGTTCGAGGTGCGCGCGTTCAGCCGACCGGAGCGCTGGTTCATGCGCGCGGCCGGGCCGGCGGGCCGGGCCTTCCAACGCGGGTACGCCTGGTGGCTCGGCCGGACCCTGCGCCGGCTCTGCGCCCGGCCCTGACCCGGCCCTGCCGCTCGCCCGGCTCCGTGCCCGTCCCTGCGCCCGGCCCCGGCCCCGGCCTCCGCGTCGGGCGGGGCGCTCTGGGCCTGACCGCTACGCCGGCCACGCGGCGCGGGCCGACCGGTACGCCGGCCACGGCGGCAGGCCGACCGGGGCGGCGGGCTGCGGGAGGCGTCAGTACCGGGCGAAGGAGCGGATCGGCATTCTCGGCCCGTACCTCGGGGCGTGCACGCCCTCGGCGGCGAGCAGCAGGCAGACCCGGCCGCGGTGGCCCCGGAACGGCTCCAGCAGCGCGAGCATCCGGGCATCGTCGCCGCGGGGCTCCCCGGCCAGGGCCCAGGCCACCGTGTTCGGCACGTGGTAGTCGCCGACGCTGACCGCGTCCGGGTCCCCGAACGCGATCCGGGCGACCTCGGCGGCGGTCCACGGGCCGATCCCCCGGATCGCGGTGAGCCGGCGGGTGGCTTCAACGGGGTCGGCGCAGCGTTCCAGCCGGTCGGCCTCGGCGGCGGCCCGGCGCAGCGTGTCGGCCCGTTTCTGCTCCACCCCGAACGGGTGGAAGACCCAGTACGGCGCGGCGGCCACCGCCGCCGGCTCGGGCGGCAGCAGCAGCGGCTGCAACGGCCCCGGCGCCGGCTCGCCGAAATGGCGCACGGTCGCCGAGTACGCCCGGTACGCCTCCGTGCCGGTGACCTTCTGCTCCAGGATCGCCCGCAGCACGCGCGGGAAGAGCTGGCCGGTGGCCGGCATCCGCAGCCCGGCGTGCCGCGCGGCCAGCCGGGCCACCAGCGGGTGCGCGCCGGCCAGCTCGGCGAAGCCGGTGAGGTCGTCGCGCAGCCCGGCGACCGCCTCGGCCTGCTGGACCGCCCAGTCGGCGCCGGGGCCGTACCCCTCGGCGAGCAGGTCCCCGCCGCCGGCCGGGCGCAGCGCGAGGGTGGCCGGGCCGGCGGGGGTGCGGGTGGCCCACCAGAACGTGCCGGCGACGATCCGGGCGCACGGGTCGTACGTGCTGAACGTGAGCGACCGGACCGACGCGGCCAGCCGGTAGCCGGCCGGTGGGCGCAGCGTCCGGCGGACGGCGGGTTCGGTCACCCCTGACACTCTGCCACGACCCCCGGCCGGGACGGACAGCCCCGCATGCACGCAGACCCCGGGCGTCCGACGACGTCAGCCCGGCTCTCAACGGCCCGTCGCCCGGTGTGCGGAGCCACCGGATCAACGGCGGACGGAGAAAATTCCCGGTGGCGGCGGGGTGGAGTCGGTGGCGTCGGCGTCGCGCACGACGGCGGCCCCGCCGACGAACCGGTCGAGCTCGTCGCCGGCCACCACCCGGCCGGGGAACCAGTCCCCGGCCGCCCGGCGGGTCAGCTCCGGCACCGGCGGCTCGCCCCGGCCCGCGACCAGCACCAGGTTGCCGTAGCGCCGGCCGCGCAGCACCGCCGCGTCGCCGATCAGGCAGGCCCGGGGCAGCACCGCGCGGACCGTGGCGACCTGGGCGCGGGCGTGCCGCAGCGGCGGGCCGTCGGCGACGTTGGCCAGGTACCAGCCGCCGCCGTGGAGCACCCGGGCCACCTCCGCCGCGTACTCCACGCTGGTCAGGTGGGCCGGGGTGCGGGCGCCGGAGAAGACGTCCGCCACCACCACGTCGTAGCTGCCGTCCCTGGTGGCTCCCAGGGTGGCCCGGGCATCGGCGACGCGCACCTTCAACCGGGGGTCGGCCGGCCAGGGCAGCTCCCGGCGGACCAGCTCGACCAGGGCGGCGTCCACCTCGGCCACCCGCTGGGTCGAGCCGGGGCGGGTGGCCTGCACGTACCGGGGCAGGGTCAGCGCGCCACCGCCCAGGTGCAGCACCCGCAGCGGCGCGCCCGCCGGGGCGACCAGGTCGAGGGCGGCGGCCAGCCGCCGGACGTACTCGAACTCCAGGTGGGTGGGGTCGGCGAGGTCCACGTGCGACTGCGGGGCGCCGTCGAGCAGCAGGGTGAACGAGCGCGGCCGGTCCGCGTCCGGGACCAGCTCGGCCTCGCCGGTGTCCACCCGCGCCACGATGCGGTCCGTACCCCGGCGGCGGCCCATCAGCGGCGCCCCGTCCGGACGACGACCCGGCGGCGGCTCTGTGGCCGGGCGGGGCGGCGGCCCATCAGCGGTGCTGCCCGCGGCCCCGGGCCGCGGCGGTCAGCGCCCGGTGCAGCAGGCGGGCGTCGCCGAGCAGCGCCCGCAGGCGACGCTCCAGGCCGGCGATCGGGATCAGGTTCTGCGGGGCCCGCGGGTCCTTGTACGGGGTGGACGCGAACCGGGGGAGGGTGACCAGCGACAGGTCGGCCAGCGCGATCGCCTCGGACTCGGCCAGCTCGGCCGAGCACTCGACCCGCACGATGCCGGCCCACGGCGCGCCACCGCCCCCCGGCAGCCGCAGGTACCAGGAGAATCCGCCCCAGGCGGTGCCGAGCTTGAACACCGGGGACCGCTGGCCCGTTCGCAGCCCGGTCACCACGGCGGTCAGCCGCGCGTCGAGGTACTGGCTGTGCTGGGTCTTGACGTAGCCGAGGGTGCGGGGCAGCTGCCGGCGGCTGCGCAGCGGGCCGTCGACCACCAGCAGGTCCCCGTCGATCCGGGCCGCCCCGGAGACCTCCACCTCCAGCGCGGTCAGCGGCCCCTGCACGGCGGCCTGGAGCTTGTTCAGCTCGCCGGTGCCGCTGACCCGGTGCACCGGGTAGCGCACCGTACCGGCCCGAACCTCCCGGGCCGACGGGCTGGCCGTGAACAGCCCCCGCCGCACCTGCGTCCCGGCGAGCCGGGCCGCGCCCCGCACCAGGTCGCAGCGGACCACCCCGGCCGCGTACGAGGCGGCCACGCCGGGGAACGACGCGCCGTCGGCCTCGGCCGTCCAGACGCTGGCGTCGATCCGGCGCACCCCGTCGACCAGCAGCACCACGTCCGGCGCCCGCACCCCGGCCCGGACGTCGATCGCCCGCCAGTCCACCGCGGGCAGCTCCACGCCCGCCTCGACCTGCTGCCTGCTCGGCGTGGCCGGCCCGCCGGGGACCGCCTCGAAGGACGCCCCGTAGCCCGGGCCCCAGGCGTCGACGAACAGCTCCGGGGCCGCCACGCCCGGCGGCCCGGTCCCGGCAGTGCCGGTCGGCCCCGTCACAGGCCGGTCCGTTCCACGCGGGCGGAACGGGCATCCTTGCGGACCTCGTACCGGACCGGGATGCGCTCGGCGAGGGCCGGCACGTGGGTGACCACCCCGACCATCCGGTCGCCCCGGGCGGCCAGGCTCTCCAGGGTGGCCGCCACCGTGTCCAGGGTGGCCGCGTCCAGGGTGCCGAAACCCTCGTCCAGGACGATCGACTCCAGGCTCGCCGCCGTGGTGGACATCCCGGCGAGCTGCTCCGACAGCGCCAGCGCCAAGGCCAGCGACGCCTGGAACGTCTCCCCGCCGGACAGCGTGCGCACCCCGCGCCGCAGCCCCGCGTCGTTGTGGTCGACCACGAAGAACTCGCCCTTGTCGTGCACCAGGTCGTACTGGCCGCCGGACAGCTCGCGCAGGATCCCCGACGCGCCGTCGACCAGCAGGTCCAGCGCCTCGGCCAGCAGCCAGCGTTCGAAGTTGTTGGCCCGCAGGTGCCCCGCGAGGGCCCGGGCCACCCGGGCCTGCTGCTCGTGGCCGGCCCGCTGCCCGTGCAGCTCGGCGGCCTGCTCGCGGCGCTCCACCAGCCGCCGGTGGGCCGCCTCGGCGCGCTCCACCGTGACGGTGGCCGCCCGCACCGGATCGTCCCCGGCGGCCAGCCCGGCGGCGGCGAAGACCCCGCCGATCCGCTCCTCCACGGCCGAGGCGGCGGCCTCCGCCCCGGCGACCGCCTCGGCCAGCCCCACCCGGTCCGCCCGCCGCTGCCGCGCCTCCGCGTCGGCCCACCCGGTCAGCGTCGTCCAGGCCCCGGCCACGTCGTCGCGGTCGGCGGCCGGCGGGCCGAACCGCGCCAGCCCGTCCCGGGTCGCGTCGAAGTCCCGCCACGCGGCGCGCAGCCGTTCCTCGGCCGCCTCCAGCGCGGCCCGGGCCCGCCGGGCGGCGTCCCGGCCGCCTCGCACCCCGCCCGCAGCCTCGTCCAGTTCCCGGCGCAGCCGGGTGTGCTCGGCCAGGTCGTGCCGTAGCGCCTCAGGGGCGGCGGCCCCGCCGAGCTGGTCGTCCAACTCGGCCACCCGGCCCCGGAGCTGGTCGTGCTGGGCCCGGGCGCGCAGCAGCACCCGTTCCAGGTCCCGGGCCGCCGCGTCGCGCTCCTGCACCGCCTGCTGCGCCTGCTGGGTCGCGGCCCGGGCCGCCTTCCCGGCGGCGGTGGCCCTGACCACCGCCGATCCGGCCGGCACCGCCGGCACCCGGGGCACCACCTGCTCGCAGACCGGGCAGGCCGCCCCGTCGACCAGGTGCGCCCGCAGCGCCACCGCCTGGTCGGTGGCCTTCGCCTCCTCGTGCGCCCGGAACGCGGCGTCCAGCTCGACCTCGGCCCGCCCGGCCGCCGCCCGCGCCGCGGCCAGCGCGGCCACCGCCGCGTCGTGCTCGCGCTGCGCCACGGTCACCGCCGTGGCCACCGACCCGACCTCGCCGGCCAGCCGGTCCCGGTCGGCGTGCGCCTTGAGCAGCAGCCGCAGGGCGCTCTCGTCACCCGCGCCGGCCAGCTCACCGCGCAGCTTCTCCTCGCGCTCCTCGGCCAGCGCCACCCCGGCCGCAGCCTCGTCGACGCCGGACCGCGCGGCGGTCACCGCCCGGGCCACCTCGGCCACCCCGTCGGGCGCCCGCACCGCGCCGAGCCCGGCCAGCTCGGCGTCGAGGGCGGCCAGCGCCGCGTGCGCGTCCCGCGCCGCCGCCCGGGCCCGCTCCCGCTCCGGTACGGCCGCCGCGACCGCTTCGGCCAACTCGTGCGCCCGGCCGACCTGGGCCTGCGCGTCGGCCAGCGCCGCGTCGTCGACGTCGGCGAGCCCGCCGAGTATCCGGTCGACCGCCTCCAGCCTCGCCTCGGCCTGACCGGCCCGCTCGGTGGCCCGCTTCTGCACGTTCTCGTAGACGCCGAGGCCGAGCAGGTTGACCAGGATCTGCTGCCGGGTCGCCGGCCGGGCGTGCAGGAAATCGGCGAACTGCCCCTGCGGCAGCACCACGCAGCTGGTGAACTGCTCGTACGGCAGCCCGACCGCCTCCAGCACCGCCCGCTCCATCTCGGCCGGGGTGCCGGCCACCACCTCGCCGAGGTCCTCCGGGCTGAGCCCGGTGTCCAGCTTGGTGACGTCGAACCCGGCCGGCATGAGCTGCAACCCGGCGTTGGCCGTCTTGACGTTGCCCCGGCCGTCGCGGCGGACCACCCGGGTCGCCACGTAGCGGTCACCGGCCGACTCGAAGACCAACCGGACCCGGGCCTCGGTGGCCGACGGGGCGAGCGCGTTGGCCAGCCCTCGCGTCCCGCCCCACCGGGGCACCGTGCCGTAGAGGGCGAAGCAGATCGCGTCCAGCACCGTCGACTTGCCGGAGCCGGTCGGGCCGACCAGGGCGAAGAAGTCGGCGTCGGTGAAGTCCACGGTCGTCTCGTCGCGGAAGACGGTGAAGCCCGCCATGTCCAGCCGCATCGGGCGCATCAGCGATCCGCCTCCTCGAACAGCTCGTCGAACAGCTCCCGGACCTCGGAGTCGGCGTGCCCCTTGCTGTCCAGGTAGTCGGCGAACAGGTCACGGGGCGACCGGCCGGCCCGCTGGGCGGTGCGCGTCCCGCTGCCGGGGGCCGGCACCAGCTCCGGGTCGATCCGGATCTCCAGGGCCCGGGGGAGCAGCTCCTGCACCTCCTCGCGCAGCCCGGCCCGGGGCTGCTCCCGGACGAACACCCGCAGCCAGCCCTCCGGCGGGGCGACCTCGGCGAGCTGGGTCAGGGTGCCGCGCACCGTGCGCAGCGGCACGGCCGCCGGGATCGGCACCTCGCGGATGCGCGCCGCGCTCGTCGCCGTCACCTCGACCATGGTGACCGACGGGATGTTCTCCTGCTCGCCGAAGTCCACGGCGAGAGGGCTGCCGCTGTAGCGGATCGGGCAGGGGCCGGACACCCGCTGCGACCGGTGCAGGTGGCCCAGCGCCACGTAGTGCGCGGTGCCCGGGAACACCGTCGCCGGGACGGCGTACCCGAGGACGGTGTGCGCGTCCCGCTCGCCGCCGCCGGTGGTCGCCCCGACCACGGTGAGGTGGGCGGTGACCAGGTGCACCCGGTCCGGCTCGGCGAAGCCCTCGGTGAGCCGGCCGAGCACCCGGCCGAGGTGGTCGGCGTACGTCTGGGTGGCCTCGGCGGCGGTCAGCTCGTACATCTCCACGGCGCGCACGGCGTACCGCTGGGACAGGAACGGCAGCGCGGCCACCCGCCACCGCTCGCCGCTCGCGGTGACCCCGTCGATCACGTGCTCGTCCGGGTTCTCCCGGACCCCGCCGCGCAGGGTGATGCCGGCCGCCTCGGCCCACGGCCGCAGCGCGTCGAGGGCCTGGCCGTTGTCGTGGTTGCCGCCGATGGCCACCACGTCAGCGCCGGTGCGGCGCAGCGCGGTCAGCGCCCGGGTGACCAGCCGGGTCGCCTCCGGGGCGGGGGCGGCCGTGTCGTACAGGTCCCCGGCGACGATCACCAGGTCCGGCTGCTCCTCCCGGGCGACGTCGATCACCCCGGCGAGGACCTGCTTGTGCTCCTCGGCCCGGGACTGCCCCTTGAGCACCTTGCCGACGTGCCAGTCCGAGGTGTGCAGGATCTTCACCGGGTGGGCCCTTCGTTCGCGACTGCGGGGCTTCCTCGCTTCGTTCGGGCGTTCCTCGCGCTCACGGGTCTTTCGCCCCCTAGAACGGGATGTCGTCGTCGGCGCCGCCGCCCGAGCCGACCACCGCGAACGGGTCGACCGCCCCGGTGATCGACCGTAGCGTCTCCGAGGGCGCCCGGCCGGCCTCGGAGACGCGGGTGGCCCACGCCGGGAACGGGAACTCCAGGCAGAGCGGGACCGGGATGTCCGGCTGGTTGACGAACATGGTGCCCGGCTTGGCCAGCAGCGCCCGCTGCCGCTGGGCGGGTGGGAGGAAGCCGTACTCCGGGCGGGACGCCTCGGCCGGGTCGAGCCGGCCGACCACCCGGATCGCCGAGTTGGTGACGATCCGTCGCTCCACCTCGCTCGCCGTCTGCTGCGCCCCGATCAGGATCACCCCGAGCGAGCGGCCCCGCTCGGCGATGTCCAGCAGCACCTCCTTGATCGGGGAGGAACCCTCCCGGGGGGCGTACTTGTTCAGCTCGTCGAGGACGACGAAGAGCAGCGGCTTGGCCGTCCCGGACTTCTCCTTGCGCTCGAACTCGCTCTTGAGCGTCACGCCGACCACGAAGCGCTGCGCCCGGTCGGGCAGGTTGTGCAGGTCGACGACGGTGACCTGGGCGCTCTCGGCGGTGTTGATCGAGTGCGGGCGGCGGGTGGCCAGGTCGCCCCGGATCAGCCGGCCCAGGTCCTTCTTGCTGCCGATCAGCCGCCGGGCGAACGCGTTGACCGTGCCCAGGCCGACCGCGCTGCCGGCCCAGTCGCCCCGGGTCTCGTCGTCGTTGAGCTGCTCGACGATGTGGTCGACCAGGTCGGTGTACGAGCCGAGCCGAACCCCGTCGACGCTCACCCCGCCGTCGGCGGGCTGGGCGTAGCGGGCCAGGTGGGCGGCGACCGAGTGGACGACCATCGTGTACTGCTGGCGCTCGTCGTCGGCGTCGGCGAAGACGTACGGCAGGAGGCGGTCGGCGCAGAACTCGCTCAGCGTCCAGTAGAAGCTGTCCACCCCGGTCAGCCGGCTGCTCACGTCCGGCGTGCCGGAGGAGTCGCCGGCCCGGGGCGGGGCGTAGACCCGCACGTCGGGGAAGGCGCCGGCGTCCAGCCCGAGCTTCGCGTAGCCGGCCCGGGTGGCGTCGTCGAGGCGGGTGTTGGGGTGGTCGAGGAACAGCAGGTCCTCGCCCTTGACGTTGAAGATCAGCGCCTTGGCGTTGACGGCGTCCCCGCCGAGCACGCCGGAGCGGAAGACCGAGTAGAGCAGGAAGGTGGCGAAGCTGGTCTTGGTGGCCACCCCGGAGATGCCGGAGATGGAGACGTGCGCGCCCCGGCTGCCGTCGAGGAAGTCGGCGTTGAGGTAGACCGGCACCCCGTCGCGGCCCATCCCCATCGGGATCCGCCGCTCCATCCGGTCGAAGTGCAGCGCCCGGGCCCGGGCCTCGCCCTCGGCCCGGTGCACCACCGCGCCCGGGGTCGGCGGGACGTAGAGCTCCGGGTCGACCCGGGTGGTGGTGATCTCGGCCGCCTCCTGCACCATCGCCGGCAGTGTGCCGTCGGCGATGGCGAAGACGTCCGAGTCGAACTGGGCACCCTCGTGCCGGGCCCGCACCTGGGTCACCACCCCGGCGATGGTCACCGGCTCCCGGTCGGGCAGCTCCCGGCGCGTCACCACCACGTCGTCGAGCTGGAGGTAGCTGCCGGGGGCCACGGCCGTCCAGAACGTCAGCGGGGTGGCGTCGGCGGTGCCGAGCACCCGGCCGACCCCCTCGCCGGGGCCGTCGAACTCGTCGTCGGTCATCCACGCGCTCCGGTCGGCTGGTCGTCTCGGTCAGGGCCCACGGGGTGCATCCTGCCCGAGGGATGCGACAGGTTGCCACGCGACGCGTCGGACGCCACCCATCACCCCCGACATCGTGGCGCAGCGCGTCCATCCAGGCACGGACGGTGGCCAACGACCCGTCCGCTGCCGAGGTTGGCCGCGATGCCTGCCGCTGCCAGTTGGGCAGTCGACGCGTCCACGGGGTGACTGTAGGGAGCACGCAAGTTGGGCCTGGGCCCCGTAGCGACCTCCACCGTCATGGGGGTGAGTGCGGTAGCTGCGGCTTGATCGATAGATCGCGGCGAAAACCCCTGACCGTGTTGTAGGCCCTGGCCGGTGTGGGTGGGCGTGTGAGGTGGGGCAGCGGGCCTGCCGTCGAAGCGGCTGGGGTGCCAGGCGGGTAATGCCACCTCGCCCCTTTGCTCTGCTGCCGCCACCGCAACACCAGCACCGCCGTGCAGCACCCGCACCCGCACCCGCACCCGCACCTGCGTCGCGTAGCCGCTTCGCGTGGGGTGCCGGCCCGAGAGGTCGGCAGAACCGTCACGCTCCGCGAGCGTTGCGCCGGGGGCAGCAGAGCAAAGAGGGCGCTGCGGTGTTGCCCGCCGGTCGGCGTTCGGCGTCGGCGTTCCCGCCCCCGCCCCGCCCCCGGGTGGGGGCGGACTTCATGATCGTCTGCTGATTCTGGAGAACTCGCCTGGCGTGTCGTCTCACAAATCAGCAGACGATCACGCCACGACAGGCTGCCCTGACCCCGACGGCCACCGCGCACATCGTCGCCAGCAAAGGGTGGCTGCGTCGACGACTTCGACACCGGCCCTCGCCTGGTCGGTTCATCGGAGGACTGAGAAGGGCCGCCTCCGATGGGGGGCACGTCCGGTGCGGCCGGATCGGTCGTATGCCGGAGTCGGGGGAGGGCAAGGTGGCCGCAGTCGGCTGCCCCTGCTGATCCGGGCCGCCCGGCACACGCTCGAATGGCCCGACACCGCCGCTGCACCGCCCGACCGGGCCCGCCCCCGCCCAGCGTGGCCGCCGAACGGTCAACCAGCGCCCGGGCTGAGGCACCACCCATGCCGGTACCGCCGACACCGCCGGGACGCCGCAGACGCCGCCGGGGCTACGCCGCCGGTGCGGGTACGCCGTTCCGGGCGTACCGGAGCAGCAGCGTGCCGTCCGCGGCGCCCAGCACGTGCCGCAGCGGTAGTTCCCGGGCCGGGCCGGGGTCCCCGGCGGTGATCCGCCCCGGGCCTGCCCCGGCGAGCAGCGGCGCGACGGTGAGGCAGACCTCGTCGACCAGGTCGGCGGCGGTGAGCGTGCCGAACAGGTGCGGCCCGCCCTCGCAGAGGAGTTGGCCGAGGCCCTGCCGGCGCAGCTCGGCGAGACCGGCGGCCAGGTCCACCCGGTCGGTCCCGCAGCGCACCAGCTCGGCCACCTCGGCCAGGCCGGGGGGCGCCTCGGCGGCGACATGGGTGAGCACGATCGGCCGTACCGGCGCGTCGGCGAACGCGGCCTGCGCCGGGTCCAGGTCCAGTGAGCCGGAGACCACGACCAGGGTCGGGTACTCGGCCAGCCCCTGCGCGCGACGCCAGGCCCGGCGCGGCCCGCTGAGCCGTACCGCGCCGTAGCCCTCGTGACGCAGGGTGCCGGCGGCCACCAGCAGGCCGTCGCAGAGCATCCGCAGCAGGCCGAACACCCGCTTGTCCGGCTCGCCGGAGAGCCCGGCGGAGTAGCCGTCCACGGTGACCGCGCCGTCGACGCTGGTCACGAAGTTCACCCGCAGGCGGGGACCGGCGGCCCGGCCGTAGAGGGCGGTCAGCTCCGCGTCGTCCAGCGGCGTCGGCGACGGAACCGGCCACAGCCGGGAGATCGGGCTTCCGGCGCTCATTCGCCGGCCGGACCGGTGGCCGGAGGGGTGGGCTCGGGGGCCCGGTGCTGGCAGTCGCACCATTTCCGGCCCGGACAGTCGTCGTGCCGCCGCTCCCGGCAGGCTCGGCAGATCATGCCGGCAGCCTATGCCGGGCAAGGAGCGGGACGGGGCACGGCCCGGCAGATCCTCCAACCGGTGGCCCGGCGTGGTGGCGGTCGAAACACGGCGGTAACGATATGGGAACGCTCCCAAAGGCTTATTGACACCCTTCTGGCGCGCCGGCAATCTCATGGGAGCGCTCCCGGGATGTGTCGCGGATCTCTCCCGAGTACACCGGGTGTCCGCCGCGGCCCAGTCCTCGGCGGCGCGCGAGTGCACAGCACCCCCCACCACAGGACACAGCCTCACCACTGAAAGAGGGGTCTCGGATGAGCGTCCCAATCCGTCGTCGGCGGCTCGCGGCCATCGCGCTCGCGTCCGTCGCGGTGATCGCCACCGCTTCCGCCTGCGGCGACGACTCGTCGGAAACGAGCAGCGGCGGCGGCCCGGTCACCCTGGTCGTCGACGTCTTCGGCGACCAGGGCTTCGGCTACGACGAGCTCTACAAGCAGTACGAAGCGGAGCACCCGAACGTCAAGATCCAGGAGCGCGGCAAGGGTCTCGGCCTTGGTGACTACAACACCCGGCTGACCCAGCAGATCACCGCGGGCTCCGGCGCCGGCGACGTGGTCGCGCTCGAAGAGGGCACGATCGTGCAGTTCTACGCCCAGTCCGACAAGTTCGTGAACCTGGCCGACCACGGCGCGAACGACCTCAAGGGCAACTTCCTGCCGTGGAAGTGGGAGCAGGGCACCACCCCGGACGGCAAGGTGCTCGGCCTCGGCACCGACGTCGGCTCGATGGCGCTGTGCTACCGCAGCGACCTGTTCAAGGCCGCCGGCCTGCCGATCGACCGTGAGCAGGTCGCCGCCCTCTGGCCGACCTGGGACGAGTTCATCGCCACCGGCCAGAAGTTCGCCGCCGCCGACAAGAAGCACAAGTTCGTCGACTCGGCGACCAACTTCTACAACGTCGTGCTGATGCAGATCGCCGGCTCCGGCTCTGGCTACACCTACTACGACAAGAGCAACAAGCTGGTCATCGGCGAGAACGCGGACGTCAGGACCGCGTACGACCTGACCACCAAGATGATCTCCGCCGGCCTGTCGAACAACCTCCAGTCGTTCTCGAACGAGTGGAACGCCGGCTTCAAGAACGGCACCTTCGCCACCATCGCCTGCCCCGCCTGGATGACCGGGGTCATCAAGGGCCAGGCCGGTGACGCGGCGGCCGGCAAGTGGGACGTCGCCAAGGCCCCGGGCAACGGCGGCAACTGGGGCGGCGCCTTCCTGGCCGTGCCGAAGTCCAGCAAGCACGCCAAGGAGGCCGCCGAGCTGGCCAAGTTCCTGACCAGCGCCAAGGGCCAGACCGAGGCGTTCAAGAAGGTCGGCAACCTGCCCTCGTCGCCGCAGGCCCTGACCGACCCGGCCGTGGCCGACTCGACCAACGAGTACTTCAGCAAGGCCCCGGTCGGCAAGATCTTCGCCGCCGGTGCGACCGACCTGAAGCCGGTCTACCTCGGCCCGAAGAACAACGCGGTCCGCACGGCCGTGGAGAACACCCTGCGCGCCGTCGAGCAGGGCAAGTCCGCCGGCGAGCAGTGGCAGTCGGCGCTGAAGAACGGCGCGGCCGCCGGTAAGTGACCGGCCGAACCGACCGCGGGTGGCGTCGACAGTGCGACTGTCGGCGCCGCCCGCGGTGCCCGGTAAGCCCCGGCGCCGCCCGCGCGGCCGGCCGGTAAGCCCCCGGCGTCGCCCGCGCGACGGGTCGCGCCGACCGACGAGAAGGACCGTCGATGAGCCTGGACCTCCACACCGCAGCGCCCCCCGGCGGGGGTCGTGACCCCGCCCGTCGGGCCCGTGCCGCGCACCGTCGCCTGGCCTCCCTCACCCGGCTGGACCTGAAGTACTCCCCGTACCTGTACGTCCTGCCGTTCTTCGCGATCTTCGCCGTCTTCAGCGCGTACCCGATCGGTTACACCGTCTGGATCGCGCTCACCGACCGGTCGCCGCTGAACGCCACGATCAGCTTTGTCGGCCTGGACAACTTCGTCGAGCTGTTGACCGAGGACCCGCAGTTCTGGAACGCGGTGGTCAACACGTTCGGCATGTTCGCGCTCTCCACCGTGCCCCAGCTGCTGCTGGCGCTGGTGCTGGCCAACGCGTTGAACCGGAAGCTGCGCGCGCAGACCTTCTTCCGGATGGCCATCGCGATGCCGATCATCACCTCCACCGCCGTGGTCGCGCTGATCTTCTCGATGCTCTACGCGAAGGAGTTCGGCCTGATCAACTGGCTGCTCGACCTGGTCGGCCTCGGCCCGATCGACTGGCGGGCGAACCGCCTCGCCTCCTGGTTCGCCATCTCGACCATGGTCGACTGGCGCTGGGTCGGCTACAACGCCCTGATCTACCTGGCCGCCATGCAGTCGATCAGCAAGGACATGTACGAGGCCGCGGCGCTGGACGGCGCCTCCCGCCGCCGCCAGTTCTGGTCGATCACCATCCCGCAGCTCCGCCCGACGATCATCTTCACGCTGATCGTCTCGACCATCGGCGGGTTGCAGCTCTTCACTGAGCCGCTGCTGTTCACCAGCGGCTCCGGGGGCATCTCCGGCGGCTCCGAGGGGCAGTTCCAGACCATCACCATGTACCTGCTCGACGTGATGAACACCCGGTTCCGCTGGGGGTACGCCGGCGCCGTGGCGCTCGTGCTGTTCCTGCTCATCGCGCTGGTGTCGCTGGTGAACTACCTGCTCGCCCGTCGCATCAGTTCCGACAAGTGAGGGTTGCGCCAGATGACGACCACGACGCTCCGCCCACCCGTACGCCCGACCCCGAAGACGCCGCGCGACGCCCACAAGGCCGACCGGCTCTGGAAGGCCACCCCGCTGACCTGGGTCGGGCTGGTCCTCGGCGTGATCCTCTCCCTGTTCCCGTTCTACTGGATGATCGTCATCGCGTCCCGGACGAACGACGCGGCCAACTCCTGGCCGCCACCGTTCCTGCCCGGCGGCAAGCTCGGCGAGAACATCCAGCGGGTGCTGGAGAACGGTGACGCCAACATCGTCAAGGGGCTGATGAACTCGTTCCTGGTCTCCGGGACGATCACCGTCGCCACGGTCTTCTTCGGCTCCCTGGCCGGCTTCGCGTTCGCCAAGCTGCGCTTCCGCGGCAAGAACGCGATGCTGCTGGTCATCCTCGCCTCGATGATGGTGCCGGTCCAGCTCGGCGTGCTGCCGCTGTACATCCTGATGGCCAAGCTCGACTGGCTGAACACCATGCCGTCGGTCACCGTGCCGTTCCTCATCGGCGGCTTCGGCATCTTCATGATGCGCCAGTACGCCGAGCAGGCCGTCCCGAACGAGCTGATCGAGGCGGCCCGGGTGGACGGCTGCTCCACCTGGCGGGTCTACTGGCACGTCGTCGTCCCCGCGCTGCGGCCGGCGGCGGCCGTGCTCGGCCTGCTCACCTTCATGGAACAGTGGAACCAGTTCTTCTGGCCGTTCGTGGTGCTCGCCGACCCGGCCAACCCGACCGTGCAGATCTCGTTGCGCAGCCTCAACACGGCGTACTTCGCCGACAACTCGCAGATCTTCGCGGGCACGTTGATCGCCACGCTCCCGCTGTTCATCGTGTTCGTCCTGTTCGGCCGCCAGATCATCGGCGGGATCATGGAAGGTGCCGTCAAGTCGTGAGCGATTCGATCCGTCCGCCCGCCGTCGGCGTCCTCGACCACGGCCCGGCACCGTCCTTCCCGCCCGGCTTCCTGTGGGGAGCCGCGACCGCCGCGTACCAGATCGAGGGCGCGGCCACCGAGGGCGGACGCGCCCCGTCGATCTGGGACACCTTCAGCCACACGCAGGGGCGGACCGTCGCCGGGCACACCGGCGACGTCGCCTGCGACCACTACCACCGGATGCCCGAGGACGTGCGCCTGATGGCCGACCTCGGCCTGAAGTCGTACCGGTTCTCGGTGTCCTGGCCCCGGGTGCAGCCCGCCGGCTCGGGGGCGGCCAACCCCGAGGGGCTGGACTTCTACCGGCGGCTGGTCGACGAGCTGCTGGGCCACGGCATCGAGCCCTGGCTGACCCTCTACCACTGGGACCTGCCCCAGCCGCTGGAGGACGCCGGCGGCTGGCCGGCCCGGGACACCTCGGCCCGGTTCGCCGACTACGCGCGGCTCGTCGCGGACGCGCTCGGCGACCGGGTGCGCTACTGGACCACGCTCAACGAGCCGTGGTGCTCGGCGTTCCTCGGGTACGGCTCGGGCGTGCACGCGCCCGGGCGTACCGACGGGGCGGCCGCGGTCCGGGCCGGGCACCACCTGATGCTCGGGCACGGCCTGGCCGTCCAGGCGCTGCGGGCGGCCCGCCCGGACGCCCAGCTCGGCATCACGGTGAACCTCTACCCGGTCGACCCCGCCAGCGCCGCGCCCGCCGACGTGGACGCGGCCCGGCGGATCGACGGGCTGGCCAACCGGTTCTTCCTCGACCCGGTGCTGCGCGGCGCGTACCCCGAAGACCTCCGGGCGGACCTGGCGGCGGTCACCGACTTCGAGCACGTGCGCGACGGCGACCTGGAGACCATCTCGACCCCGCTCGACCTGGTCGGGATCAACTACTACAGCCGCCACGTGGTGGCCGCCCCGGTCGAGGTGGAGCGGTCGCGGGACCACTCGCGGGCGCCGAGCTGCTGGCCGGGCAGCGAGGACGTCCGGTTCGTCACCCGGGGGGTCCCGGTGACCGACATGGACTGGGAGATCGACGCCCCCGGGCTGGTGGAGACCCTGGAGCGGGTGCACCGCGAGTACACCGCCCTGCCGCTCTACGTGACCGAGAACGGGTCGGCGTTCGTCGACGCGGTGGTCGACGGTCAGGTGGACGACGTCGACCGGTTGGCCTACTTCGACTCGCACCTGCGGGCGGCACACGCCGCGATCGACTCCGGGGTGCCCCTACGGGGCTACTTCGCCTGGTCGCTGTTGGATAATTTCGAGTGGGCCTGGGGGTACACCAAGCGCTTCGGCATGGTGTACGTGGACTACGACAGCCAGACCCGCATCCCCAAGTCCAGCGCCAGGTGGTACGCCGAGGTGATCCGACGAAACGGTCTGGCCGCACAATAGGCGGGGCCAGCCAGTGACGGGCGGACCCGGCGCACCCCCGACGGCGGGGCGCGCCGGGCTGTCCGATGTCGGAGGAGCAGACATGACAACGCAGCGCACGCGGTCGCTCGGGCGTCCGACCCTGGACGCGGTCGCCGCCCGCGCCGGCGTCGGGCGCGGCACGGTCTCCCGGGTGGTGAACGGCTCGCCCCAGGTGAGCCCCGAGGCCCGGGCCGCGGTGCAGCAGGCCATCGCGGAACTGGGGTACGTGCCCAACCGGGCGGCCCGGGCACTGGTCACCCAGCGGACCGACTCGGTGGCGCTGGTCGTCTCCGAGTCCGGTGACCGGGTCTTCACCGAGCCCTTCTTCGCCGGAATCGTCCGGGGGGTCAGCTCCGGCCTGCTGGAGACGCCCCTTCAGCTCTGGCTGGCCATGGTGCAGTCCCCCATCGAGCGGGAGCGGGTCGAGCACCACCTGACCAACCAGCACGTCGACGGCGTACTGCTGCTCTCCCTGCACGACGCCGACCCGCTGCCCACCCTGCTGGAGGAGCGCGACCTGCCGACCGTGCTCGGCGGTCGGCCGGCCCGGATGCTGCAACCGGGCGCGCAGCCGGCGTACTACGTCGACGTGGACAACGTCGGCGGCGCCCGACACGCCGTGGAGTACCTCTTCGCCCGTGGGCGGCGGCGGATCGCCACCATCGCCGGCACCCAGGACATGGGCGCCGGCGTGGCCCGGCTGACCGGTTACCGGGAGGCGGTCCAGGCCACCGGGGCCGGGCTCAACCCCGACCTGATCTCGTACGGCGACTTCAGCGAGGGCAGCGGGGCGGCCTGCATGCGCCGGCTGCTGGAAGTCTGTCCCGACCTCGACGCGGTCTTCGTCGCCTCCGACCTGATGGCCTTCGGCGCGCTGCGCACGCTGCGCGAGGCCGGCCGGCGGGTGCCGGAGGACGTGGCGGTGATCGGCTTCGACGACGCCCCGGTGGCCCGGCAGGCCGACCCGCCGCTGACCACGGTCTTCCAGCCGGTCGAGGAGATGGGCCGGCAGATGGCCCGACTGCTGGTGGCCCGCATCCGCGGCGACGACCTGCCGGCCAGCCACATCCTCCTCGACACCCACATGGTCCGCCGGGCCTCGGCCTGACCCTGCGCCTCGCCGCCCGCCGTACCGGGCGACGGGGTGTGCGGGTTCAGCGCCAGCGGCGGAGTTCGCGCTTGGCCAGGGACGAGCGGTGGACCTCGTCGGGGCCGTCGGCCAGGCGCAGGGTGCGGGCCTGGGCCCAGAGGGCGGCGAGCGGGGTGTCCTGGCTGACGCCCGCGCCGCCGTACCCCTGGATGGCCTTGTCGATCACCCACTCCGCCATCGCCGGGGTGGCGATCTTGATGGCCTGGATCTCGGTGTGCGCGCCCTTGTTGCCGACGGTGTCCATCAGCCAGGCGGTCTTGAGCACCAGCAGCCGGGCCTGCTCGATGCGGACCCGGGACTCGGCGATCCACTCCCGGACCACGCCCTGCTCGGCCAGCGGCCGGCCGAACGCGATCCGCTGGTTGGCCCGGCGGCACAGCAGCTCCAGGGCCCGCTCGGCCATGCCGATCAGTCGCATGCAGTGGTGGATGCGGCCCGGGCCGAGCCGGGCCTGGGCGATGGCGAAGCCGGTGCCCTCGGCCCCGACCAGGTTCTCCGCCGGCACCCGGACGCCCGTGAAGTCGATCTCCGCGTGCCCGCCGTGTGACGCGTCGCGGTAGCCGAACACCGTCATCCCGCGCCGCACGGTCACCCCCGGGGTGTCCCGGGGCACCAGGATCATGCTCTGCTGGCGGTGCCGGTCGGCGTCGGGGTCGGTCTTGCCCATCACGATGAGGAGCTCGCAGCGCGGGTCCATCGCCCCGGACGACCACCACTTGCGGCCGTCGACCACGTACTCCTCGCCGGCGCGGGTGATCCGGGTGGCGATGTTGGCGGCGTCGGAGGAGGCCACCTCCGGCTCGGTCATGCAGAACGCCGAGCGGATCTCGCCGTCGAGCAGCGGCTTCAGCCAGCGCTCCCGCTGCGCCTCGGAGCCGAACTCCGCGAGCAGCTCCATGTTGCCGGTGTCCGGGGCGGCGCAGTTGACCGCCTCCGGGGCCAGGTGCGGGCTGCGCCCGGTCAACTCCGCCAGCGGCGCGTACTGGAGGTTGGTCAGCCCGGCGCCGTAGCGCGGGTCGGGGAGGAAGAGGTTCCACAGGTCGCGCCGGCGCGCCTCGGCCTTCAGCTCCGCCAGCACGGGCGACCGCGACCACGGGTCGCCGGCCGCCGCGACCTGCTCGGCGTGCACCGCCTCGGCCGGGTACACGCACTCGTCGAGGAACGCGGTCAGCCGTGCGCGCAGCTCCTCGGTGCGGGCGTCGAACTGGAAGTCCATCATCTCTCCCTGACTGCGCGCAGCCCGTGCTCGACCAGCGGCGCCACCAGCTCGCCGATCCGGTCGAAGCCTCCGCCGAGCGTCTGCCCGAGGGTGTGCCGGTAGTGGATGCCCTCGCAGATCACGGCGAGCTTGAAGCAGCCCAGGGCGACGTGCCAGTGCAGCGGGCCGACGTCGACGTCGCTGCGGCCGGCGTACCGGTCGATCAGCTCGGTGCCCGAGGGGAAGCCGGCGCGCGGGCCGAGCCCGTCGGCGACCGGGTTGTCGACGACCGCGTCGCTGTCGCCGAGCACGGTCCAGTACGCCAGCAGGAGCCCGAGGTCGGCCAGCGGGTCGCCGAGGGTGGCCATCTCCCAGTCCAGCACGGCCCGCACCGACACCGGGCCGGGGCGCGGGCCCGCTGGCGCTCCGGCCCCGAGGGCGCCGTGCGCCTCCCCGGCGGCGGCCGGGTCGGGTGCGCTCGTGCCGGATCCGACGGTGGCGAGGAGGTTGTCCAGCCGGTAGTCGCCGTGCACGATCCGGCCCGCGTTCGCGCCCTCGGGGACGGAGCCGGCGAGCGCGTCGCGCAGCTCGTCGACGCCCGGCAGCGGGCGGCTGCGGGACTGGTCGAGCTGGCCGGCCCAACGCCGGACCTGCCGGCCCAGGAAGCCCTCGGGGCGGCCGAAGTCGGCCAGCCCGACCGCGGCGGGCTCGACCGCGTGCAGGGCGGCCAGGGTGTCCATCATCGCCGTCGCCAGGTCGCGCCGCTGCCCGTCGGTCAGCGGGTCGGTCTGCGACCGGCTGCGGAACACCTCCCCGTCGACCTTCTCCATCAGGTAGAAGGGCGCGCCGATCACGTCGGTGTCGGGGCAGAACAGCAGTGCCTCGGGGACCGGCACGGCGGTCGGGGCGAGCGCGGAGATGATCCGGTGTTCCCGGGCCATGTCGTGCGCGGTGGCCAGCACGTGCCCGAGCGGGGGCCGGCGCAGCACCACCTCGTGCCCGCCGGAGCGGAGCAGGTAGGTCAGGTTGGACTTGCCACCGGCGATCAGCCGGGCCCGCAGCGGCGCGGCGGCCAGCTCGGGTCGACGCGCGCCCAGGTACGCGGCGAGCCGGTCGAGGTCGAGCCCTCTCGGAGCACCCGCGCCGGCACCGCTGCCCCCGTCGGCGACGGCCGGATCAATCATCCGAATAGTTGATGGCACCTCAGCCGTCCTGTCAAGGCGGGTTTTTCCCCGGGGACATGCTGCGGCAACAGGGGCGAAATGGTCAACCGGCAGGCTGGGCCCAGCCCGCCGGCCGTCGGATGCCGGCCCGCCCAGCGGAGGGACGACCATGTTGCTGAGAGTTCGGGTGACCCTGCCGGACCGTCCCGGCACCCTCGGCCAGGTGGCCCGCACACTCGGGGTCTCCGGTGCCGACATCGTCCAGGTCGTCGTCCTGGAACGGCTCGGCGGGCGGGCGGTCGACGACTTCACCGTGGTCTGGCCGGGGGCGGCCCGGGTGGAGCGACTGCTGGCCGGCCTGGCCGCCATCCCCGGGGTCCGGGTCGACGGCGTCTGGCGGGCGATCGGCGCGCCGACCACCACCGGGCAGGACGCCGAGCTGCTGGCCCAGGTCGCCGGCAACCCGGCCGACGGGCTGGCCACCCTGGTCGATGCCGGGCCCGGGCTGCTCGCCGCGGACTGGGCGGTGGCGGCGGTGGTCCCGTTGGACTGGGCGTCGCGCACGGGCGCGGCCGGCGGCGGTGCCACCGTGGCACACGCGAGCTGGCGGGCGCCCGTCCCGCCGGCGCTGCCCGAGGTCACCCCGCTGCGGGCCCGCGCGTTGACCAGCACCGACGGCACCCACTACGCGATCGCCCCGTTCGGCCGGGCCGGCCTGGTGCTCGTGGTGGCCCGGGACCAGACCGGGATGCTGACCCCCGCCGCGTTCCACTCCACCGAGGTGGACCGCCTCACCCAACTGGTCCGGGCCAGCGCGGTGATCCTCGGCGACCGGCTGGACCTGGTGGGGGCGCCCCCGGTGGTGGCCGGCGGTTGAGCGACCGGGCCCCGGTGCGGGGCCCGTCGGTCGGTCCGGATCCCGGTGCGGGGCCCGGCCGACGGAACCAGTGCGGACCCGGCCGGTGCGGCCGGGTCCGCACTGCGTCGAGGCCCCCGACGCACGCCCTGTGGCGAGGGTCATGCCGTCGGTTGCCCCGCCGTCACCGCCGGGCAACGGGCCGGCAACAGAGGCCGGGCATCGTCGACGGCGGGGAAGGGAGACAGTCATGACGCTGTGGCGGATTCGAGCCACCGTGGACGACCGGCCGGGTTACCTGTCGGTCCTCACGGCGAGCCTCGCGTTGCGCGGGGTCAACATCCTCACCGTGCAGGTGCACACCACCGAGGTGGGCGCGGTCGACGACTTCCTCGTCGACGCGCCCGACTCGCTCGACGAGGCGGAGCTGGTCGCCGCCGTGGAACGGGGCCGGGGGCGGGACTGCTGGGTGGCGCGCAGCGAGGCGCGCGGCCTGGCCGACCAGCCGACCCGGGTGCTCGGCCTGGCCACCCGGCTGGTGCGGAACCCGGACGCGACGGGGGAGGTGCTGCGCACCCTGCTCGGCGCCGACGAGGTCACCTGGCGATCCACCCCGGTCAGCGGTGGCGTCACCGGCACCACGATGGCGCTGCCCGACCCGACCGGCGGGTCGTACGTGCTGAGCCGGGTCGCGCCGACCTTCACCCCGGCCGAGTACGCCCGGGCGCAGGCGCTCGCCGAACTCGCGGCGACCGCGGCCCGCCGGGCCGCCGACCAGGTCACCCTGGTCCTGCCCGACGGCGCCGAGCTGGTAGTCCGCCCGGCCGGCGCCGATGACCTGGCCGGCGCGCTGGAGCTGCACCGGCGGTGCTCGGCGCGGACCCGGCAGCGCCGGTACCTCGGCGGGGCGGCACTTCCCGCCCCGGCCCGGCTGCGCCGGCTGCTGGAGCCGACCCAGGGCCTGACCCTCGTCGCTACCACGACCGGCTCCGGCGGGGCGGCGGAGCCGGTCGTCGCGATGGCGAACCTGCTCGCCGAGGGGGACGAGGCCGAGGTGGCGTTGCTGGTCCGCGACGACTGGCAGCGGCGGGGGCTCGGCGCGGCCCTGCTGCGCCGGCTGGTGGGCCACGCCGAGCGGGCCGGTCTCGCGGCCCTGGTGCTGCACGTGCAGGCGGGGAACGCGCCGATGCTGCGTACCCTGGCTCGGCTCGCCCGGCCGACGGCCACGGAGCGCGACGGCGCGTTGGTCACCGTCACGGTGTCGCTCGTCGCCACCAGGGGTGCCCGGGGCGGTGCCGGCCCAGGGCCGGTAGGCGGGGCGCCCGTCGCGCCGGCGGCGGCCGGGCCGTCCGGCTACGCCGAGCGGGGCCGGCCCGAGACGCAGAAGCGGTTGCCCTCGGTGTCGGCGAGCACGACGTACGGCGAGGCTCCCGGTTCGAGCTGTGCCGGGTAGTACGGCCAGTCGACCCGCCGGGCGCCGAGCCCGACGAGGCGTTCCACCTCGCCGTCGAGATCCCGGCCGCCGGCGGTCAGGTCCAGGTGGACGCGCGGGAACTCCTCGACCCGGCTCTCGCTGAGGTCCATCGCGAGCGCCGGGCCGGGAACGCCGGGCGGCGGCGCGAGCACGATCCACTCGTCGCCTGGATAGCGCGGCGGTCGCCGCGCGTAGCCCAGGGCTGCGGCCCAGAACCGGGCCGCCCGCTCGCAGTCGGACACTCCCACCGAGACCTGCGAGATCATCGCCATCGGGCGATGGTATCGCCGGCGCGGCGGCGGCGGGGCCCTGCCGCCGCGCCCGTCACGCTGCCGTTCGTCGCCGCCACGGTCCCGCCCGTGGTGTCGGCCCGGGGCCGGTAGCCCGTGACCGGCCCGACGGGCGGCAGTGACCGCACCCAGGTGGCGGGGTAGCTGCTGTACCCGCGCGAGCGCGGCCGGTTCAGCTGTGGCGTGCGTGGGGCGTTCGTCGGCGTGGGGTCTATCCGTCGTGCGGGCGAAGGGCCGGGTATCGGCGCATGACGGCCCGCCACTTGTTCGATGGCAGGTCGTCACGGAACGCGGCGAGCCCGGTGCAGTACTTGGATATCCGGCAGGGGCGATGCCCGAGGGCCCACAGTTGGCGGTCGGCTACCGCGGCGGAGCCTGCGGCTTTGGTCTCGATGATCGAAACCCCCGTGAGACTCAGTCGCGTGCCGTCGCGCAGCGCCCATGTCACGTCGGTGTCGACGGTGATCCGGCTGTTCGAGTCGGGCAGATAGAGCGTGCTGCGGCGATAGCTGGTCCTGAGGGTCGGGCAGAACGCGTCGTAGCGCGCGTCCTTGATGCCCGCCTTGCGCAGCACCTCGGCGACGAAGGAGCGGTCCTCGCCCGTCAGCTCGTCTGAGGCGGTGGCATCGGACGGCCGTCGCTGCTTCACCGTGTTGCCACGGATGCCGCAGGTCTTCACCTCAAGGTAGGAGACGCCGGAGTCCAGGTAGACGCGTCGTCGGACCTTGAACCGTCTCCGTCGTCCTTGCGTAGCCAGGAGATAGGTGGTCAGCTCGGGAGTGTCGTAGTAGAGCGACTCGTACCCGAAGCAGCGTTGCTTGTCGATTTCAAGGATGCGAGCCGTGCGAGCCATCCCGGCAAGGAGCACCCCGGCCGATGCCAGGGGCAGCACGTACTTGCGGTCGACCCGCGTCTGCAGCGTCGCTCGGCAAAGGAGTTCTTCGAGGTCGATCGAATGGAGCGTGGCAAGCGCAGGGAACGCGGTGGCTGCGTCGGCGCCGCTCACGGTCGAGCACCACGCAGCGCGCCGGGCACGGTGGCATCAGTCACCTTGTCGTGGTCGCCGGTCGCGGCCCGCTGGCCCTTGGCCACCGTGAACCGTACGTCGACCAGGGTGGTGTCGTTGACGAGGTCGACGCGTTGGACGGTCACCTTTCGCACGGCAGCGCCGAGCAGGCTTTCGAGGTGCCGGATGAGTGTTGGCTCATCGGTGAACGCCGAGTCGAGCATCATCGTCTGCTGGCGGTGGCGACGAAGCAGCCGCGGGTGCCCGGCGAGGTACATGACGGCGATGACCAGGCCCATCAGCACGAAGGCCAACGTGCCGACCTCCGCGCCCAGGCCGCCGAGCAGACCCAGCGCCAATGCGGAGAAGTAGTAGGCCACCTCTTCCTGGTCCAGTTCGGCAGAGCGAAGCCGGATGATGGACAGCACGCCAAAGAGTCCCAGGCCCAGGCCGGCGCCTACGGTGCTGGTCGCCAGCGAGGCGGCGACAGCGAGCACTCCGACGTTGACCCCCAGGTAGGCGACTGCCAGGTCGCGACGACGGTGCCGGGGAAGGTAGACGCCGAAGGTCAGTAGCCCGATCGCTACGAGGTCAGCTGCGTAGAACAGAACTGGCGGCATGGGGGATCCTTTGAGGGGCCTGACCGGCATGCGCCTAATGTCAGGCTGAGTGTACGGATAGTCATGTATTGGTCTCTCTGTGTGCATAGAATGGGGTCTGCTGTGCCTACTTGTCCACGGCCTGCGGCCCGAGGGTCGGAAATGAGGCAGTTGGAGCAGGTCAGCGTCCCGCGACCAGGCGGGTGGTGCCGGAACCCGGATGCCGTAGCGGCAGTGCCGTCCAGTCGGGGAAGTTGCCGTAGAGGCGGCTGTCGCCGCCGACCGTGACGGCCTGCACCAATAGGTCGCCGCCGACGAAGGCGCCCTTCCAGGAGGCGCCCCGGCCGCCGAACGGCTCGTCCCGGTCGCCGCGCGAGCGCGGCCTGTTGATGCCGACCTTGAACGCCTGGAGGTCGACCGCGAGCTTGCCGGCCAGCTCCTCGTCGTCGCAGGCGAGGCTGGCGACCAGCGCGCCGTTGGAGGCGTTCATCGCGGCCAGCAGCTCGTCGGTGGTGTCCACCACCACGATCGTGTCGACCGGCCCGAACGGCTCGGCGTGCATCAGCCGGGACCGGCCGGGCGGGGCGAGCAGCACCGACGGGGCCACGTACGCCGAGGTGTCCTGGCCGTCGAGGAACGGAGCACCCGCCAGCTTGCCCCGGTGCAGCGGGACCGCGCCGCCGCGGACCGCCTCGTCGACCTTGCGGCGCAGCTCGTCGGCCTTGGCCCCGCTGATCAGCGGGCCGAAGTCCAGCTCGGGCAGCGGGTCGCCGGCCCGCCAGTTCTCGTCCACCGCGAGTGGATGGCCGAATCGGATCGAGCGGACCACCGGCAGGTACATGTCGAGGAACTCGTCGACCAGGTCGCGCTGGACCACGAACCGGGGGTACGCCGTGCAGCGCTGCTTGCCGTACTCGAAGCCCTTGCGCAGGTGCCCGGCGAGGAGGTCCCACCGGGAGAAGCCCCAGATGCCCCAGGCGTTGAGGCCCTCCTGTTCGATGAAGTGCCGCTTGTCGGAGTCGAGCAGCGCGGCGGCGACCTTCCCGCCGTTGGACCGCCCGCCGACGAACGCCACCGCGCCGATCTCCGGGGCGCGTACCAGCACCTCGGACAACTCCTCGCCGCCGCCGGAGAGCAGGGTGGCGGGGAGCCCGGCGCGGCGCATCAGCGCGTGCGCGACGGTGAGGCAGACGGCGCCGCCCTGGGACGGGGTCTTCGCGATCACCGCGTTGCCGGCGAGCAGCTGCACCAGCTCGGCGTGCACCAGCACGCTCATCGGGTAGTTCCAGCTGGCGATGTTGCTGACCGGGCCGGGCAGCGGCTCCCGGCCGTCGGCCAGCATCCGGTCGATCTCACCGACGTACCAGCGGACGCCGTCGAGGGCCCGGTCCACGTCGGCGCAGGCCAGCCGCCACGGCTTGCCGATCTCCCAGACCAGCAGCAGGGCGAGCAGGTCGCGGTGGGCGGTGAGGGCGTCCAGGGCCCCGGTCACCCGGGCCTTCCGTTCGGCGAGGGGGGCCTGCGCCCAGTCGCGGTGCGCGACGGCGGCGAAGGCGACCGCCGCGCGGGCGGCGTCGGCGTCCAGCCGGGGCAGGTTGACCAGGACCGTGTTGTCGACCGGGGTGCGAACGGGGTGCGGCACGCCGCCCGCCCGCCAGTCGCCCTCGACGAGGTTGCGCAGGGTGGTCACGCCGTCCGCCCCGGGCCCGAAGGCCTCGGGCGTGGCGGCCGCCGCGCGGGCGAGGGTCTCGGTCCAGGCGGTGCCGTCGGCGAGTCGTAGAGCCATCGGATCTCCTCAGGGTGAACCGGGGAGCGGCGGCGTCGATGGCACCGCTGATGGCCGTACTGTCCCGCGTCGATGCGTGGGCGGCAACAGTACGTTCGTATCTCAGGACGCGAGTCGACCGCGCGATCGTTCGCCTCACCCCCTCCGGGCGGGGTCGTCGGTGGCGGCGGGTCTTCCCAACGGCGCGATCCGCTCGATACATTGTCGGATATCCATGGGAGCGCTCCCGCGCCCCCTTGGCCCCCACCACACCCGCCGCCGGTGGCGGTGCCGACCCGAGCCCGACGCCCGTCCCGCGTCCGGTCGGCACCGCCGGGGCGCCGTCCGTCAGGAGCCCGCACATGCGTCACCCGATCCGGCCCTCCCGGCCGCCGTCGCCCGCCGGGGACCCGCCGCGGCCCGCCCGCCGCAGTCGACCCTGGCTGCGGCGTCTGCTCGCCGCCGGTGTCGCCCTGGCCGGCGGCCTCGCCGTGGGCGTCGCCGCGCCGCAGGCCGCCCCCGTCGCCGCCGCGCCCGCCTTCAACTACGCCGAGGCGTTGCAGAAGTCGCTGTTCTTCTACGAGGCCCAGCAGTCCGGGAGGAAACCGGCCTGGAACCGGGTCTCCTGGCGCGGCGACTCCGCGCTCACCGACGGCTCCGACGTCGGCGTGGACCTCACCGGCGGCTGGTACGACGCCGGCGACCACGTGAAGTTCGGCTTCCCGATGGCGTTCAGCGCCACCATGCTGGCCTGGGGCGCGGTCGAGTACCGCGCCGGGTACACCTCGTCCGGGCAGCTCACCCAGCTGCTGAACAACCTGCGCTTCGTCAACGACTACTTCGTCAAGGCGCACCCCGCACCGAACGTCCTGTACGGGCAGGTCGGCAAGGGCGACGACGACCACAAGTGGTGGGGACCGGCCGAGGTCATGCCGATGGCGCGGCCCGCGTACAAGATCGACGCCAGCTGCGGCGGCGCGGACCTGGCGGGGGAGACGGCCGCCGCGATGGCCGCGTCGTCGATGGTGTTCCGGCCCACCGACGCCGCCTACGCCGACAAGCTGCTCGGGCACGCGAGGCAGCTCTACACGTTCGCCGACACGGTGCGCAAGAGCTACCACGAGTGCATCACCGATGCGACCAGCTTCTACCGCTCGTGGAGCGGGTACCAGGACGAGCTGGTCTGGGGCGCGATCTGGCTCTACCGGGCCACCGGCGACGCCAGCTACCTGGCCAAGGCCGAGAGCGAGTACGACAAGCTCGGCACCGAGAACCAGACCACCACCCGGTCCTACAAGTGGACCATCGCCTGGGACAACAAGCAGTTCGGGGCGTACGTGCTGCTGGCCAACCTGACCGGCAAGCAGAAGTACGTCGACGACGCCAATCGCTGGCTGGACTACTGGACCGTCGGGGTCAACGGCCAGAAGGTGCCGTACTCGCCCGGCGGGATGGCCGTGCTCGACTCCTGGGGCGCGCTGCGGTACGCGGCCAACACCGCCTTCGCCGCGCTGGTCTACAGCGACAAGACCACCGACGCGACCCGCAAGGCCCGCTACCACGACTTCGCCGTGCGGCAGGTCAACTACGCCCTCGGCGACAACCCGCGCAGCTCCAGCTACCTGATCGGGTTCGGGGCGAACTCGCCGAAGAACCCGCACCACCGCACCGCGCACGGCTCCTGGTGGGACAGCCAGACCGTGCCGACCGAGACCCGGCACGTGCTCTACGGCGCGCTGGTCGGCGGCCCGTCGGCGGCCAACGACGCGTACACCGACAGCCGGTCCGACTACGTGATGAACGAGGTCGCCACCGACTACAACGCCGGCTTCACCTCCGCGCTCGCCCGGCTCTCCTCCGAGTACGGCGGCAGCCCGCTCGCCGGCTTCCCCGGCACCGAGACGCCCGACCTCGACGAGCTGACCGTGGAGACCACGGTGATGCAGGCCGAGCCCCGGGCCACCGGGCTGAAGGCGATCATCTACAACAAGTCGGCGTTCCCGGCGCGGGCGCTGACCAACGGGAAGTTCCGCTACTACTTCCGCCCCGACGGCACCGGCCCCGTGCAGGTCACCCCCGGCTACACCCAGGGCTGCCCGTCGCCGTCGACCGCCAAGCAGCTCAGCGGCGACATCTGGTACGTCGAGGTGGACTGCACCGGACACACCATCGCCCCGGCCGGGCAGTCGCAGCACCGGATGGAGGTCCAGTTCAAGGTCGGCGTGCCGGAGGGTGGCACCTGGGATCCGACCAACGACCCCTCGTACCAGGTCACCGCCGGTCCGAACCGCAAAGTGCCGCTGTACGCCGGGACCGCCCGGGTCTGGGGCGAGGAGCCGACCTCGACGCCCACGGACACCACCCCGCCCACCGTCCCCGGCGCCCCGGTCGCGTCCGAGCTCACCCCCACCTCGGTCACGCTGACCTGGCCCGCGTCCACCGACGCCGGGGGCAGCGGACTGGCCGGCTACGAGATCACCCAGGAGACCGTCGGCAGCGACGCGCTGGTGCTGCACCGCAGCACCACCAACAGCCTGACCGTCTCGTCGCTCGCCCCGGCCCGGAACTACCGGTTCTGGGTGAGCGCCCGCGACGGCGCCGGCAACCGCTCGACGTCCTCGCCGACGGTCGCGGTGGTCACCCCCGCCGGGGGCGGCCCGGACACCACCCCGCCGACCGCGCCCGGCACCCCGACCGCGTCAGCCGTCGGCCCGACCGGGCTCACCCTCGGCTGGGGGCCGTCCACCGACGACGTCGGCGTCACCGGCTACCGGGTCTACCGCAAGACGTGGCCGGTGGACACCGCGATCGCCACGGTCGCCGGCACCAGTCACCCGGTCACCGGGCTGACCCCCGCCACCGCGTACGCGTTCTACGTCGTCGCGCTGGACGCCGCCGGCAACCCGTCGATCCCGTCGCCCACCGTCACGGTGACCACCACCGGGACGCCCCCGCCCACCGGTTCCTGCCGGGTCGGGTACGCGACCAGCGACTGGAGCACCGGGTTCACCGCCAACATCACTATCACCAACACCGGCACGACGGCGTTCACCGGCTGGAGCCTGGCGTTCGCCTTCCCCAACGCCGGGCAGCAGGCGGGCCAGGCGTGGTCGGCGAACGTCACCCAGACCGGCACCGCCGTGACCGCCTCGAACCTCTCCTACAACGGGGCGCTCGCGCCGGGGGCGTCCACGAGCTTCGGCTTCAACGGCACCCACACCGGCACCAACCCGAAGCCCACCGCGTTCACCCTGAACGGCTCCCCCTGCACGATCGCCTGACGCTACTCCCGCCCCATTGAGATCTTGGACGGTTGCCGTTCCCACCTTGGGCTCAACCGGTGGTTGCAACACCTTCGTTGATGGTGGTGGAGGTGGTTGCTGATGGCGGCGCGGTTGTCGGCGGGGGAACGTGAAGAGAT
>NZ_JBIATC010000001.1:771244-986744 GCF_042891255.1 Micromonospora sp. NPDC001898 | reverse complement strand
ATCTCTTCACGTTCCCCCGCCGACAACCGCGCCGCCATCAGCAACCACCTCCACCACCATCAACGAAGGTGTTGCAACCACCGGTTGAGCCCAAGTGGAGGGGCCACTTCTCTCCAAGATCTTCAGTCATCCCAGGTAGTGGAACGTAAGTCCCGTTACATGGACGGCTGCGGGCAGGTTCGGCGGGGCGGGGGGCCGGGAACAGCGCGGCAGGAGGGGCTTCCGTGGGGTGGTGCAGGCGGCGGGACCAAGCAGCCGAGTTGCGCGGTGATCGCCACACCGGCGGCATCCACGTACGCGGCTCCGATCTGCGCGGCACCGGATACTCCGCGACTTTGCCGGGGTAGACGAGGCGAGCCGTCGCCCTGCGGGTGCGCGGATGACTCGCGGCCCCCGTCCCCACCTGCCCGTCCGCCCGGTCTGGCTGTGCTGCCGCTGCGGCCACCCCTGGCCCTGCGGCGAGGCCCGACTCTCCCTGCTGGTCGAGTACCGGGGCAACCGCCTCGGCCTGCTGATCTACCTCGCCGCGCTGAAGCTGGAGGCGGCCGAACACCTGAACCGGCTCAGCCCCGACTCACCCCCGGGCAACCTCACCGACCGCTTCCTGTCCTGGGCACGGGCGCGCGGGTAGCCGCCGCCGACCGCCCCGGTGCCGTCTCCTTCCCCCGTGGGAGAACCGGCACCGGGGCGGGTCTCTCCGCGGCGGCGGATCCGGGGTGACGACGCTCGACGGGCTGCCCCGTGCCGGCCCGTCGGCTGCCCCGTGCCCAGCCCGCCGAGCGCCTCGGCCGATCGTCAGGCGGACACCGGAACCCGTCCACGGCCCCGCCGGCCCCGGCGGTCGGGTGTCACCCCGTCCGGCTCCCCGCCGGGCGGTTCCGGGTCGTCGTGACCGCCCTGGGCCGACAGGCCGACCTCACCGGCCCCGGCGACATCGCCGGAGGGTGCCCCACCGTCGGGCAGCGGGGACAGGTCGTCCCCGCCGTCCCCGCCCAACTCCGTCAGCTCGTCGTCGGCGGCGGGGTCGGCCCGGTCGTCGAAGGGATCTCCCGCCAGGTCCTCGAAGCCGGGGCCGCCGGCCAGGTCCCGCCCGAGGTGTGGGGCGTCGAGCGAGCCCCGGGCCTGGTCGAAGCCGCCCGGCTCGAAGTCCTCGTCGAAGGGACGGCCGGCCGGCGAGGCGGGTGCCTGCCCCCGCGGGATCCGCTCGGTCGGCTCCCCGTGCACCCGGGTCTCCGCCTCGGCGTCCTCGACGATGCTGGTGGCCATGCTCGGCCGGTTGCGCAGGAACCGCCCCCGCCCCCGGGCCAGGTCGTGCCCGACCGCGACCGCCTCCATCTCGTAGAGGGTGCGGTGGTTGCCGGCCTCGTCGGTCCAGTCCCGGGTGTAGAGGCGACCGGCCACCACGACCGGATCGCCGACCATCACCGAGGAGGCGACCCCCTCGGCCAGCTTGCGCCAGCAGTTGACGCGTACCCGAAGGCTGTTGCCGTCGACCCACCGGCCGCTGTCCCGATCGAGCCGGCGGGCGGTGGAGGCGACCTTGAAATTGGCCACCAACGTGTTGCTCTGGGTGGTGCGCCGCCACTCGGGGGCGGTTAAGACGTTTCCGACAATCGTTACGTGGGTGTCAAACATCGTCCCTCCAGGGGAGAACCAGGACTTGCCATGGCGAGTCGACTCGCCGCCGAGCCTGGCCGTACCGGCCCCCCGTCGCCATCGACCGGTCGCCACCTGTGGACAACGGAGCGGCCTGTGGACGACGACCTGATCAAGGCCCCAGTGTGCTACGCCCCCCGGTGGAGTCAACGCCTCGGCCGGCGGCCGGTCGCCGACCGTCCGCGCGGACGGCGGGGGGAATGGCACCCGCCCCGGGACAGTCGGAGCCGGGGTGTTTCCGGACAGACCGTGGCTGGGTACAGCTTTGATCAAGCGAGCACCACCGACGGCGCGCCGGCTGACAGTAGGCGGCATGCCGTCCGATCAGAAGGGCCACGGAAGATGACTCTCTGCCGACTCCGTACGACCGGTTCCGTCCGCACCGAGGGCGAGGCCCGCCGATGAGCGCCGTGGCGAACCCCGCGACCGTGGGTGAGTGTCTGCGGGTCGGTGCCGGGTTCTCCCAGGGCGACCGGAACTGGATCGCCACGCAGTTCGCCACCCTCGACGCCCGGCTGGCCGGCTTCCACGCCGACGCCACCGAGCTGGAGGTGTCGGTGAAGGATCGGGAGGCCCGGGGGCAGAAGGTCACCCTGGAGTGCTGGATCGCCGGCCGACAGAAGATCGTCACCACCTCGTCGGAGGAGGACCTGCACGCCGCGCTCAACGACGTACGGGACGACCTGCGCCGCCGGCTCAACGATTCCAAGACCAAGCAGGAGCCCCGGCACAACAAGCACCTGCGCGACACCGGTCAGGTTGCGGCGAGCCCGGACGAGGTGGACCTCGACGTCGACGCGCTCCGGGTGAACGCCGAGACGGCCTGATCAGGACCTGAGCAGGACCGGCGGGAAGGTGGGCTTCGCCCCACCTTCCCGCTTCGGGGCTACCGCCGGGTAGGTTCCCGGCGTACCGTCGCGGTCGTGGAACCGGACGTGCTGGGGCCGCCGTACGAGCGGCAGACGATCGACCTGGGCACCGACGACGAGGGACCGGTCGTCGCGACCCTGGTCCGCCGACGGGCCGACCGCCCCACCGGCCGGGCCGTGCTGTACGTGCACGGCTACGTCGACTACTTCTTCCAGACCCACGTGGCCGACTTCTACGCCGAGCGGGGCTGGGACTTCTACGCCCTCGACCTGCGCAAATATGGTCGCAGCCTACTGCCGCACCAGACGCCGAACTTCTGCCGCGACCTCGGCGACTACTTCCCCGAGCTGGACGCCGCCGCAAGGATCATCCGTGACGACGACGGCCACGACACCCTGCTCACCATGGGCCACTCCACCGGCGGCCTGATCATCTCGCTCTGGGCGCACGCCCGCCGCGACGCCGGCATCGTCGACGGGCTCGTCCTCAACAGCCCCTTCTTCGACATCAACGCCCCCTGGTTGGTGCGCAGACCCCTCGCGGCCGCCGTCTCCCACCTGGCCCGTCGGGCGCCGCGCCGCGTCGTCCCCGCCGGCGTCGGCAACGTGTACGGCGAGAGCCTGCACACCGAGCGACGCGGCGAGTGGACGTACGACCTGGCGTGGAAGCCGCTCGCCGGGTTCCCGGTCCGGGCCGGCTGGCTGGCTGCCGTCCGCGCCGGCCAGCGGCAGCTCCGCGCCGGCCTCGACATCCAGGTGCCGGTGCTGCTGGCCTGCTCCACCCGCAGCTTCCGGGGCACGAAGTGGCACGACTCGGCGGCACTCGCCGACGCCGTCCTCGACGTGGAGCACATGGTCCGCTGGGCGCCCCGCCTCGGCCGGCACGTGACCCTGGCCCGCTTCGACGGCGGCATGCACGACCTGACCCTCTCCGGCCCCGCCGTACGCGAGAAGGTCTTCGCCGAGGTGGGCCGGTGGGCGGAGGCGTTCCTCGGCGCCGGCCCGACCCCCTCGGTGCCCCCGACGCCCTCGGTGCCCGCCAGCCGTGAGCCGGCCGGGCAGGCGGCGGGCCCGGCCGAACAACGACCGGGCGTGGCCGGGGAGCAACCGGGCTTGGCCGGGTAGGGCGCGGAGACGACCGCGCCGAGCTGACCGGGGCCAAACTGGGGTGCCCGACGCGGACGGATCATGCGACGCTGGGCGGGCGCCTACGGCCGCCCCGTCGCACCCGCCCCGGCAGGCGCGGCGGTACCCTCTTGGCGCAACACCCACGACGCGCGCCCGTAGCTCAGCGGATAGAGCAGGGGACTTCTAATCCCAAGGCCGCAGGTTCGAATCCTGCCGGGCGCACAGGTACTTCTCTCAACCGGACGGCTCTCGTGGAGCTATTCGTGGAGCCATAGAGCTACTGTCAGCCCCGTGGCAGGCGTCAAGCGGCAACGTGGCGAGATCATGAAGCTCCCCAGCGGATCACTCCGTGTAAGGGTCTATGCGGGCGTCGACCCGCTCACCGGCAAGCGGCACTACCTCACCGACACGGTCCCGGCCGGCCGGACCGCCGAGCGAGAGGCGGAGAAGGTACGGACCCGCTTCCTCAACCAGGTCGACGAGAAGCGCAGCCCGCGCACCCGCGCCACCCTGAACCAGCTACTCGACCGGTGGCTTGAAGTGGTGGACATCGAGCCGACCACCCGCATGGGCTACGAGAACAAGCTGAACAAGCACGTCCGGCCGGTGCTGGGCAAGCTGCCGGTCGGCAGGCTCGATGCCGAGACATTGGAGTCGTTCTACGCGAGCCTGCGCCGTTGCCGCGACTGGTGTGGCGGCAAGGCGTACGTGAAGCACCGCCTGGAAGGCGAGCACACCTGCACGGCGAGGTGCCGGCCACACGTCTGCAAGCCGCTCAGCGCGTCGTCGGTGCGGCAGATCCACTGGATCCTCAGTGGTGCGCTCAGCCGCGCCGTCCGGTGGCGCTGGATCGCCGTCAACCCCGCCGGGCAGGCCGAGCCACCCGCGCCGCCGCACCCCGACCCGCAGCCGCCGAACCCCGCCGACGCCGCGCGCATCATCAACGAGGCGTGGCGCGACCCTGACTGGGGCGCGCTGGTCTGGCTCGCCATGACCACCGGCGCCCGCCGCGGCGAGCTGTGCGCGCTGCGCTGGCACCATCTCGACCTGGCCGCCGGCGTGCTGACGCTGCGGCACAGCTCCTACCTGGACGAACACGGCGAGCTGCGGGAGAAGGACACCAAGACGCACCAGCAACGGCGGGTAGCGCTCGACCCAGAGACGATCGAAGTGCTGCGCGAGCTGCACGGCCGGTACCTCGACCGCCTGGCCCAGCTCGACGCGGACGTCGACCCCACCGATTACGTCTTCTCCCCCGAGCCGGACAACAGCCGCGGCTACCGGCCCGACACCATCACCCAGCGGTACGGCCGGCTCGCCACCCGGCTCGGCATCAGCAGCCACATCCACGCTCTGCGCCACTACTCGGCGACCGAGCTAATCAATGCGGGTGTCGACGTGCGGACGGTCGCCGGCCGACTCGGTCATGGCGGCGGCGGGACAACCACGCTCCGCGTATACGCTGCCTGGCTGTCGGAGTCGGACCAGCGGGCGGCCGGGACGCTGGCCGCTCGGATGCCGCCACGCCCGGTCGTGCCGACGCAGCGTACGGCGGCCAGCAGTCCGTACCAGAGAATCGCCGCCGAACTGCGCGAGCAGATCGCTGCCGGTCGGCTGCGACCCGGCGACCAACTCCCCGCGGTTGCTGAGCTGGCTGCGGCACGTGGCGTCTCGGTCGGTACCGCTCACCGCGCCGTAGCGCTGCTGACCGCAGAGGGCATGGTGAGCGTTGTCCGAGGTCGCCGCGCGGTCATAGCAGGTGTCGGCAATGAGTATCCGGCGGAAGGGCATGGCGAAGATCCGACCTAGCACTCGCTCAACTCGAACGTTCATATCCGGCACACGAGTTAGAAAGTGTGGACACAGGCAAAGCTGTTCGGCAGTGACCTGGCTTGGCCTGCGCCGCCATGCTGGCTTCCACCTCCAGGAGCTGACCGTCGTTGACCGTCGACTCCCGTCCCATCGGGCACGAAACGGCCACGCCACCCTCCCTGCCTTGCACAGGTCAAAGCGGTTGTCTGCCACCATCGGTGGAGATCCGCTGACCTGCCTGCCCTGTCGAGCTCGGATCGCGACCGCCGATGCCGTACTGCCGCATCCGGTGCGGTTGCTTGCGTTGACAGCCTTGCTGTCCGACTATTTCAGCCATGAGGAGAAGGCTGGTGGGGTTCGGGCTACTGCTGGTCGGCTTGGCAAGCGTCTTAGTCGACCTGGTCCGGAAAAATATTGACACAATCAGACACGCACTGAATGAGCTGATGGACAATTTGCTGGCTGCCGTCGGCATTGCAGGCCTCATCGTCGGGATTTGTGTCCTTTGGTCGGCACGCAAGTCCTCGCAGAGCCGCACACAAAACGACACCAAAAAAGGACTTGGCGCTCACCTTCTTTCTGATTATGGCATCGCTGCTTCCGCTTGCACTATGGCGTTTGTCGGGTGCTGCGCGCTCGTCACCATGCTGCAAGTAGCTGGAAACGCAACGTCAGAATCGGAACGCTCCAAGCTTCAGATCGAATCGATTAAGTACGGCCTAGGGGTTGCCGCTAGTGGCGGAGCCGTTGCCGCCTTGCTGCTCGCAGTCCGGCGTCAGCGCCTGTCCGAGTCAATGCATCAACTCGCCATTCAAACGCAGGTGCATACAGAAGCCGATGCCGCAGAACGACGGGTGACCGAGCTCTACACCAAGGCTGTAGAGCAGCTTGGCTCCCCGGATGCTGCCGTCCGCCTCGGCGGCATGTATGCACTTGAACGCGTGGCGCAAACGAACATCGGGCAACGCCAAACAGTCGTTAATGTTCTTTGTGCATATCTCCGCATGCCTTACTCTCCGCCTGATACTTTGCCACCGGCCACGCCCGCAGACGAGGCGAAGGAGGCGAAGGAGGAGCTGGAAGTAAGGGTGGGTGCGCAGGAGATTCTTACCAAACACTTGGAAATTCCTGGCAGGACGGAACCCATTAGGCCCGAAGACTTGCCTGGCCCTAGTCACGAATCGCCTTTCTGGCCACACCTCTCTATCAACCTCGCCGGAGCCAAACTCCGCAACTTTCGAATTTTGGCGGGCTATGTTGAAACTGCAAACTTCTCGGGTGCGACATTTTTCGGGGAAACCAGCTTTAATTTTACCTACTTCCGAAGTACGAGTTGGTGGCATGATGCTAATTTCGAAGGATCAGCACATTTCGATGGTGCCGATTTCTTCGTTGTCAGATTTGACGGCAAGACAGTTTTCAATAAGACGGCCAGCTTTTCCAATGCCAACTTTCGGGGCGTGGCCTGGTTCGATAGAGTCAAGTTTCGCGGCGAAGTCGATTTCGAGCAAGCCACCTTCAGGCGTCGGGAGTTTGGAAGTCCGCGGATGCGGAGTGCCCGTGCGCTTGCCAACCCTGACGGGCATGCACTACAGCAAGTATGGCCGGACGGTTGGCACCTCAAGGATCCTGAGCAAAACTCCAATTACGGAGTACTAGCTCGCACTAATACAACCGTCCCTCAAGCCCGGGCGGAAATCGGAGCGGCACCTCGGCCGCCTGACTCCCTTTGAAGGTTTCGCATTACGACGACACATTTCGCCCTGTCGCCATCCCGTCTGCGCCGACCCACACCTCGGCGGATCGGGCCAAGGCCAGTGACAAGGCGGAGCGCCTACCGGACGTGCGACCTTGGCACCCTGACCCTGGTCTGCTCGGCTTGCCTGGGTCGGTGGCTAGCGGGATGGCATATCCCACACCTCGACCACCCACGACCGAAACCGTTCGGCAACTCCAACCCGGAGTCGTCTGGTCCGCGCCGGAGGCAATGCTCCTATCGGCCGACGCGCCGGCCGATGCCGGCACTTGCGCCGCTAGCAGCGCGGCCGGCCACGGCCCGCATGCGGGCCCCTTGACGAGATCACTCGACCAACGCGGCACTGATTGCCGGCCTGCACCCTCCACCGACCGGCTACCGCCTCTGCTCGGCATGATGGACCCATGCGTTTGCTAGTGCTCGGCGGAACCTGGTTCGTAGGCCACGCGATCGTCGCGGCCGCCATCGACGCTGGCTGGGAGGTCACCACGTTCAACCGGGGCACCTCCGACCCCTTCCTAGAGGCTGTACGGCCCATCCGGGGTGATCGGACTCGCCTAGAGGACGTCGCTGCCCTCGCCTCTGCCGGCCCTTGGGACGCCGTGGTCGACACCTCGGGATACGTGCCGACGAACACCCTCGATGTGGCCCGCGCGCTCGCTCCCGTCACCGGTCGCTACGTCTTCATGTCCACGGTCAGCGTCTACCGAGACTGGCCATTGAAGCCGCTCACCGAACGTTCCGAGGTGCTCTACTGCCCGCCGGACGCCGGCCCCGACTACGGCACCGACGCCGAGGACGGGCCGACCCAGTACGGCTACCAGAAGTCCGGCTGCGAGGCAGCGGCAGTCGCCGCGTTCGGAACAGGCCGGACAACGATCCTGCGCCCCGGTGTCGTGCTCGGCCCGCGTGAGTACGTCGGTCGCCTGCCGTGGTGGCTGCGCCGCGTGGCTGCTGGTGGAGAAGTCCTGGCCCCCGGCTCCCCCGACCGCACCATCCAGCCGGTCGACGTACGGGACCTGGCCACGTTCGCGCTCCACGCCATCACCGAAGACTCCTCCGGCGCGTTCAACGTCTGCGCCCCGATGGACGGCGCCACCTTCGGCGAACTAATGGCGGACTGCGCCCACGCGACCCGGGGTGATGCCTCCTTCGACTGGGTGCCCGACGAGATGCTGGTCAGCCATGGCGTCCGGCAGTGGTCCGAGTTGCCCCTCTGGCGCACGTTCGACGGCGTGTGGCGCGTCGACACGGCCAGGGCGCAGGCTGCCGGCCTCCGCTGTCGGCCGCTCTCCCTGACCGTCCGCGACACCTGGCGGTGGATGGTGGAGAGCGGCGAGGCCAGCAACCACGACCGGGCCGCCGAGATCGGCATCAGCCCGGAGAGGGAGCAGCAGGTGTTGGCCGCCTGGCGGCAGTCAGGCGAGCGGACGAGCTGAGGTTTCCGACAGCCACTCCGAGATGCGCTCGGCGAGCTGGCGCGTGTCCGCGTCACGATCCCACGGCGACCCCCTGAGCAGGCGCTCGATCCGCGACAGCCGGCCTGTCAGCGAGACGTTGCGCTTCTCCGGCGGCAACTCCAAGACGGTACGCAGCGCTTCGGCCGCACCGTCCTTGTCTCGCATGTGAAGGTGAGCAGCGGCCACGTCGATCTGCGTGCCGTTGATCTGCGAGTACGGCCGCCTGGGCGACGGCAACGCCTCGTACACCTGCAACGCCTCCCGGGCGTACCTCGCGGCCTGCTCACCGTTGCGCAGATCAAGCCATGCCGCCGCAGCGCATGCCGCTGCCCGCGCTTCGCCGAAAGCGAACTCCCCACCGGCAGAGATGGCGAGTTCGTCGGGTCGCTCCGCGGCCGATTCTCTGTCGCGCTGGGCTGCTTCCAAGACAGCAGCGACCGAGGCCGAATCGGCGAGCAGAGCATGAGAGCGGGAAGCGATATAACGAAGCCTCAGTCTCGGCTCTCCATCCGGCGCCGCTCGCATAGCGCGAGCGAAGTAGCTCAGGGCCGCATCAGGCTCGTTGCGCCAGTTGGCGAGCGTCATTTGCAGGCCGTACGTCCACGCCTTCAATGATGCGTGTCCCGCCAGGTCGGCGTACTGCGTCGATGCCCTCGCTAGTGCCGCCGAGTCGTTCCAGTGCCCGAGGTCGAAGGCGGTGGAGGCCATCAGGGAAGCGCTTTGGCCAATGACCACGTAAAGATCGGCCAGCTCACCCGGCCGGCGGGTGCGCTCCACCAAGGCTCTTGCCTCGTCCCTCAGCCGGCGGGCGCCACTGAACATGTCGAAGGCCGCCATGCCTCCCGACCGGGCGAGCATTGTCACGTCTTCCTGCAAGGACTCGATGGAGTCGTGCGGCAGGGCAAGGCTTGTCAGCAAGGGATCATTGGCGATCGAGTCGGCAGCAGCGCTCACAGCATCAGCAACGATACCTCGGCCGCCAGCAATTCCCTCGGACTGGACCCTGCTAAGAATCTCGAAGAAGCGGGAACGAACCGAATCCGATACCCGACCCAAGGCGGTATCTAGCAGATCCTGATTGGCGTTCCCAGGGACCGTGTCAGGTCGACTATGCCAATACGCGACTGTCCTTGTCGCGATCCCGAGCCACCCCGCGAATCCCTCGTTCGTCATTCCGGCGGCAGCTTGCAGCGAGCAGGCAAGGTTTCCTGTCCACCGGTCCACGGTCGCCACCGTCGTCTCCCGAACTTGCGGTTGCATCGGATTGCCGCGCATTGCACTGGGTTTGCATGGGCGCCGCGCTCCTTTTCGACTTCACTGGGTCTCAGCAAACCGAACGGAACGCCAACCACAGACTACTGAGGAGACTCCCGTGGCTGAACCCCTCGCCGCCAAGAACGATCGCCCTCGGTTCCGGTCGGTCGCCGACACCGCAGCGATCCTCTGCATGTCGGAGGTGACCCTCTACCGGGCGATCCACGCCGGCCAGTTCCCCGCCATCAAGGTCCGTGGCCGCTTCGTGATCCCGGCGCGCGCCATCGACGACATGGAGGCGTCCGCACTGACGTACGGCCTGGTGGACGCCAGCAACTACGCGCTACGACCCGCTGGATGACCGCTAGGAAGCAACCCGCTTCGGCCCCGGCGGAGCAGGCGGGACGCTGTGCTCCCGAGCGAGCTTCCGGACGTAGGCACCGCTGAACGGCGACAGCCGCTCGACCTCAGTCGGGCCGACACCGCCCCGGAGCGCCGCAACCACCGCCGCAACCACCGCCTCACGTGCGGCCTCATGAGCCGCTTCGGTACGCCGATACCGCTTCGTAGCTGCTGACAGCTCATCTCGCGCATCACTCATCGGACCAACATACCGCTACCCCCTTGCGCAACAGAGCCGCGTATCGCTACCTTGTTGCGCAACAGAGGCGCACATCTAGAGCGCCGGATCAGTCAGAAGGGATACGAAGTGACTGAGTCGAACGACTCTCCCGAGATCGAGCCGAGCGGGGCCGACCTCGCCCAGATCGAGCAGGAGTTGCCGCTGATCGAAGCTGAGGTTCTGTTGCTCGACGCGCAGATCATCGTGCTGACCGGCGATGCCGGTCCGTCCGAGTTGGACTGGCAGCGGTTGCGTCGGGCGCAGCGTCGGGTGCTGCGGGAAGCGCGTGCCCTGCTCGCCGTTCGCTCGGCCGCCGGCCGGGCCGCGTAGGCGGTAGCCACCGTGAGCCGTCGATTCCCGATCCCCCGGCCTGCTGAGGACTCCCGCTTCACGTTCGGTCTGGCGCTGGATGTGGCCCAGGTCCTCGCCGCGCACGGCTACCCGTCGATGACCGAGCCGTACGACGGGTGCGGCACGGACCTGCTGGCCCTGCAACAAGCCCTGTTCTCGTTCATCTACGGCACTGACGAATCGGAGGGACCCCTTTCATGACCGCCCCCACGCTGTCGGCCTTCCCCCGGCCGGTCGAAGACCTGATCCCCGCCGCCCGCGACCTGGCCGACCATCTCGGCGAGATCCCGTCGCGCAACCGTCTCAAGAAGGAACTGCGGGTGGGTGGCCCGAAGGCAGACGCGATCCTCGCCGCCCTCACCCACACCGACACCCCGCCGCCCACTGAGCCCGCCACCGACCCGGCCGACACCACCCCAGACCCGCTCGCCGACCCGGCCCCGGTGCCGGACCTGCCGCCGGTCACCGACGACACCCCGCCGGACGTGTCGGAGCAGGCAGCACCCGCCGCAGACCTGGGCACCAATATCACCACCGAGGCGAACCCGACCGACTTGGCGGACAGCCGGCGGGCGGTGGCGTGGCCGGTGGTGCTGCTGGCCCTGCCCGCGTTCGTGGCGATCTGGTCCGGGTGGGTCGGACTCGGCGGACTCACCGGGTTCGGCCAGGTCCACCCGCTGCCAGGAATTTGGGACAGCTTCTCCATCAACTCGGCCATCACCCTGCCGATCGGCGTGGAGACCTACGGCGCGTACGCCCTCTACATCTGGCTGTCCGGCCGCGTGCCGGACCTGGCCCGCCGGTTCGCCAAGTGGTCGGCCATCGCCTCGCTGCTCGTCGGCGCGCTCGGCCAGGTCGCCTACCACCTGCTCGTCGCCGCCGGCATCACCTCGGCCCCGTGGTGGATCACCACCGCCGTCGCCTGCCTCCCGGTCGCCGTGCTCGGCATGGGCGCCGCCCTGGCGCACCTCGTCCGCACCCACGACTAGTTCCGCCCGGCGGCGCGGCCTCACGGCCTGGAAACCTGCGCCGCGCCGCCGGCCCTCACCCCTCGACCCTCACGGAATCTCAGGAGAGACACCCATGTTCGCAGACCCCACCAGCACCCGCGCTGCCGCGTTCGCGGCCGTGTTCGTCGCCCTCTACGTCGCCCACCAGATCGCCGACCACTGGGTCCAGACCCAGCACCAGGCCGACTGCAAGGGCCAGCCCGGTTGGGCAGGCCGCATCGCCTGCGCCACCCACGTCGCCACCTACACCATCACCTCCGGCCTGGCCCTGGTGTTCCTGGTCGCCGGCACCGGGCTGCGGCTGGACCCGTGGGGCGTGGTGGTCGGGTTGACCGTCTCGGCGGTCACGCACTACATCGCCGATCGGCGCACCCCGCTCAAGCGCATCGCCGCTGCTCTCGGGTCGGCCCGCTTCTACGCCCTCGGCGCACCCCGACCCGGCCGCGACGACAACCCGTCCCTTGGCACCGGGGCCTACGCCCTTGACCAGTCCTGGCACATCGGATGGCTGTTCATCGCCGCCCTGTTCTGCGCCGCCTGACCCCTGAGAGGACCCCTGATCATGGCCAAGAACCTGATCAACAAAGCGTTCGACGCGATCACGCGCTGCCTGCCCTGCAAGGGCACCGGCCGGGTGGCGCACTACACCCAGGGCTGCAACGACGTCATCGACAAGAACGGCCGCAAGGTCGCCTACACCGACTGCACCGCGATGAAGACCTGCCCCGACTGCGGCGGATCGGGCCGCTCCCGCTAGCCCTGCCCGGCAGCGCGGCCACCTGGCTACCAACCCGCGCCGCGCTGCCGGCCCCTACCTCCCGAGGAACATCCCCGAGCTTGGAGGAACACCCATCATGACGTCCCCCGACGACAACAACCGCTTCGACTGGCAGGCAGCAGAGCACGATCTGACCGACCCGAACAGCCCGGATGCCGACGTGGTCGACCTGGACGCCGCCCGCGCTGCCCGCACCACCGACCCCGACTCCGACGACGACGGCGGGCCGGCGCTGGTCGACTCGCCGGCCGCGCAGCGGTCACCGCGGTTCACCCTCGACGGCGTGCGGGCTGGTCAGCGCCGCCCGATCCTGCCCGCCTGGCTGCGCTCCCGCGCCGAGCTGGCCGACGTGATGCGCTGGGCGGTGGGGCATCTCCTGCACACCAGCGCCTACCACTCGCTGCGCCTGCCGAAGTACGCCGGCAAACTCGCCTTGCGCGCCCCGGCCGGCGCGGTCCGGCTGGTGTCCGGGGCGTCCCGGTGGCTGTTCGATTGGGAAGGCGAGACGCTGCGCCAGTCGACGTCCCAGACCCGCGACGGCGAGCTGTACCTGAAACTGTCCCGGCAGCGTGACCGGCGCGTGCGGTGGCGCGGCATCGTCACCGTCTTCACCCTCGCGGTCACCCTGGCCGGTGGCGTCGCCGTGGCCCTGGCCCCACCCTGGGCACGATGGGCGGTGCTCGCCCTGCTGGTCACCCTGTGCGGGATGCTCGGTCAGCCTGCCGACAAGCCGTTGCTCGACACCGCCGTGGTCATCCCCCGCGTGGCCCGGCTCACCTCGAACGTGGTGGTGCGCGCCCTGGCCGTGCTCGGCATCTCCGGCATCACCCAAGCCATCGCCAAACAAGGCGCCCGCGCCATCGCCTTCACCGCGCCGATTACCCGGGACGGCCCCGGATGGCGGGCCGACATCGACCTACCCCCCGGCGTCACCGCCGGCGACGTGATCGAACGGCGGGACCGGCTCGCCGCCGGCCTCACACGCCCCCTCGGCTGCGTCTGGCCGGAGGGACAGCCCGAGGTGCACCCCGGCCGGCTGCTGCTGTGGGTGGGCGATCAGGACATGGCCGCGACCCCGCCGAAGCCCTGGCCGCTGCTCAAGACCACGGGCGGGTTCGACCTGGGCCGTCCGGTGCCGTTCGGCACCGACCCACGCGGCCGGATCATCTCCTTCGAACTGCCGTACACCAACCTGCTGATCGGGTCGATTCCCGGTTACGGCAAGACCGCCGCTACCCAGGTGCCGATGCTCGCCGCCGCCCTCGACCCGTACGCGGAACTGTGGTGCTTCGACTTCAAGGGCACCGGCGGTCTCGACCCGCTGGAGAAGGTGTCGGCGCGGTATGCGTCCGGGCAGGACGACGACACCGCCGAGGAAGGGCTGTTGGCGTTGCGCGAGCTGCGCAAGGAGTGCCAGCGCCGCGCCGCCGTCATCAAGGGACTCCCCAAGGCGGTGTGCCCGGACAACAAGGTCACCCCCGAACTGGCCCGCCGCAAGAAGTTGGGCCTTCACTGGCTGGTCGTCGCCCTCGACGAGGTTCAGGAACTGTTCTCGCACCCGGAGTTCGGCAAGGAAGCCGGCGAGCTGGCGGAGAAAATCATCAAGCTCGGCCGCGCCCTGGGCGTCATCCTCGTCGTGGCCACCCAGCGGCCCGACGCCAAGAGCCTGCCCACCGGGGTCAGCGCGAACGCCGGTACCCGGTTCTGCCTGCGGGTGATGGGCCAGATCGAGAACGACATGATCCTTGGCACCAGCGCGTACAAGAACGGCATCCGGGCGACCATGTTCGCCAAGAAGGACAAGGGCGTCGGCTACCTCGTCGGCGCCGCCGACGACGCCCAAATCGTCCGCACCTTCTACGTCGACGGCCCCACCGCAGAAAGGATCACCGACCGGGCGCGCGCCCTACGGGAAGCCGCCGGCACCCTCACCGGCCACGCGGTCGGGCAGGCCACGGCGACCCCGGCCGCGCGCCGGGACACCCTGCTCGACGACATCCTCACCGTCGTCCCCGCGACCGAGGGCAAGGTGTGGGCGGAGACGCTGACCGAGCGCCTGGCGGAGCTGAACGCCGACGCGTACGCCGACCTGACCCGCGATCAGCTCACGGCCGCGCTCAAGCCGTACGGGATCACCACCGGGCAGGTGTGGGGCACCGACCCGACCACCGGCAAGGGCGCGAACCGGCGCGGCATCGACCGGGCCGACATCACCAATGCGGTAGCGGAGCGTAACAAGCGGCGGGGCGACAAAGCCGCCTAACCCGGACGGCGTGTGGTTGCTAGGTCTAGCGGCACCCCCCGCTAGACCTAGCACCCCCGCTAGCACCGCATCCCAATCCTGATCAGCGCCCTAGTTCCTAGCGGCGTCGACCCCGCACACCCGAAAACTGGCCTGTGGAGGCAATTCGTGGTCCCCATCCTGCTGCTCGCTAGCCTCACCGCCCTCATCTACGCAGCGTCATACCTGGCCGTGTGCGCGGTGTCCCCGTGGGGGGGCTGCCGGCGCTGCCACGGTCGCCGCTTCCACCGCACGGCTATCGGTACCCGCCGTGACTGCCCTCGCTGCGACGGCACCGGCATCCGGGTACGCGTCGGCCGGCGGCTGCTCGACTACGTCCGCGCCGAGTACCGGGCAGGCCAGCAGTGACCGCCCGCCCCGGCCGGGACGGTCACACCGAATGGTGCGGGCGCGACCACCGCTGCAACCTCGGCGAGCACCGATCGGCGGAGATCGTGGTCGACCTGCCCGGCCACGCCCGCGCCGTCCTCGTCCGCGTTCGGGCCAGCGACGGCCGCGACCACGCGGAGATCCGCGTACGAGTCGCCCTGGCCGACGTCGACCCGGCCGCCCGCCGCCAGCTCGGCACCCTGCTCGCCGACCTGCGCGACCTGGTGACCCGCGCCGCCGCAGTTCGCCGGCCGCGCCCCGGCCGCAAGGCCGCCTGACTTGCCCTCCCCGACTCACGACAGGAGCACGTCATCGTGACCCGACCGCCCGCACACGACCACGCCGCCGAGCAGGCCGTGATCGGCGCCGCACTGCTCAACCCATCCGTCGTCGCCGACCTCGCCCCTACGCTCGCCCCGGCCGACTTCCACCGGCCCGCGCACGGCCGACTGTGGGAAACACTCTCCGCGATGCACGCCGCCGGCGAACCAGTCGACCCGATCGCCCTGGCCGCCCGACTCGCCGCAACCGGCGACCTGGCCAAAGTCGGCGGCGCCCCGTACCTGCACACCCTGATTGCCGCCGTGCCCACCACGGCGAACGCAGGGCACTACGCCCGGATCGTCGCCGACCACGCCCGCCGCCGCCAGGTCGCCGACCTCGGCGTCTACTTCGCCGAGAAAGCCGACCAGGGTACGGACGTCGCCGACATCCTCGCCACCGGCCGCGCGATGCTCGACCACGCCGCCACCGGCACTCAATGGGCACCGCTGATCCCGCTCGACGACCGCCGACACCTCCCCGAATTCCCGGCCTACGTGCTGCCCGAGTGGGTCGCCGAGCACGTCTACGCCGTCGCCGAGTTCACCCAAACCCCCGTCGACCTGGCCGGCTGCATCGCATTGGCCGCCCTCTCGACCGCCGCCGGGGGCCGCGCCGAAGTGGAGGTACGCGGTTCCTGGCGCGAACCCACGAACCTGTTCACCGTCGTCGTGCTGCCGCCCGGCTCCCGCAAGTCCGCCGTCTTCGCCGCCATGACCGGACCGCTGCTCGCCGCCGAGAAAGCCCTTGTCGAGCGCACCAAACCGGCGATCGTGGAAGCCGAACTTGCCGCCCGCGTCGCCGGCAAAACGGCAGAGAAAGCCGCCATCGCTGCCGCGAACGCCGACACCTCCGGCCGAGACACCCTGCTTGCCGAAGCGACCGCCGCCGCGATGAACGCCGACGCCGTCACCGTCCCCGTCCTGCCGCAACTGGTCGCCGACGACGTCACCAGCGAGGAAGCCGCATCCCTGCTCGCCGAGCAGGGCGGACGCCTCGCCGTCCTATCCCCGGAAGGCGGAGTCTTCGCCACCATCGCTGGCCGCTACTCCGGCACCCCCAACCTGGAAGTCTTCCTCAAAGGCCACGCCGGAGACATGCTGCGCGTCAACCGACGCTCCCGCGCCCCCGAACACGTGGAACACCCCGCGCTCACCCTCGGCCTCGCCGTGCAACCCGACGTGCTGCGCGACATCGCCGACATGCCCGGCTTCCGCGGCAAAGGACTGCTGGCCCGGATCCTGTTCAGCCTGCCCGAAAATACCGTCGGCCGCCGGAAGATCGGCGCCGACCCAGTACCCGAACCCATCGCCACCGCCTACGCCGCCAACCTCGGCGCCTTGGTCGCCACCCTCGCCGAATGGACCGACCCGGCCGTGCTCCCGCTCACCCCGGAAGCCAACGAGCGGGTGTTGGACATCGAACGGGCCGTAGAGCCGCGCCTCGCCCCCGGCGGCGCGTGGGGACACGTCGTGGACTGGGGCAGCAAGTACACCGGCGCAGTGGTCCGCCTTGCCGGCCTGATCCACCTCGCCGAACACCTGCGCGACGGCTGGGGCAAGCCCGTCACCGCTGAGACTGTCGAGCGGGCCGCCCTGCTCGGCGAATACTTCGCCGCTCACGCCCTGGCCGCGTTCGACGACATGGGCACTGACAAGAGCACCCGGTCCGCCCGGCTCGTGCTCGCCTGGATCGAACGCACCGGCTCCACCACGTTCACCAAGAAGGAGCTGTACCGGGCCGTCCGCAGCCAAATCCCCACCGCCGCCGACCTCGACCCCGTCCTGTCACTGCTGGAAATCCACGGATACCTGCGCCAACTCGACCCACCGGCCCGCACCGGCGCCGGACGGCCCCCGTCGCCCGCGTACCTCGTCCACCCGGACGTACACCAGACCACCGGCACCATCCACGCCCTGACCGCGAGGGCAGACCGCAGACCCGCGTGAGCCGCTGGTCTAAATGGCCGCAATGGCAGAAATCCTGTGTGGCCAGGATTTCTGCCATTCTCGCCATTTAGACCAGCACCCGGCCGTCGGCTGGCCACGTCGACTGCGCCGGGCTACTTAAAGACACCGATGACACCCGTGACGGTACCGATAACGAAGCTCAGGGTTGCTAGCTTCGCCTGGGCTCCAGTCCAGATTCCCCTCGTCTTCTCGCTCCAGCCCAGAGACCACCAGTCGCGTCCGAACTTCTGCCACTTGTGCTGGCGAAGATGGCAGCCCAGCACTAGACCAGCCGAGTTGTTGCGGCAGAACTCAACTACGCCGCCACGCTTCCGATTGATCGCACCGCAGTAGACCGGCGCCTGGAAGAGCACGAAGAAGAGTAAGAGTCCGACGAGAAGCGCATAGATGCCGGGGCCGAATGAGCTGCTACCGAGGGACAGGAGGAGCACAGCTAGGACGCCGTAGCCCCAGTACCGCCACAGCTTCGACTTGCCGCGAGATGCCATGAGCGCGAAGAGTACCGACGCAACCGCAGAACGTGAATAGATCCATCTGTCGGATGGCCGTCACCTCCAGTGGCATTGATCGGGCCGAGGGGGTTGCCGAGCAAGCCGGACCAGTGCGACATTGAACTGCCGCCACATCTGTCATGGACTGTCAGCGACGGCCCACATCAAGCTTCCCTTGACTGCCTGAAAAGGCATGATTTCGCCCGCAAGCATCGGCGGTTAGGGTATCGGAAGAAACGGCCGAAGAGAGGCACCCGATGGCAACCTTGAAACACTCGCGCGGCAAATTTTTCCACACGTTCAAAATGCCGCCCGACCGAAGTTTTTGGCGATTCTTCCACGATACCGTGAGGTCCCAGACGGGTATCTCATTAGGCGAGAGTTCCTTGGGAAATCCAATCGCCTTTCCACCGTGGAAACCTGAGCGATCGAACTGTGAGCAACTGACCTCCGTCCTTGAAGAGTTAACAGGGCATCTACCGGACGACTGGAAGGCGTTAGCGCGGAATCTTTTCGTGGGACGAATCCTTGATGGAGAGATTAATGCCAGAGCTTGGTCGGAAAAGCAGGCAGGAGTAGTTGAGATAACTCTCCAGTACACACACGTCCTCGGCGCATACGCCGCGACATACAACGAATACTTCCAGTCGGTCAAGGGCCTGTTCGAAATCGTGAACCAGGTTGATGCGGACGACGACGAACTGGTAGCGGCGTTGACGGCTCGGCTAGAGCGACCATGGAAGGAGATAGAGGCTCAACAGGACCAATGGAGGAACCCTGAAGTCGTCTACGGAGGGTGCGCATCACTTTTTAGCTGGGTCGCCCCGAAGCGAATTCATTTAGTAGAGGATATGGTTCTCTGCGCGGAGGCCTTCGCCATTGCGCACGAACTGGCGCATCATCTGCTTGGCCATACGAATTCAAAGCGGGAGAAACCCAGCGCAAAGCGCGCGCTCCACGAGGCCCTGCAAGCAACTAAAATACCTCAGATCATGCTGCCACTGAACCCGTCACAACGGGAAGAAGTTGAAGCAGACGCATTGGCCTTCCTAATCTGCGCGAACGCGCTACGCAGCACGCCTTCTTTCCCTGAAATCTATAATGCCCTAGCCGGCTCCGTCCTGGCCCTGGTTGCTGCCGCCCACCTAAATGGCGACTGGGTCCCGGGTGACGTTGCACCCACCCATCCCGGCTTCTTCGAACGCATGCAGGTGGTCGCGGAGATGACAACGCTGACAACCGCAGGGCGCCCAGCAGACAACGGAATGGGGCACCCATTCGGATTCCTAGCTCAGCTTCAGACCTTCGCAGGCCTCGCACTGAATGCCTACCTGCACCAGTGCGATCCCGAAGCACATCGAAGAGTTGACCTTTTGGATGTCGTCAACCACCTCACCAAGCTGGCCGACGAAATCGAGTTAGCCCCGACCGAGACGAACGCTTGATGTGCCTGCCTCGCTCCGCCCGGTGCGCTCCCAGCCAACACCAAGCAGCCCGAACCAGCGCAACCGAAGGCCAGCTTGACGGAGCGTCACTACACCTCGAACCCGTCAACCAGGCCAGGCGTGGAGCTATTCGTGGTGCGAAATGCCGGGTACCAGGGAAAGTGAGGCAGACCAGGGAAGCAGTTCGCGCAGGTAGAGCACCTATCGAAACCAGAGACCATGAGGTGAATACCACTTCTAATCCCAAGGCCGCAGGTTCGAATCCTGCCGGGCGCACAGGACTTCCACTCGGCCGACCGAGCCGCGTGGTGCGGCGCGTGGTGCCAACGAGCCGAGCTTTCCGCGTGGTGAGGTCGAACAGCCGCGGGAACGGCACCGAGCGAGATCGAAGCCCTACCCAGTGGGTCACTCCGCGTAAAGCTGCACTCGGGCGAGGGCCCGCTCAGCGGCAGAGCGGCACTACCTCAGCGGGACCATCCCGGCGGGCCGCACCGCGGCGAAGGACCCCGAGAAGGCGCGTACCCGCCTGCTGGCCCAGGTCGATGAACGGCGCAACCCGCGTACTCGCGCCACGCTGAACCAACTTCTTGACCGGTGGCTTGAGGTCGCCGAGATTGAGCTGACGACCCGCATGGGCTACGAGAACAAGCTCAACAAGCACGTCAGGCCGATGCTCGATAACACGGCTGCCCTATTGCGGACCGGGTGCCTGGACGTCCACGTCGTTCACCTGCCGGATGAGTCAAGATCAGTGCACGCACTCTGCACGGTCCGTGGCCCGGCATGGCCCAGACGAAACCGGGCAGCAAGGTCATCGGCAAGGTCAGAAGCGTCACGCGAGCCGTCGATGGTCACCACCGGCAGGTGCAATTCGACGGCCTCACGCCGGACTTCTGCGTCCCACAGTTCATCGCGAGCAAGTCGCCGAGCGAGCGCCTTGCCGTGATCGCTGTCTCCCCAGTTCATTCGGCCTCTCGCGACGTCGGCGAATCGGACCCGCAATGCCTTTTCCCTGAACTGCGGCGTTGGCAGGAGGAAGGCGGCCTGCCCTGGCCAGGTCAGCAGCGGCGCGACCTCGCGGGGCAGGGTTCGGAAGTCATCGACCAGGACCGGACGCTCCGTGGGCATCGCCAGCAGGTCATCGACAACAAACCCGAATGTTTCCCCGTGCAGGCTCGGCATCGACTCGAAGATTTCCTGTGCGCTGCGGCCATTCCACGTCTGCGCCAGCGGAGTTTGCAGCAACGCCCACAGGTACGGCTGATTCTGGGCGGTGCACCGGCTGACGTAGTCGCGCTCCGCGCAGTCCCCGTCATAGATCAGCACGTCGTAGCGCCCGGCTAGGACCCGGGCGAGGGTGCTCTTGCCTGAACCGGTGCCCCCCGCGAGCCATCGAACATGCGAAAGGCGGCGAGCTAGGTCCACAGGATGATTGTCAGCGGCCATACCAGGAGAGACTGCCGGCACTGCGGGCAGAGAAACAGTCTTGTTCTTTCATAGACACCCCGTGAAGATTGACGAGAGGGAGCGTGCGGTGGGCCAGCGCCGCGCTTGCACGGCACCCTGACTAAACCACATGATCAGAGCGGCGCGGCCAGCAACCACGACCGGCCCGCCGAAATCGGCATCAGCCGGAGAGGGAACAGCAGGTGTCGGCCGCCTGGCGGCAGTCACGCCAGCGGAAGAGTTCAGGTTTCCGACAGCTCTAGCCGGGAGGCTACGGGCATCGGGGGGCATTTCCGGGTCCGCCCCGATAGCTTGCCGGCGTGGTGGACCTCCACGATGGTCCTGCTTCGTATTTGTTGCGACCACTTGGGGAGTTGCTGTGACGTACCGAAGTCTTGCCGCCGGCCTCGCCCTGATCTTGACCGGGGCGCTCGTCGCCGCCGCGCCGCCGGCTGTGTCAGGGGCGGACCATCGAAGAGCGACATTGACATGGGGGCAATGCCCCGACGACATTCCGGGAGTCCCGGTGGATCCCGTGGTGCAATGTGCGGCGCTGAGGCTGCCGGTGGATTGGTCCAGGCCGCGCGGCGTCACGTTCGACCTGGCGGTGGCGCGCCGTCCCGCCCGCGACCAGGCGAAACGGGTGGGTTCGCTGGTGTTCGGCCCTGGCGGGCCGGGCGATTCCGGCGTGGAACGGGTCCGGCGGGGAGACCGGTTCAGTGATGAGCTTCTCGACAAGTTCGACATCGTCAGTTTCGACCCGCGGGGGGTTGGTCGAAGTGCCGCGCCGCGTTGTTCCCCGAGCCCAACCCTGCCGAAGCCACCGCTGCTGCTGGGCAGCCAGGCCGACTTCGACGCCACGATCGCCTACAACCAGGCACTGTGGGCGAACTGTCGCCCGACGAGCCCGGTTTTCGATCACGCCGACACGCTGAGTACGGTCCACGACCTCGACGCGATCAGGCGGGCACTCGGCGAGTCACGGCTGACCTTCCATGGCAGCTCATACGGCACACTGCTCGGCGCGCAGTACGCGGAGCGGTTTCCGCACCGCGTCCGGGCAGTCGTCCTGGAGGGCGTGTTCGACCACAGCCTCGACGTGCCGTCTTTCGTCCGGTCGCAGGCGGCGACGTTGCAGGACTCGTTCGACGAGTTCGTGGCGTGGTGTGACCGCTCGACCGACTGCCTATTGCACGGAACCGATGTGCGGGCGATCTGGGCCGACGTGCTCGCCCGCGCCGACGGGGGCGAGTACGCGCCGAGCACCGCGTTCGACATCACCGTGCTCCCGCTCGGCATGCTCAACGTGCCGAGATGGACGGACCTCGCGCAGGTGATCAAGGGACTGAGTGGCGGTGTCGCACCGGCACCGAGAAGTCTTCCGGTGGCCACCGCCGTCTTCTGCGCGGATTGGCCCGTGCGCGTGCGTGACTACGACGAGTACGCCACACTCGTGCGTCTGGCTGCGGCTGCCGCGCCGGACGTGCGGTACGGCGCCGGGCTGATCGCCGTACAGACATGTCTCGGCTGGCCGACGCCGGTGCGCAACCCCCCGCACGAACTCCGTGTGACCGGCAACGCACGACTGCTGCTGCTCAACGCGCTGCATGACCCGCGCACCGGATACGAGTGGGCCACGAACGTCGCAGAACAGCTCGGGAAGCGCGGCCGGCTGCTCACCTACGAGGGTTGGGGGCACGGTTCGTACCAGCGAACCGCGTGCACCATCGGCGCGGTCGACAGGTATCTGGTCGACCTCGTCCTCCCCGAAGCCGGCGCCCGCTGCCCGGCCGCATGAGGAACTGCCCCGCCGCCATAAGGAAGCTGTCGTGGCGGCCGAGGTCCACTCGGTCGCCACGACCCTCACCCGTAGGGCGGGCCGGACGGTCCGGCCCCGGGGATCGCCGCGAGCGCCTCTCGGCACGCCCCGGCCACCTCCTGCGAGACGGCGGCGCAGTCCCGGGGCGCGCACCGCTCGGCGATGCGGCGGGCCAGCACATCGAGGTACGGGGCGAGCGCCCCGGCCGTCGAGTCACGCCCGATCTCCGAGGCCGGTACGACGACGTTGACGGTGAGCCGCCGCCGGACGGCCGAGTACCGGAGGTTGTGCACCCCACCGTCGCCCTCGGCGCCCGTGATCGATCCGCCCAGGGTGAGGAAGATGTCGACCTCGTCGAGGCCGTCGATCACGATCCGCCCGAACGACTCCTTCAGCGCCCGGCGCAGCACGACCGGCTCCTCCGGTGCCCGTTCGGGACCGCCGAGGCGGGCTCTGACCGCGACTCTCACGGCACCATCATCCTGCACAGGCCGGCCACACCGTCGCCCGGCCGGCGGGACAACGGGACGAGAAGCCCGGCCCGGGGCGGCAGCCCGCAGGCGATCCGCGCCGGGCCGGCCCAGCGCCGCCCCATATCAGGTGACGGCGAGGAACGCGGCCAGGTCCAGTTCGCCGACGGTCTGTCCGCCGCTGCGCTCTCCGTTCACCCGGAACCCGAGCCGCAGGTAGAACTCCTCCGGCCCGTCGTCACCCGGCTCCCACGTCGTGTGGATCCGGGTCTCCCCGCGCCGCCGCGCCTCCTCGGCCACGGACCGGACGGCGAAGCGCCCGTACCCGCGCCCCTGCTTCTCGGCGGCGATGTTCAGCCGCCACAACCCGGACCGCAGGTCGGTCGGGGTGTCCTCCCGCCACGGGATGCGGAAGAAGCCCATCAGGAAGCCGACCAACTCGTCGCCGTCGTAGACCAGCCGGGGCCAGGCGACATCCGGCCAGGCGTACGCCTCGGCCAACGACCGGGCGACCGGCTCGACCAGGTGTTCCTGGTCCGGCCGCACCCTCAGGTCGCACGCGGCATCGACGTTGCCCGGCGTGATCTTCTCCAGGTGCAGGGACGACATGCCGGCACCCTACCGACCACCGCCCCACGGCCGGCACGGGAGGCTGGGGGACGATGTCGGGCGTTACCGTGGGTCGGTGACGATGCAGCCGCCACCCGACCCGATCGAGGCGATGGAACAGTTCCTGGCCCGGATCGCCCCCTACGACGATCCCGATGCCGAGCCCGCCGCGACGATCGACCTGCGGGTGGGCCGGCTGCACGGCAGCTTCCGGCTGACCGACCGGGCCGCCCGGGCACTCGCCGAGGCGCTCGGCCGGTGGACCGACCCGGACGACGCCGGCCGGTGCGGCGACTGCGGCGGGCCGGTGGGTCGGGATCTGGTGTGCCGCGCGTGCGGCCGGCTGGACGGCATCTTCGGCGCGACGGTGGCGCACCACGCAGCGCAGGTCGCTGACCGCCCCGACTGACCGGATTGAGACCGCCCGCCCGAAACCCGGATCACGGCGCATAGCGAACATGACGCGCCGAGCGGGGCCAGCCCCGGTGGCCTGCCGGAACAGCCGGGCCGCCGGCCGTGCTCAGGCGGCGGGGGTACGCCGGGCGGGCCGGTCCAGGGCGGCGGCCTCCTCCAGGGTCGGCGCGGTGCCGCCGAGGTGCGCCGGCTGCCACCAGGCGTCGTCGGGGCCGGCCGGCGAGTCCGGGTACTCCCGCTGGGCCCGGTCGACCAGGGCGGTCAGCCGGGTCTTCAGTTCGGCGCTCATCGCGTTCGCGTCGGGGTAAGCGGCCGGGTCGATCGGCTCGCCGACGATGATGGTGATCGGGGTGTGCCGGCGGGTGAGGGTGCGCGGCCGGCCCTTCGTCCAGAGCCGCTGGGTGCCCCAGAGCGCGACCGGCAGCAGCGGCACGCCGGCCTCCTGCGCCATCCGGGCCGCCCCGTTCTTGAGGTCCTTCACCGTGAACGACCGGCTGATCGTGGCCTCTGGGAAGACGCCCACGATCTCGCCGCTGCGCAGCGCGTCCACCGCCGCGTTGTACGAGCCGGCGCCGGCTCGCCGGTTCACCGGGATGTGCTTCATGGCGCGCATCAGCGGGCCGGAGATCTTGTGCGCGAACACCTCGTGCTTGGCCATGAACCGGACCAGGCGGCGGGACTCGTGCGCCCCGTACCCGCAGAAGATGAAGTCCAGGTAACTCACGTGGTTGCTGGCCAGGACCGCGCCCCCGGTGCGGGGCACGTGGTGTTTGCCCTCGACGGTCAGGCGTAGGTCGAGCACCCGGAACATCGTCTTGGCGGCGGTGATCACGGGCGGGTACACGAGTTCCGGCATCCGGCGACTTTACCCTGCTGAGGACCGGACTATGTCAGGGCCGTGCGCCGCCACCCACGGCGGACGGCTGGCCAGTTCTGCCCTCGGCCGAGCGCTCTGGCGCCCCGGGGCGCGGCGACCACACGATGGCGGCATGACAGAACGCGGGGTGCTCCTCTGGATCCACGGCGGCGGTTGGCGAGCCCGGTCGAGCGAGGACGGCGCGGCCCTGACCCGGCACGGGCTGCGGGTGCTCCCGGCCGCGTACAGGTTCGTCGCCGAGGCTCGCTGGCCGGCCCAACTCGACGACGTACGGGCGGCGGCGCGGGCGGCCCAGGACCGGGCGGGCGGCCTGCCGCTGCTGGTCGGGGGCGACTCGGCCGGCGCGATGCTGGCCCTGCACCTCGCCCTGCGCGGAGTGGACCGGCCCGACGACGTGGCCGGCGCGCTGGCGTACTGGCCGCCGGTGGACCCGCTGGCCACGGACTGGCGGCGGCTGCGCGGCGGCGACGACCCGTGGGCGGGGCTGCTCGGGCGCCGGCCCGCCCCGGGTGACCCGGCCACCCTGGACGTCACCGTCGCCACCCACGTCGGCAACGGGGTTCCGGTCCTGCTGGTGCAGGGGACGGCCGACGCGGCCGTGCCGGCGAGCCAGTCGGTCGGCCTGGCCGCCGCGCTGCTGGCCGCCGGGCATCCGGTGCACGCCTGGCTGACCCACGGCGGCCACTCCCTGGACCTGGACCGCCCCGACATCCACGCCACGACGGCGGCTTTCCTCGACACCGTCCTGCCGCCGCCCGCCTCCGCAGGAACACGGAATTAGTGCCCTCGGGCGTCGGCCAAGGGCACTAATTCCGTGTTCCTGCGCGGCGGAAGCAGTTCCGCTGCGGGTCAGGTGGAGAGTTGGTGCAGGGCCAGGCGGCCTCGGGCGAAGGCGTCGACCCGGCCCCAGCGGCCCGGGATGTCGAGCACCTCGATCCGCCCCATGCCGATCGGCAGGCGCGGCTCGACCGACAGGTGCCCCGCGTGCGGCTCGATGCCCAGCATGGTGCGCAGCAGCAGCATCGGGGTGCCGGTCGACCAGGCCTGCGGGCTGCACGCCGTCGGATACTCGACGGGGAACTTGGTCAGCTCCCGGTGGTACCCGCCGAACGCCTCGGGCAGCCGCCCGTCGAAGTAGCTGGCGGCGGCGAGGATGCCGTCGGCGATGGTCGCGGCCTCCTCCGCGAAGCCGTACCGGCGCAGCCCCCAGGCGATGAACGAGTTGTCGAACGGCCAGATCGTGCCGTTGTGGTAGCCGATCGGGTTGTACCGGGCCTCCCCCTCTGCCAGCGTCCGCACGCCCCAGCCGGAGAACAGTCGCGGCCCGACCAGGTGCTCGGCGAGCTTCTCGGCCCGGTCCTGGTCGACGATGCCGCTCCACAGCAGGTGGCCGATGTTCGAGCTGAGCACGTCCGCCGGCCGGCCGTCCGGGTCCAGGGCGAGGGCGAAGTACTCCCCGTCCTCCACCCACCAGTCGCGGTTGAAGCGCTCCTTGAGCTGCGCAGCCTCCCGCTCCAACTGCTCGGCGAACGCCGGGTCGTCCCAGAACTCGCGTGCCATCCGGGCGGCCCGGACCTTCGCGTCGTACGCGTACCCCTGCACCTCGCAGGTGGCCCGGGGGAACGGCGGCAGCGTGCCGTCACGGTACGAGATGGAGTCCCAGGAGTCCTTCCAGCACTGGTTCTCCAGGCCGGTGTCGGTGTTGCGCCGCTCGTACCAGATGTAGCCGTTGCCGACCAGGTCGGCGTAGGTGTCGATCCACCTCAGCGCCGCCCGGGACTCCTGCTCCAACTCCTTGACCAGCGCGACGTCCCCGGTCCACCGCTCGTACTCGTCGAGCAGCACCAGGAACAGCGGCGTCGCGTCCACCGAGCCGTAGTACGGCGAGTGTGGCTGCTCCTCGAACGCGGCCGTCTCGCCGTAGCGCATCTCGTGCAGGATCCGCCCCGGGTCCTCGTCCCGGAAGTCGTCGAACCGGGTGCCCTGCAACGACCCGAGCAGGCGCAGCGTGGTCCGGGACAGCTCCGGGGTGAACGGCATGACCTGTAGGCAGGTCAGGATGCTGTCCCGGCCGAACATGGTCATGAACCAGGGCAGTCCGGCCGCGGGCAGCATCTGCCCGCTGAGCGACAGCGGCGAGAAGCGCAGCGCCGCCAGGTCGACCAGGCTCCGCCGGTACGTACGGGCCAGGTGCTCGCACTCGGCGTTCACCTTCGGCGCGGCGGCGACCCACTCCTCCAGGTCGCGCTGGAGGGCCGGCCGCTCGTGGCTGGGCATCCGCAGCCCCATCCGCAGGTCCCGGCCGCCCGGCCCGAGCGCGAACGTCTCCACGTCGATGTCCGTGCTCCACTGCGCGTTCGGTTCCAGGTGGACGCTGTACGCGAAGCCGTTGCGGTCGTACCGGGCGGTCTGCGACGAGGAGATCACCGTCTCCCGCCGGAAGTTGCCCCGTCGGTAGCCCAGCCGCAGGCGGTCCGCCTCGGCCTCCGCGTAGGTCTCGCCCTTCTTGTTCAGGATCTCGTCCTTGACCTGGAACAGGTCGGCGAAGTCGGCACCGGCGTCCATCCTGATCTCCAGGTCGACGGCCTTCTCGTCGTGGTTGAGGATGGTCACCTGCTCGTGGAAGCTGCCGCCGACGGTCCGCTCGCGGATGATCGACAACTTGGCGTCGACGTAGTGCGTCGGCATCCCCGGCACCAGGAAGAACCGCGCCTCGTAGTACTGGAGGTCGTCGTAGGAGAGGGCGTTGAGCCGCTCGCCGTTGATTGTCAGCACCCAGCGGGACAGGAACCGGGTGTCGATGGAGAACAGCCCGGTCGGCTCGGAGGGCGTCGCCTCGATGTCGCCGGTGTCCTCCGACACCACGAAGGTGTTGCCGTCGAGGATCCGGACCGTGTGGGCCTGCGCCATCAGTACACCTCCCGGTGGAAGATCCGGCGCGGCGCCCGGCTGCCCGGAGGGCCGGGGAAGAGCCGCTCCACCTGCACCACCAGCCGGGCGGAGCCGGTCACCGTCATGTCACCGCGCAGCAACGCCGCCAGGCCGTGCTCCCGGCCGGCGGCGAGATCCTCGAACAGTTCCGGGCTGGCCCCGACGACCGTGTCGGCCTCCCGGTCCTCCTGGCTCACCCGGACCCGCCCCCGGTCGATCGCCAGCATCCAGTGCCTGGTCTGCGGCCCCTCGTGCAGGTCGAAACGCAGGGTTCCGGAGACCTTGGTCAGCAGGGGCTCGTAACCCCGCCGGTCCAGGTTCTCGAAGAACCTGGTTGTCGCGTCCAGCATCGGGCCCTCTCCTCCCGTCGATCCGCGTTCGACGTCGCAGGAGGGTCCCCGTCCGGTGCGGGGCCAACCTCGCCCGGTTCGGGTGAGGCGGGTGGGCGCGGGCGTACGACGCGACGCCGACCCCGGGTGGGGCCGGCGTCGCCGCGGCGGACGGTCAGTTGTTGGGGTCGTCGGCGCTGATGTCCGCCAGCACCGACTGCGGCTCGCGCTCGACCGCGAGGTCGCCCATCGAGATCAGGCCGACCAGCCGCCCGTCGTCGATCACCGGCAGCCGGCGCACGGCGTAGGTGCGCATCAGGTCGGCTGCGGCCACCGCGTCGTCGTACTGGCTCACCGTGATCAGATCCCGGCTGGTGATCTGGTTGAGCCGGGTCGAGTTCGGGTCCAACTGCTCGGCGACGCCCCGGACCGTGATGTCCCGGTCCGTGATGATGCCGGCCACGTCGGCGCCGTTGGTCACCACCACGTCGCCGATGGCGCTGTCGCGCATCTCCCGCGCCGCGGCGGTGAGCGTCTCGTTGCCGTCCATCGTCACCAACCGGGTCGTCATGAACTCTCCGACCGTTGTCATGGTGCTCCCCTCTCGGTGTCGGCACCTGCGGTCTACCCGCCCGCCCCGAGGGGTAACGCGGTCCGGGCCGCCCGTGACCGGGGCCGGCCGTCAGGGCCGGGCACCCGGCCGGTGCCGCCGGGCCCACCGGCGCAGGTCGTAGAAGCCGTTGCTGGACAGGCCGTAGAAGATCGGCAGCAGCAGGAAGACCACGAGCGCCACGGGCACCGACACCAGCGAGCCGACCAGCCCGGCGACGGCGTACGCCACGATGCCGAGCACGGCGCGCAGGCGCTCGACGGCGAAGAACCGGGGCGAGACGCGCGGCCCGAGCAGGTCCCGGTGCCGGCTCAGGTGGTGGTACAGGGCGAGCCAGGCCGCCGAGAGCACCACCCCCACCAGCCCGTACAGCGCCACCGCGACCCGCTCGTCGGACCGGTCGCCGTGCTGGACCGCGCTGGAGAGCACCGCCGTGGCGAACGGCAGCAGGGCGACGCTGAAGAGCACCCCGAGGTTGACCCAGTGCAGGCCGCGGTCGGTGCAGCGGACCCGGTGGAAGGTCCCCTTGTGGTTCAGCCAGTTCACGGCGACGTACAGGTAGGACGTGACGTACGCCAGGTAGACGGGCCACTCGTCGAGCAGGCTGCGCAGCAGCCCACCCGGCGGCACCTCGGGGGTACGCAGGTCGAGCACCAGGATCGTGATGATGATCGCGAACACGGCGTCGCTGAACCCGATCGCCCGGCCGGTGTCCGAGCGCAGGTCACCGACCTCGTCGTCCGCGGTCCCCGGCCGGTCCCGGTCGCTGTCCATCGGCTCCCCCGTCCCCGTGCCGGCCGGGTGGCCGGAACGTGTGGCAGGAGCCGCGGATACCCGCTGTCGGGGGGCTCAGCCGCGCGGTGGCATGCCGTAGACCCGCTCGACGTGCAGGCGCAGCACCAGCCGCCCCTCGGCGACCATCGCGGCGCGGAAGTCGTCCCAGTCGGGGTGCTCGCCCTGCACGGCCCGGTAGAGCCCGACCAGCTCCTCCACCGTCGCGTCGTCCGGCCGACGCGCCACCGGGGTCAGCTCGGCCCGCGCCTCGGCCACCGCGTACGCCCAGCCGTCGTCGCTGCTGACGTGGAAGCTGGCCCGGGGATCCCGGCGCAGGTTGGCGGTCTTGGCCCGCCCTTCGGTGACCGAGATCCGGATCAGCCCGGCCACCCGGTCGAAGGAGTAGACCACGTTCGACAACTGCGGGCGTCCGTCCCGCTTGATGGTCGCCAGCACGCCCATCCACCGGCCCGCGATGAGCTCGGTGAGGGCGCTCCGGGTCTTCTCGTCCGCCACGGCAGCCTCCAGGTCGGGTCGTCGTACCTGGGTCCATCCAACCCGACGCGCGGCCCGCCGGCCGGCCGACGCGACGGCCCGGCCGGCGGGAGCGGGGTCAGCGGCCCTCGGCGGCGACCAGCTCGGCGAGCTGCACCGCGTTCAGCGCGGCGCCCTTGCGCAGGTTGTCGTTGGAGCAGAACAGGGCGAGGCCGTGCTCCGCCGTCTCGTCGGCGCGGATCCGACCCACGTACGTCGGGTCCTGGCCGGCGGCCAGCAGCGGGGTCGGCACGTCGGACAGGGCCACCCCGGGCGCGCCGTCGAGCAGCTCGCGGGCCCGCTGCGGGGTGATCGGCCGGGCGAACCGGGCGTTGATCTGGAGCGAGTGGCCGGTGAAGACCGGAACCCGGACGCAGGTGCCGGAGACCCTCAGCCCGGGGATCTCCAGGATCTTGCGGCTCTCGTCGCGCAGCTTCTGCTCCTCGTCGGTCTCCTCGGAGCCGTCGTCGACGATCGAGCCGGCGAGCGGGAGCACGTTGAACGCGATGGGCCGGGCGAATACCCGGGGCGCCGGGAACTCCACGGCGGTGCCGTCGAAGGCCAGCCCAGCGGCCTGCTCGGCCACCTTGCGGACCTGCTCGTCCAGCTCGGCCACGCCGGCCAGGCCGGCGCCGGAGACCGCCTGGTACGTCGAGACGACCAGGCCGACCAGCTCCGCCTCGGCGTGCAGCGGGCGCAGCACCGGCATCGCGGCCATCGTGGTGCAGTTCGGGTTGGCGATGATGCCCTTCGGGCGGTTCGCGGCGGCGTGCGGGTTGACCTCGGCGACCACCAGCGGCACGTCCGGGTCCGTCCGGAACGCCGACGAGTTGTCGATCACGACCGCGCCGGACTCGGCGACCCGGGGGGCCAACTCCTTCGCCGTGCCCTTTCCGGCGGAGAAGAGCACGATGTCCAGCCCGGAGTAGTCGGCGGTCGCCGCGTCCTCGACGGTCAGCGCGCCGTCCCGCCACGGCAGGGCGCGTCCCGCCGAGCGGGCGGAGGCGAACAGCCGCACCTGCTCCGCCGGGAACTCGCGCTCCACCAGCACCTGCCGCATCACGCCACCGACCTGGCCGGTGGCCCCCACAATGCCGATCCTCATGCCCGCGAGGCTACCCAGGTCGAGGCCCCGGCCGGGAACGCTTTCCCATCGCCCGGACCCGTACCGGCAGTGACCCGAGCCACCCCGACCAGCGCCGGAACCGCAACGACGACCCCGGCGCGGCGCCTCGCCCGGAAGATCGCAGGCGACCCGGCCGCCGGGCCGCAACATCCGCGCCCGGCAGCCGCACGCCCAGCGCCGCCGGCCCGGCAGCCGCCACGGCCCGCGCGACGGAGATCACATCTCCCTTCGCCGCGCGGGCCGGTCGGCGGGCCGCCGTCGGGCGGGTCAGCGGGGGGCGTCGACGATCTCGCCGAGGTTGGTGGCGACGAGGTCGTCGCGGATCAGCGCGGCGTCGCCCTCCACCACCAGGGTGAGCGACTCCGGGTGCAGGTGGTCCGCGGCGGCGGCCGAGACCTCGTCGACGTCGGCGGCGAGCAGCGACTCACGCAGCCGGGCGTGGTAGTCGTCCGGCAGGTCGTGCACGACCAGGGTGGTCAGCGCCGACGCGATCGCCCGGGGGCTCTGCAGCTCGACCGAGAGCTGCCCGGCCCGCCAGGACCTGGCCACCGCAAGCTCGTCCTCGGTGACCCCGCCGACCTGGGTACGGCTGATCTCGCCGACCGCCTCCACCAGCGCAGGCGCGGTCACCGCCGTCTGCACGCCCGAGCCGACCGCGAACCGGCCGAACCTGCGGGACGAGGCGAACTCGCCCCGGATGCCGTAGGTGTAACCGCGCACTTCGCGGATCAGGTGGTTGAGCCGGGAGGTGAACGCCCCGCCGAGCACCGTGCCGGCCAGCAGCGACGGCACGTGGTCGGGGTGCGCCCGGTGCGGCGACGGGTGGCCCAGCCGCAGCGTGGACTGCACCGACCCGGGCCGGTCGACCAGGATGATCCGCCGCCCGGCCCGCAGCGACACGTCGATCGGACCGCCCTGGGAGACCGGGCCGCCGCCGGTGCCGGCGAACGCCGCCGCGCCGAGCGCGTCCAGGTCGAGGCGATCCAGGTCGCCGGCGACGATCAGGGTGCCGGGACGGAGGAACCACTCGGAGTGGAAGACGGTGACGTCCTCGGGGTCCAGGCCGGCCACCGAGTCCGGGTCGCCGTACATCGGGCGGCCCCACCGGTTCTCCGCGCCGAACAGGTCGGCCCGCAACGCCGCCTCGGCCCGGGGGCCCGGGTTCGCCCAGTCCATCCGCAGGGCGGTGGCCTCGTCGTCGCGGACCCGCCGCACGTCGTCCGGGTCCAGCCGGGGCGTCCGGACGGCCTCGGCGAGCAGTTCCACTGCGGCGGGCAGCCGGTCCACCGGCACCTGGACGCTGACCTGGAACGAATCCCAGTCCAGCCCGGTCACCAGCTCGGTGCCGAGCCCCTCCACGGCCAGCGCGTACGTGGTGGCGTCCCGCTGCGCGGTGCCCTCCTCCAGGGCCTTGGCCAGCACCGCCCCGAGCCCTTCCCGGCCGGCCGGCTCCCGCCCGGCACCGGCGTCGAGCAGCAGCAGCGCCACGGCCAGGTTCTGCCCGGGCAGGTGCGCGGCGACGACCTGGCCGCCGGCCACTGAGCGGCGCACCACCTGCGGGAACCGGTACGGCCGGGCCAGCCCCGGCCCGGGACGGTCGGCGATCAGGCTCATCGGGGTTTCCTTCCGTTCACGACTGCGGGGCCGGCGGACAGCGGATCGCGGCGGCCCACCGGACGGTGCCGCTCGGTCGTCGCCCTCACGCGCTCTCCTCGGGCAGGTAGGTCAGGGTCGACCGGTCCTCGGGGCGCAGCATCTCGGCGGCGAGCTCGGCGATCTGCTCGGCGGTCACCGCGAGCCAGGCGGGCAGCCGCTCGGCGGCGACGGCCGGATCGCCGAACTGGGTGGCGTACCGGCCGAGAGCGTCGGCGCGTCCGTCGACCGTGGACATCTGCCGCCACCATCCGGTGCTCAGCAGCGCCTTGGCCCGGTCCAGTTCCGCGGCGGTGACCGGCACGGTGGCCAACTCGTCGACCACCTCGGCCACCCCGGCGGCCAGCCGCTCGCCGCTCACCCCGGGACGGGCGGTGGCGGTGGCGATCAGCGGGGCGGGGGCGTGCGCGAGGTCCACCCCGTAGGAGCCGACCAGGTCGGGCTGGGCGATCCGCTCGCCGTCGGCGAGGCGCTGGTAGAGCCGGCTGCCCCGGCCGCTGCCCAGCACGGTGGCGAGGACGGTGAGCACGTCGTACCCGGGGGTGCCGAAGGCGTGGGTGCGGTGCGCGACGTAGACGCGGGGCGCGGGCACCGCTGCCGTGACGGTCTCCGTCACCGGCCCGCCGCCGCCCGGCACGTGCCGGCCGTCCGGCGCGGCCGGGATCGACTCCCGGGCCGGGAGGGCGCCGAAGTACTTGTCGGCCAGCGCGAACACCTCGGCCGCGGTGGCGTCGCCGACCACGGTCAGCACCGCGTTGTTCGGCGCGTAGTAGGTGCGGTGGAAGTCCTGGAAGGTGGCCAGGTCCGCGGCGTTCAGGTCGGCCATCGACCCGATCGTCGCATGGTGGTACGGGTGCCCTGGCGGGTAGAGCAGCGGCAGCAGCCGCAGCCACGCGTCGCCGTACGGCACGTTCTCGTAGCGCTGGCGGCGCTCGTTCTTGACCACGTCCCGCTGGTTGTCCAGCGTCTCCTGGGTCAGCGCCGGCACCAGGCCGCCCATCCGGTCGGCCTCCAGCCAGAGCGCCAGCTCCAGATGCTCGGCCGGGACGGTCTCGAAGTAGTTCGTCCGGTCCGGGTTGGTGGTGGCGTTCAGGGAGCCGCCGGCGCCCTGGACGAGCTTCATGTGCTCGGTTTTCGCCACGTTGACCGAGCCCTCGAACATCAGGTGCTCGAAGAGGTGGGCGAACCCGGTCTGCCCGTCCGGCTCGTGCCGGGAGCCCACGTCGTACCAGAGGTTCACGGCGACCGCGGGGGCGGCGCGGTCCTCGCTCACCACCACGCGCAGACCGTTGTCCAGTCGGGTCGTTTCGATCGGCCAGGGGTAACCGCTGTCGGGCATGGCCCGACGCTATCCGATCGGGGGGACCGAAAGGTGACGCGCGCGTGGTCGGCGCGGCGGCGGGCCCACCGCCGCCCGTCGGGAGGGCCGGGCGTGGTGACGATCCGCGGCACGCCCGGACCGCCGACCAGCGGTTTCGCCGGGAGCGCGGCGCGCCGGCCGCGCGCCCGGCGCGCGCCCGCTCAGTCCGGGGGCTCGATCGGGGGCACCGTCTCCTCCGAGGTGCGCTGCTCCGGCACCGTGTCGGGGGCGGCGTTCTGGTCCTCCTCCCGCAGGTCCGACTCGGTGAGGATGGCGGCGGCCTGGGCGCGCGGGTCGTCGCTGCCGGCGGCGGCCTCCTCGGGCAGCAGGTGGGCGCGGGACTCGATCCGATCCTGGTCGCTGTGAGCATTCGTCATGCCGGCCTCTGTACCCCGTGCGCGGCTCGGCGGAACGGGCCGTACACCTCGTAGGTGATCCCGCCGCGTCGGGTACCCTGGTCACCGTGACGTGGTGCTATCGATGGTTTAGGCAGCCGGCTGGAGGAGCCGGTGACTTCACCATGATCTGACGTCACTCCTCTTCGAGCCGGCTGGGCAGGGACATTGGTTCCTGCCCTTTTGCGTACGAGCAGCCGGCTCGACCCTGGGCGCCGGCCCCGGGGCACGGTCGGCGGAAGGAACCCCACCGTGACCACCCCGGACAACCATCGCGTCATCGACCAACGGATCGATCGCATCGTGCCGTTGACCACCCCGGCCCTGCTGCACCACCACCTGCCCCTGGACGCGCCGCTCACCGAGGCCGTACTCGACGGCCGGCGCGCGGTCAGCCGGGTGCTCGACCGCGCCGACGACCGACTGCTGGTGGTGGTCGGCCCGTGCTCGGTGCACGACCCGGCCGCCGCGCTGGACTACGCGGCCAGGCTGCGGACCGTCGCAGACCGGCTCGCCGACGACCTGCTGATCGTGATGCGGGTGTACTTCGAGAAGCCGCGCTCGACGGTCGGCTGGAAGGGCCTGATCAACGACCCCGGGCTGGACGGCTCGGGCGACGTGAACACCGGCCTGCGTACCGCCCGCGCGCTGCTGCTGGACGTGCTGCGGTTGGGCCTGCCGGTGGGCTGCGAGTTCCTCGACCCGATCACCCCGCAGTACATCGCCGACACGGTGGCCTGGGGTGCGATCGGCGCCCGCACCGTGGAGAGCCAGGTGCACCGGCAGCTCGCCTCCGGCCTGTCCATGCCGATCGGCATGAAGAACCGCCCCGACGGCAGCGTCGGCACCGCCGTGGACGCCATCCGGGCGGCCGGCGTCCCGCACGTCTTCCCCGGGATCGACGTCTCCGGCACCCCGGCGATCATGCACACCCGGGGCAACGTCGACGGCCACCTGGTGCTGCGCGGCGGCAACGACGGCCCGAACTACGACGCCGCCTCGGTGGCCGGGGCGCTGGACCTGCTCCGGGCGGCCGGCCTGCCGGAGCGGGTGGTGGTCGACGCGAGTCACGCCAACAGCGGCAAGGACCACCGCCGCCAGCCGCTGGTCGCCGCCGACGTCGCGGACCAGCTCGCCGCCGGCCAGCGCGGCATCGTCGGCATCATGCTGGAGAGCTTCCTGCTCCCCGGCCGGCAGGACCTCGACCCCACCCGCGAGCTGGAGTACGGCCGTTCCGTCACCGACGGCTGCCTCGGCTGGGACACCACGCAGGAGGTCCTCGACACCCTGGCCGCCGCCGTCCACGCCCGCCGCACCACGACGGCCCCCCTCACCCCTCCGGCCTGACCCCCACCCCGTTGATCGAGAGCTTTGCGTCAGGGTCGTTGGCGACTTCTGACGCAAAGCTCTTGATCAACGCACGCCGGGGTGGGTCGGGGGCCGGGGGCGGGGTGGGGTGACGTTTGACCGATTCCGGCTCGGGTAGCCGACCGTCGTGACCGACGACGCACCCGTGAGGGACGCCGCTGTGGACGACGCCGAGCTGGCCGCCGACACCGATCTGCCCGCCGACACCGACCCGACCGGAGACGACGAGCTGACCGAGGAACCGGACACCCGGCCGCTCGACGACCTGCTCGACGAGATCTACCACGGCCAGGAGCGGATCAGCCAGGCGGACATCTACCGCCGGGCGGTAGCCGCCGAGCTTCCCGCGGTGCTGCTCACCCGGATCGCCGCGCTGCCCCAGGGCGAGTACGCGGTGGACGAGGCTGCCGACCTGCTGGGCGGGTCGGTCGCCTGACGCCTCGGGCACGGCCGGCACGAGCAGGCCCACGGCGGCCGGCACGAGCAGGCCCACGGCGGCCGGCACGAGCAGGCCCACGGCGGCCGGCACGAGCAGGCCCACGGCGCCGACGGCCGACCGCGGCACCGACCCCGCCCCGACCACGGAGAGGACAGCGAGATGACCGATCGCGAGGAGCAGCGGGAGGAGCACCTCCCGGCGCTCGGCCAGCCGCCGGAGGGCCTGGACACCACGGCCGAGCAGGACTTCGCCGACGAACACGACCTCACCGCCGTCGACCCCGACATCATCACCGGCGACGAGGACGACGAGGAACGCGAGACGGAGTCGCCGCACGGCTGGTCCGGTATGCAGCGCTGACGCCGGACCGAACGGCATGCAGCGCTGAGGGCAACGCCGGACCGAACGGCATGCAGCGCTGAGGGCAACGCCGGACCGAACGGCATGCAGCGCTAACGCCGGGCGGGTACGGGAAGGCGGCCTGCGGCCCCTCCCCGTACCCGTGTCAGTCCTTGTCGCGACCGCCGTCGGCGGCCTGCTGGGCGACGGCGTAGCCCATCTGGAGGAAGTCGGAGGCCGCCACCGCGGTCAGGGCGGTAGCCACCAGCCGGGTCAGCCGGGGGGCCAGCACCAGTCCGCCGGTGAGCCCGGTGGCCACCCAGACCGCCAGGCAGAACGGGCAGCTCAGCAGCTCGCCGATGGCGTGCCGGGTGGGGCTGCCCGAGTCCCGGACCTGCTCCATCACCTCGCCGGAGCCGCTCGGGCGGTCGTACCGGGTGAACGGGGCGCGCAGCGGGCTGGTGACCGCGTCCTTGGACAGCAGCCGGCTGAGCTTGTGGGTGGCGATGGAGAGCAGCACCACGTCCGACGGGCTGGGCCGCTCCGGCACCGGCCGGCCGGTCGCCCTGACCAGTCCGGCGAGCGTCGCGGTCACCCCGGCGTAGGTGCCCATCGCCACCAGGTAGCCGCCGAGCGGCCGGTGCTCGTGCGGCGCGTACGCCTGGCGCAGCCGCGCCACCTTCTGCTTCAGGCTGCTGTCGCTCAACCGCGTCTCCTTGTTCTCTGCGTGTGCTGGCGCGCGGCGCGCCGGCAGCGGGTCCGGCTACCGGCTCAACCGGCGGTCAGGTTGTCGGCCACCTCGCGGGCGAGGTTGGCCAGGGTTTCCTCGGCTAGTCCCGGATCCGCCTGGCCGGATGCCCCGGCCAGGTCGAGCTGGACCCGGGCGCCCCCGGCGTCCGCGGGCTCCACCCGGATCTCGGCCGACCAGCCGGGGGCGGAGGCGCTGGCCCACCGGGCCCGCATCTGCCCGGGGCTGACGTCGGGGCGGCTGCGGCCGTCGGACCGCAGCGGCTGGGGCAGCCACGCGGCGGCCCGGTCCGGGTCGGTCGCCGTGTTGAAGACCACCTCTGGTGGCGCGGACATCCCGCGCTCCGCGTGCTCCGCCATCACACGTCCCGCAGCCGGGCCGGGTCGACCTCGCGTCCCGGGTGCCGGGCCAGGTACTCGGTCTCCAGCTCCGCCGTGCGACGCAGGTGGTTCGCGAGCGCCGAGTCCGCAGCGTGCCGCAGCGTGTCGAGCCGGGTGCGGTGCAGGCTGTGTATCTCGCGGATCAGGTCCTCGTCGGCGAGCTCGGTGGGGTCGATCCCCAGCTCGCCGTCTACGACCGCGTCGTCGGTGGACATGTCGTGGACGTGGTCGCCGTCCCACTCGGGCATCCGCTGCTCCGGGCTGGCTTCCGTCGGGCCGCCGGTCTGCCGCACTGATTCGGTCATCGTCGCCCCTCGTCTCGTCTGGCTGGCGTCTAGACGGATGCCCACACCGGCCACCGCCAAACCCCGAACTACGACGCCACGTCGGAGAGCACCCCGACTCCCGGTACCCTCGACCCCATGAAACGGCTCTGGACACCGGCGTGGATCGCCCGCCACGTGGCCATGGTCGTGCTGGTCGTCAGCTTCCTCGGGCTGGGGTGGTGGCAGATCACCCGGGCCGCCGACGGCAACTCCATCAGCTGGGGTTACGCCATCGAGTGGCCGGTCTTCGCCGCGTTCGTCGTCTTCGTCTGGTGGCGTGAGCTGCGGCACACCCTGCGCTCCGCCGTGGACGGGCCGTCGGCGGGCGGCGAGGAGGCGGGCGGCGACATCATGGCCGGCGCGGCCCTGTCGTCCGGCGCCCCGACAGGGGTACGCCGACCCGTGCGGGTCGCCCGGGTGTCTGCGGTGCCGGCCGGCGGCCCCGAGGACGCCGACCTGGCCGCGTACAACCGCTACCTGGCGTGGTTGAACGCCAATCCGGGCTCCCGGCCCGGTGACTATCCCGGCTGACGCCGGTTCGCGACTACCCGGCCGAAGGCCGGTTCGGAAGGACGGACGAAGGTGGGCGGAGCCCTTACCCGGTACCGCGTGATCGCCTGGATCGTGGGCGTGGCGTTGGCCGTGCTGGTCCTGATCGGCATGCCGCTGAAGTACGGGTTCGACGAGCCGACGGTGGTCGCCATCGTCGGGACGGCGCACGGCTGGCTGTACATGCTCTACCTGGCGGCGACGTTCGACCTGTCCCGCCGGGCGGACTGGCCGCTGAAGCGGATGCTGCTGGTGATGCTCGCCGGCACGGTGCCCTTCGTGTCCTTCTACGCCGAGCGGCGGGTGAGCCGCTGGCTGGCTACCGAGCGCGCCCGCACCCCGGAGCCGGTCGCTGGCTGAGGCTGACCCGGGCGGATCAGCGGTCCGGGCGCCAGAACTCCTCCCCGGTGGGCGCGCCGCCCCAGCCGCCGTACCGCACGCCCTCGCGGGCCCGGTGTACGGCGCGGCTGACCTGCCCGAACTGCCGCTGGTCGTCGCTGCTGAACAGCAGCACCCGGACGCCCCCGTGCCAGCCCCACAGCTCGTACGGCGGCGGGCGCCAGCGGGCGCCGACCGCCGCGAGCAGCACGGGCAGCAGGGCCACCGCCCCGAGAGTCAGGTAAGCCCCGGCGGTCAGCCGTTGCAGGCCGCCGGTGAAGCCGAGCAGCAGCCCCACGCCGGCGACCATGACGGCGGTCACCGCCACCGCCCGGACGGCGAGCCGGTCGTGTGGACCCCGGGCGGTGTGCAGGTGGGTCAGGTCGGCGATCGCGAAGCTGCTGTGGCCGACGGTGAACCGGTCCGTCGTGACGACGATCCCGGGCTGGGCGTAGAGCAGGGCAGGGGGCGCGGGGGTCACCCTCGGTGACCGGTGCGGGCGGGTAGCGGAGCCATCTCGGATCACGGCTGTCTCCCACGGCTGAGGGGCCGGGAGCGGCCCCCGCGGCGCCGGTCGACGGCTGGCGGGATTCCCGGCTCCGCTCCATTGTCTGGCCATCGGGCCAGCCCAGGTCCCGATTTTCCGGGCCCGGGGGCTGGCCTGCCGTCCCCTCCGCGCCGGCAAGAGGCCACCAATTCCGGCTTTTCCGGCTATTAATCGTCGCGTCCGGCGGCATCCGCCCAGAACGACGAAAGCCGTGGAACGCCCGTTCGGCACATCCTGCCCCGCCGGTCGCGCCGGAGCGCCTCTCTGACAACTACCGAACGTGACTGTATCTCGCGACACACCTGGCCGTTTCGCCACTTTCGCCCCTGCTTCACCTGCGGGTAACTTCCGTCCCGGGTTAGGTTGGGCGAGTCGGACCGGCCGACGGCCGTCCACCCGGACAGCCCCGGGCCGACATCGCCGCGGCGTCCCGCGACGCCCGGCGACTGGCGGGAGAGGAGCCCTCCGCTCTTGTCGTACCTCAGGAATTCGCTGCGCGCACTGGCGGCGGCCGGCCTCGCGGCCGTGCTGATCGCCCCGGCGTCGGCGGCTCAGGCCGAGCCGTCGCCCGCCGAACTGACCCAGCGAATCGAGAAGTCCTCGACCGAGTTGGAACGGGTCGTCGAGTCCTACAACGAGCTCACCGAGGACATCAAGGCGAACAAGGCCGCCGCGGCGAAGCTGACGGCCCGGATCGGGCCGCTGGAGGCGCAGACCGCGCAGAGCCGGGCGGACGTCGGCGAGATCGCCGTCACCGCGTACAAGACGGGCCGGATGGACACCGCCAACGCGCTGCTGAGCGCGGGCGGCCCGAGCAACCTGCTGGACCGGCTGGACACCCTCGACCAGCTCACCCGGCAGCGCCAGCAGCGGATCTCCGGCTTCACCGAGAGCCAGCGCCGGCTGCTCGACCAGAAGGCCCGGCTCGACGCGACGCTGGCGAAGCAGGCCGCGCAGGCCAAGCAGCTCGCCGCCGGCAAGAAGAAGATCGAGAAGGACCTGGCCGAGCTCTACGAGATGCGCCGTCAGGCGTACGGGCGGGCCACCGAGCCGCCGGCGCCGAGGACGAAGTCGAAGTCGAAGTCGGGCGGGAGTTCCGCCGAGCAGGCGCCCGCCGTCTCCGGCCGGGCGGGCACCGCGGTCCGGTACGCGTACGGCGCCCTCGGCAAGCCCTACGTCTGGGCCGCCGACGGCCCGAACGGGTACGACTGCTCCGGCCTCACCTCCGCCGCCTGGCGGGCGGCCGGCAAGTCGCTGCCACACAACACGAAGATGCAGTGGGGCGTGGTCAGCCACATCAGCCGCAGCGAGTTGCGCCCGGGCGACCTGGTCTTCTACAACAGCCTCGGGCACGTGTCCATCTACGTCGGCGGGGGCCAGGTGATCCACGCGCCGACCTTCGGCCGCAACGTGGAGAAGCGGAACGTCGACCTGATGAAGCCCTACGGGTACGGCCGGGTCCACTGACGGCTCCGACCCGAACGGCGAACGGCCGGCGTCCCCCTGTCGGACGCCGGCCGTTCGCCGTTATTGCTACCAGGTCAGGCTGCCTGCAGCCCCTCCGCCCGGGCGAGCTCGCGCAGCCGGCCCAGGGCCTGGATCTCCAACTGCCGGATCCGCTCCCGGGAGAGGGAGAACCGCGAGGCGACCTCGGTAAGCGAGTGCTCCCGCCCGTCCTCCAGGCCGTAGCGGGCCCGCATGATGCCGGCCGACCGGTCGTCGAGGTGGTTGAGCAGACCCTCGATGCGCTGCCGCTCCAGCCCGGTCAGGACGATGTCCTCCGGCGACGGGGCGTCGCTGTCGGCGACCAGGTCGCCGAGTTTGGTGTCGCCGTCGTCGCCGATCGGGGTGTCCAGCGACACCGTGTCCTGCGACCAGCGGACCAGCTCGTTGACCCGCGCGACGGTGACGCCGAGGGACGCCGCGATCTGCTCCGGCTCCGGGTCGCCGCCCAGCTCGCGGGTGAGCTGCCGGACCACGTTCCGCATCCGGTTGACGTCCTCGACCAGGTGCACCGGCAGCCGCACGGTGCGCTCCTGCTGGGCGATGGCCCGGCTGATCGCCTGGCGGATCCACCAGGTCGCGTAGGTGGAGAACTTGAAGCCCCGCTCGTAGTCGAACTTCTCGACCGCCCGGACCAGGCCGGTGTTGCCCTCCTGGATCAGGTCGAGCATGGGCATGCCCGAGCGCACGTAACGCCGGGCGATGGAGACGACCAGCCGCAGGTTGGCGCGGATGAAGAGGTCCTTCGCCCGCTCCCCCTCGGCGACCACGCGCTCCAGGTCGTCCCGGTCGACCCCGGCGGGAACTCGATTCCCGTCGAGCAGGTGCTCGGCGTAGAGGCCGGCCTCGATCGCCTTGGAGAGGTCGACCTCCGTGGCGGCGTCCAGCAGTGGCGTTCGGGAGATCTCGTGAAGGTAGACTCCGACCAGGTCGCGCTCCTCGGCCACCTCGTCGGTTCGCATGCCGATGTTCTTGTCCACGTTGTCCACGGTCCCCTCGCTCGCGCCGGTTGCCCGGTTCCTTGCCATCCCCACGTCCATCAGCCCTCCCCCGTAACTTCCGCTGTGCCCACCGGTGCTGACCTGACACCTGCACAACAGTTGAGACGGGTCCGGGATTCCGTGTCGTGAGTCGAAAGTGTCACGAATGCCTGAGTAGTAGCTGAGAGCCCGATCCATGTTTGCTGTCAGCACCCCGTCGGGCGGCTCGCTGTTGACGCCACGGCCGGCTCGGCGGATCGGCGTACGCTGGCACCCCTGGGCATGGCACCATTGCCGACCCCGGGCGCACAGCGATCCGCATCACCACCGCGCTGCGATCCTGGTCACCGCCTGACACGCGCCGACGGACCGCTCGGTTCATTCATGGACACGGAATACCCTCGCCCCGGTTGAACAATCCGGGGCAGGCGCGAAGTCCCACTCCGGGCGGGGTCGTGACCAACGTCACCGGGCGTGGCCCGACGCAGCACTCCGGTGACGGAACCTCGGATCAGCCCCGGTGACGGGACCGCAGCTCAGGAGGCGAGCAGGGCGAGGGCGCCGCGTACCTGGTGAGCGGAGCGGGCCAGGGCGGCCCGGGCGGCGGACACCTCGACACCGGAGACCAACGAGACCAGGGCGGTCTTCAGGTCACCGTCGGCCGCGTGCAGGGCCTGCCCGCAGACCTCCTCGGCGCAGCCGGTGGCCTCCATCAGGATCGAGATCATCCGGCCCCGCAGCTTGGCGTTGGTGGCCACCATGTCGATCATCAAATTCGAGTAGACCCGACCCAGCCGCACCATCACGGCGGTGGAGAAGGTGTTGAGCACCAACTTCTGCGCGGTGCCCGCCTTCATCCGGGTCGACCCGGTCACCACCTCGGGGCCGGTGTCCACGCCGATGAAGACGTCGACCGCCGAGGCGGCCTTCGCCTCCGGGTTGGCGCAGAGCAGCACGGTCGAGGCCCCCTGCGCCCTGGACGCGGCGAGCGCCCCGAGAACGTACGGGGTGCGCCCGCTGGCGGCCAGGCCGACGACCAGGTCGCCGGTGCCGACGCAGTCCGCCGCCGCGGCCGCTCCGCCACCGTGGTCGTCCTCGGCGTCCTCGACGGCCCGCCACATCGCGTCGGAGCCGCCGGCGATGTGGGAGCAGAACCAGTGCCGGGGCGAATTGAAGGTGGGAGCCAACTCGGCGGCGTCGAGCACCCCGAGCCGGCCGGAGGTGCCGGCGCCGAAGTAGTGCACCCGGTGCCCGCCGCGCAGCGCGGCGACCCCGAGGTCGACGGTGGCGGCGATCTCGTCGAGGACCGCCGCGACGGCGGCCGGCACCCGGCGGTCCGCTTCATTGATCACGGTGAGCACGTCCCGGGTGGACATCAGGTCGAGGTCGACGCTGAGCGGGTTGCGTCGCTCGGTCGGCGCGCCCACCCGGACCACCGGGCGGGCCGGGACCGCGGCCACCTCGTCCGGCTGTACCCGGCCGGGGGTCATCCCCGCCTCCGGCTGGAGCCGATCCGGTGGGTCTGCACCGCCTCGGCGGTGACCTCCAGCGCCTTACGGGCCCGCGTCCGGTTGCGGGCGGCCACGCCGACGAAGAGGCAGTCGACCACGGTGAGCTGGGCCAGCCGGCTGGCCATCGCGCCGGAGCGGTAGGTGGTCTCCCGGGCCGCCGTGGTGAGCACGAAGTCGGCGACGTCCGTGATCGGCGAGCGGGGGAAGTTGGTCAGCGCGGCTGTGGCCGCACCTCGGGACCGGGCCTGCTCCAGCACCTCGATCACGTCGGCGGTGGTGCCGGTGTGCGAGATGCCCAACGCGATGTCGCCCTTGCCGAGCAGGGCCGCCGAGGTGAGCGCTGTGTGCACGTCGGGGAAGTAGAACGCTGTTCGGCCGATGCGGTGCAGCTTCTGCTGGAAGTCGGAGGCGACGAAGCCGCTGGCGCCCGCGCCGTACACCTCGATCCGGCTGGCGCCCACGATCGCCTCGACGACCTGCTCGCAGACGGCCGGGTCGAGCTGCTCGGCCGTCTCCTCGACTGCCCGCGCGTCGTTGAACGCGATGGTGGCGATGATCTGGGCCAGGTCGGCACCGGGCGGGATGTCGCCGCCGACCACCCGGGCGTCCGGGGGCTCGATCCGGCGGGCCGCCTCGGCGGCGAGCCGGATGCGCAGCTGCGGGTAGCCGTTCATGCCGACCGAGCGGCAGAACCGGATCACGGTCGCCTCGGATGTCTCGGCGGTGGTGGCGAGGTCGGTGATGGTGCGCCGGGCGGCGTCCGCCGGGTCGGCGACCACCAGCCGCGCCACCCGCTGCTCGGCGGGCGACAGCGAGGGGAGCAAACCGCTGATGTGGACGATCAGTCCACCCGGCTCGTGACTCGCAGAAATCTTCGGACTCTTCGCCACGCATGAAACTTACTTTCATGAAGCGTGAGCGTCAACCATCTCCCCGCGTATCGGGAAAAAGTACTCTGGACGTTCATCAGTATTGCGCCGAACACTGCCATTTCCGCAGCTTCCGGCGCTTCCCCCGGCAGGGCCCCACCCCACGCCGGTCGGCGGCCGACGTCCCGCCGTTCCGACGGCCCGGCCTACCGGGCCGGGGACAGCCGGCACCCCCGGCCGGGGTGGCGCGAACGGTCGAGGCCTCGGCCCGGCGCGGGCGTTCCGGCCTACGGGCGGCCCTGAGCCGCCAGCCGCTGGCCCGCGCCCCGGTCTGCCGCATCGGCCCGACCCGGGCCGGACGGTGCCGGCTCCCCGACCGGCGCGGATTGCCCGACCGGCACGGATTGCCCGACCGGCGCGGGTTGCCCGACCGGCACGGGCTCCCCGGCCGGCGCGGGCCACTCGGTCGGCAGCCAGGCGGCCAGGTGGGCCCGGATCTGCCGGGAGACCTCCTCCGGCGGGCGACCGGCATCGACCACCACGAAGGTGGGGAACTCGGGCAGCGTCCGGTAGGCGGTGTCGGCGGCGGTCAGCCAGCCGATGGTCTCGTGGTCGGTGCCGCGCTGCTCGATCCGCCGGTACGCCTCGGCCGGCTCGACGGTGAGCAGGAAGGTGACCTGCGGCGGCGGGAACATCCGGTATCCGGCGCGGGCCAGCCGCTCCCAGCGCTGCCCGCCATGCGCCCGGATGCTGGCGTACTGGCAGGCGGAGTAGCGGTCCATCACGGCCGTCCGGCCGGTGACCAGGCAGCTCAGCAGCGCCGCCGCGATGGCGAGCCAGCGCAGCAGGGACTCGAGGGCGAGCAGGCCGCGCCGGCCGACCAGCCGCTCGGCGTCCGGACGGCCGAGCCGTTGGGCGAGGCGCCCAAGCCAGCGGCGCCCGCCGGCGTTGCGGTGGTATGTCGCCGGACGCCCGGCGGCGGTGAGCGCCTCGGCGAGGTGGTGGGCCTGAGTGGTCTTGCCCGAGCCGTCAATGCCGATCAGGGCTACGGCGCGCAGTCGGGCCTTGCCGCGCCGCTCCCGCAGTGATCTGGCCACTCTCCCCAGCCTATCGGACCCGCGCCCACCACGGCGATTTGTCCGTCCGCACCCCATTGCCGCCCCGTCGGGCGAGGCTCAGGTGTGGGCGACCTCTGTGCCGGGTACGCAATTCGAATCCGCCTGTCCACCTCACGACCGACGGGAGAGCCAGATGGCCGAGCGCGGGGACGAGACCCTGGTGCACACGCTGAAGAAGGTCGCCGCCGTGCTCAAACAGTCCGAGATCCCGTTCGCCCTCGGCGGCAGCTTCGCGGTGTACGCCCACGGCGGGCACTCCAGCGACCACGACGTCGACTTCCTGATCCGGGGGCAGGACGTCGACCGGGCGATGGAGGCCCTGGTCGAGGCGGGCTTCACCGCCGAGCGCCCGCCCGAGGACTGGCTGGTGAAGGTCTACGACGATGGCCGGATGGTGGACCTGATCCACCGGCCGATCGAGACCCCGGTGACCGAGGAGACCTTCGCCGACACGATCGTCCGGCCGGTGGACGCGATCCACATGCCGGTGCTCTCGGCGAGCCAGCTCATGGTGCACAAGCTGCTCAGCTTCTCCCAGCACTACTGCGACTTCGCCCGGGCGCTGCCGCTGGCCCGGTCGCTGCGGGAGCAGATCGACTGGGAACGGGTACGGAAGGAGACGCAGCACTCGCCGTACGCCGAGGCGTTCCTGGTGCTGATCGACCGGCTGGACGTGGTGCCGCACTCCGGCGCCACCGAGGAGAAGGAGATCGTGTGAGCGCGTACCGCGACCATGCCGCCGGGACGCCCGCCGTCGCCGCCGGGGCGCCCGACGAGTACGTGGAGGCCGAGATCCAGCGGCTGCTCGCCGAGGACCCGGCCGTCGCCGAGCAGGGAATCACCGTGGTCCGCCGGGAGCGGGGCCTGGTGCTCTACGGCGAGGTGGAGAGTCCGCACCGGCGGGAGGAGATCCTGCGCCGGGTGGCCGAGCGTTTCCCCGACGTGCCGGTCACCAGCGACATCGGGGTGATCCGCGCGCAGGCGCCCACGGAAGTCGAGCAGTTGCCGTGAGGGAGGTCGAAAGGTGATCCGGATCGCCGCCGTGGGCGATGTGCACGTGGACCAGGACGTGGTGGGCCGGTTCCGGCCCGCCCTCAACGAGTTGGCCGACTGCGCCGACGTGCTGCTGCTCGCCGGCGACCTGACCCGGCACGGCACCGAGGCCGAGGCGCGCTGCGTGGCCGAGGAGTTCGGCGGGCTGGGGGTGCCGGTGGTGACGGTGCTCGGCAACCACGACCACCAGTGTGACCAGGTGCCACAGGTGGTCAAGGTGCTTGAGGACGCGGGCATCCGGGTGCTGGAGGGCGAGGGGATCGTGCTGGAGTTCGCCGGCGGGCGACTCGGCGTGGCCGGGGTGAAGGGCTTCGGCGGTGGCTTCGCCGGCCGGTGCGCCAGCGACTTCGGCGAGCCGGAGATGAAGTCGTTCGTCCGGACCACGAACGAGAGCGCGGAGGCGCTGGGCACGGCGCTGCGGGGGCTGGACTGCGACCTGCTGGTCGCGCTCACCCACTACTCCCCCGTGCCGGACACCCTGGCGGGCGAACCGCTGGAGATCTACCCGTTCCTCGGCTCGTACCAGCTCGGGCAGGCCATCGACTCGGCGCCGACCGCGCTGGCCCTGCACGGGCACGCGCACGCCGGCAGCGAGCGGGGCACCACCCCGGGCGGGGTCCGGGTCCGCAACGTCGCCCACCCGGTGATCAAGCAGGCGTACAGCATCTTCCACCTGGGAGATCATCTGGACGCCGGCGAGGTTTCCCGGATCGGTCACTCGGGTATTCAGCAGCCATGGAGCTGATTCTCTGGATTCTCGCAGTCATTCTCGTGGTCGCCGGCATCCTGGCGCTGTTCCGCCGGCAGATCCTGTGGGGCGTCGTCCTCATCGTGGTCGGGCTGTTGGTCGGCCCGGGTGGTGTCAGCATCTTCAGTTGACGCCTGATCTCGTAACCACCACCGACCCGCCGGGGTCGTCGTGACCGGAGCTCCGTCCTCCCAGACAGGAGCAACGGTCAGGACGGCCCCGGCGTCCTGCCGTCCGTAGGCCGGGTGGGCGCGGGCGGAGTTTTGGTGCCCGGATCGCCGGGCACCTCTTCGGCATGACAGTTTCGGACAGCGCCCGGCGGTCGACCGGGGCGCGGAAGTGGTGGGCGCTGCTCGGCTTCGGCGCGGCGGTGACGGTGGCCGCCGCCATAGGCGGGCTCGGCGTGCGGGGCACCTCCGAGGAGTACGCGAGCCTGAACCAGCCGGACTGGGCACCCCCGTCCTGGCTGTTCGGCCCGGTCTGGACCCTCCTGTACGCGCTGATCGCCATCGCGGGGTGGCTGGTCTGGCGACGGGCCGGCTTCGGCCCGGCGCTGTGGGCCTGGACCGCCCAACTCGTGCTGAACGCGATCTGGACCCCGCTGTTCTTTGGCGCCGGCCGGTACGGCCTCGCCTTCGCCGAGATCGTGCTGATGTGGCTGGCCATCGGGGTGACCGTGGCGCTCTTCGCGAGGCTCTCCCGCCCGGCAGCGACGCTGCTGCTGCCGTACTGGGCCTGGGTCACCTTCGCCGCCGCCCTGAACTGGTCCGTCTGGCAGCTGAACTGAGAGCAGGGCCCCTGTCGACGCGAGGCGTCGACAGGGGGAACCCCTATCGCGCCTCGGCAGCGCGGGACGTTGGGGATGTCGCCGTTGACTGCTCTCAGCGTGTCTGAACTATCCCCCCGGAAGGCCCTCGAACGGCCCTTCGGACGCCTCCCGGGCGGCCACGACCCCTATCCGTGGGAGCGTGCCCACTAGGGGTGAGCGGGTTTCGGGATTGTTACTCGTCCGTGTCCGGCTGGGGCTGGACTCGCTCCAATGCAAGCGCTTGCATGTGGTGACGCCCATCGGACCGGCGCTGCGTCGAGCACGACCGCGCCGGCAAGGAAGGAGAACGGCATGGCGGTATCTGCCAGACCACGCCAGGCTCTCGCGGTCGCTGGCGCACTGGGGCTGGCGCTCAGCGTCACTGCCTGCGGCACCGGCGACGACAAGAAGAGCGAGAACGCGGGCTCCGCGGAGTGCGCGGCATATGAGAAGTACAAGGATCACGACGGCAAGAAGGTCACGATCTACTCGTCGATCCGGGACATCGAGGCCGACCGCCTCGACCAGTCCTGGAAGCAGTTCGAGGACTGCACCGGCATCGAGATCGACCACGAGGGCAGCGGCGAGTTCGAGGCCCAGCTCGGTATCCGGGTCGACGGCGGCAACGCGCCCGACCTGGCCTTCATCCCGCAGCCCGGCCTGATCAAGCGGTTCGTCGACTCCGGCAAGCTCAAGCCGGCCGGCGCCGACACCAAGGCGATGGCCGAGCAGAACTACTCGGCCGACTGGCTGAAGTACAGCACCGTGAAAAGCCAGTTCTACGGCGCTCCGCTCGGCTCGAACGTCAAGTCCTTCGTGTGGTACTCGCCGAAGACGTTCAAGGAGAAGGGCTGGACCGTCCCCACCACGTGGGACGAGCTGACGGCCCTCAGCGACAAGATCGCGACGAGCGGCACCAAGCCGTGGTGCGCCGGCATCGAGTCCGGTGACGCCACCGGCTGGCCGGCCACCGACTGGATCGAAGACATGATGCTGCGGACGCAGACCCCCGAGGTCTACGACCAGTGGACCACCCACGGCATCCCGTTCAACGACCCGAAGGTCGCCGAGGCCCTCGACAAGGCCGGCACCATCCTCAAGAACGAGAAGTACGTCAACGGCGGCTTCGGCGGCGTGAAGAGCATCGCCACCACCTCCTTCCAGGAGGCGGGCACGCCGATCACCGCCGGCAAGTGCGCCCTGCACCGGCAGGCGTCCTTCTACGCCAACCAGTGGCCGAAGGGCACCAAGGTGGCCGAGGACGGCGACGTCTTCGCGTTCTACTTCCCGGCGATCGACCCCGCCAAGGGCAAGCCGGTCCTCGGTGGCGGCGAGTTCGTCGCGGCCTTCGCCGACCGTCCCGAGGTCCAGGCGGTGCAGACCTACCTGGCCTCCGGCGAGTACGCCAACAGCCGCGCCAAGATCGGTGACTGGGTGTCGGCGAACAACAAGCTCGACCTGGCCAACGTGCCGAACCCGGTCGACAAGCTCTCCGTCCAGATCCTCCAGGACCAGAAGACCGTGTTCCGCTTCGACGGCTCGGACCTGATGCCGGCCGCCGTCGGCGCCGGGACCTTCTGGAAGGGCATGGTCGACTGGATCAACGGCAAGGACACTGCCACGGTGCTCAAGGGCATCGAAAGCAGCTGGCCGAAGTGATCCCGGCGGTGGGCCGGCCCGTTGAAGAGGGCCGGCCCACCGGCCGCGTCGAAACCCCGAAGGAGGGTTGATGGAGTTCGACTTCGCCGAAGAGCAGCCGAAGCTCCTCATGCTGATGTACGGGCTGATCGCGTTCGTCGCGGTCGTCGGGAGCCTGCTGCTGCTCCTCGACGCCGTGCCGTCCTGGTTCGCCCGACGCCGTGAGGCGCAGCTGGTCGCCGCCTCGGCGAGCGGGGCCCCGCTGCCCCGGCGCCCGAAGCAGCGCGAGGGCATGTTCGCGTTCTTCTTCCTGCTGCCCGCGGTGCTGCTGCTCCTCATCGGCCTGGTCGTCCCGGCCATCCGCACCACGCTGCTCTCCTTCATGGACGGCAGCAGCGACAACTGGGTCGGTCTGCGTAACTACACCTGGATGTTCTCCGAGGACTCGATCGTCCGGGTGCTGATCAACACGCTCGTCTGGGTGCTGCTGGTGCCGCTGGTGGCCACCGCGTTCGGGCTGCTCTACGCCGTCATGGTGGACAAGGCCCGGTTCGAGTCGGTGGCCAAGTCACTGATCTTCATGCCGATGGCCATCTCGTTCGTCGGCGCCGCGATCATCTGGAAGTTCGTCTACGCCTTCCGCGGCGACGGGCAGGAGCAGATCGGTCTGCTCAACCAGATCGTGGTGAGCCTCGGCGGCGAGCCGAAGCAGTGGCTGCTGGACTCTCCGCTGAACACCCTGCTGCTGATCGTGATCATGGTCTGGATCCAGGCCGGCTTCGCCATGGTGGTGCTCTCCGCCGCGATCAAGGCCATCCCGGGCGACATCGTCGAGGCCGCCCGGCTGGACGGGGTCAGCCCGTGGCAGATGTTCTGGCAGATCACCATGCCGAGCATCCGGCCGGCGCTGATCGTCGTGGTGGTGACGCTGTCGATCGCCACGCTCAAGGTCTTCGACATCGTCCGGACCGCGACCAACGGCAACTACGACACCAGCGTCATCGCGAACGAGATGTACAACCAGGCGTTCCGGTACGGCCAGAACGGGCAGGGCTCGGCGCTGGCGGTGTTCCTCTTCGTCCTGGTGATCCCGCTCGTGATCTACCAGATCCGCAACCTGCGTCAACAGCGGGAGGGCTGAGATGACCACCACGACGCCCACGCTCCCCGCCGGCGCCCAGGCCACCGGGAAGACCGCCACGACCGCCGGCCGGGTGCGCAAGCGGCTGAACAGCCGCACCGCGACCCTGGTCTCGATCGTCATCGCGTTGCTCTGGACGATCCCGACCTTCGGCCTGCTCGTCTCCTCCGTCCGGCCCGAGGACCAGATCAAGTCCAACGGCTGGTGGACGTTCTTCACCGACCCGCAGTTCACCCTGGAGAACTACCAGGACGTGCTGTTCGGCAGCTCGTCCTCGTCGGGGCAGCTCGCCAGCTACTTCATCAACTCGCTGGCGATCACCATCCCGTCGGTGTTGTTCCCGCTCGCGTTCGCGTCCCTGGCCGCGTACGCGCTGGCGTGGATCAACTTCAAGGGCCGGGACTGGATGTACATCGCGATCTTCGCGTTGCAGATCGTCCCGCTGCAGATGGCCCTCGTGCCGCTGCTGAAGTTCTTCTCCACCGGTGTCAGCCTGGGCGGGGTCACCATCATGCCCGCCTGGGACCTGGTCGACGAGCAGAAGTTCGCACAGGTGTGGTTCGCGCACACCTGCTTCGCGCTTCCGTTCGCCGTCTTCCTGCTGCACAACTTCATCTCGCAGCTGCCCAAGGACCTGATGGAGGCGGCCCGGGTCGACGGGGCCACCCACCCGAAGATCTTCCGCACCATCGTCCTGCCGCTGATCACCCCGGCCATCGCGGCCTTCGGGATCTTCCAGTTCCTCTGGGTCTGGAACGACCTGCTGGTCGCGCTGATCTTCGCCGGAGGCGGCAACGAGACCGCGCCGCTCACCGTCCGGCTGGCCGAGATGGCCGGCACCCGGGGCAACGAGTGGCAACGGCTGACCGCCGGCGCGTTCGTCTCGATGGTCGTACCGCTGGTCGTGTTCCTGTCGCTCCAGCGGTACTTCGTGCGCGGCCTGCTCGCCGGCAGCGTCAAGGGCTGAACCGGACGACCGCCGCCGCCCGGTTCCGGGCGGCGGCGGTCGGGTCACCGGGGCGGGATAACCATGACGAAGATCGATGATGTCGCCCGCCTGGCCGGGGTCTCCACAGCCACCGTCTCCCGCGCGCTGCGCGGCCTCCCGACCGTCTCCGCGGCCACCCGTCGCCGGGTGCTCGCCGCCGCCGAGCAACTTCAGTACGCGGTATCGCCGAGCGCGTCGCGGCTGGCCAGCGGCCGGACCGCCACCGTGGCGGTGGTGGTCCCCCGGATCACCCGCTGGTTCTTCGGCACCGTGGTCGAGGCGGTCGAGGAGACCCTGAACGAGTCCGGCTACGACCTCCTGCTCTACAACCTCGGCGGCCGGGAACGCACCCGGCAGCGGGTGCTGCGCGCCGCGAACCTGAACAAGCGGGTGGACGCGGTCATGCTGGTCGCCACCCCGCTGCGCCCGGCCGAACTGGCCGAGCTGACCACGTTGGACCTGCCCGGGGTGACCATCAGCTCCGGCAGCGGGGTGCCCGGCTGGCCCTGCGTACGCATAGACGACGTGGCGGCGGCGCGGACCGCCACCCGCCACCTGCTCGACCTGGGTCACCGCCGGATCGCCCACATTTCCGGCGACCCCGACGACGAGCTGGCCTTCACCGCCCACCTGGACCGCCGCCGGGGCTACCAGGACGCGCTGCGCGCCGCCGGCGTGCCCCTGGACCCGAGCCTCGACATCGAGTCGAAGTTGACCGTCGACGGCGGCAACCTGGCCGCCACCGAGCTGCTCGCCCGGGGCGAACCACCGACGGCGATCTTCGCCGCCTGCGACGAGATGGCGATGGGCGCGATCCGCGCGCTGCGCGACGCGGGCCTACGGGTGCCGCAGGACGTCAGCGTCATCGGCATCGACGACCACGAGCTGTCCGGGGTGCTCGGGCTGAGCACGATCGCCCAGCCGGCGGCGGAGCAGGGCCGGCTCGCGGCGCGCATCCTGCTCGACCCGCTCGGCGGCCGGGCCCTCTCCGAGCCGGTACGGCGGATCGTCCCCGCCCCGGGCGACACCGGACCGGCGGGCCCGGCGTCCGGACCGGTGATCCTGCCCACTCGGCTCGTCGTGCGGGACTCGACCGCGCCGCCCCGGCCAGACTGAACGGATTCGCCCACCCGCCGAGCGGGAACATGACGGGCGGGAACATGACCGGCGACGGCGTCGACACACGGGAGAAGGCCCTGAACACCAACGCGACCCAGCAGGAACCATCCGCCGTCCCGGCCACCGGTTGGTGGACCGAGGCCGTCATCTACCAGATCTACCCGCGCTCGTTCGCCGACTCCGACGGCGACGGGATCGGCGACCTGCCGGGCATCACCGCCCGCCTCGACCACCTGGTCGAGCTGGGGGCGGACGCGATCTGGCTCTCGCCGTTCTATCCCTCGCCACAGGCGGACGCCGGCTACGACGTGGCCAACTACCGGGACGTGGACCCGCTGTTCGGCCGGCTCGCCGACGCCGACCGGCTGATCGCCGAGGCCCACGCCCGCAGCCTGCGGGTGATCGTGGACCTGGTGCCCAACCACACCTCGTCGGCACACCGTTGGTTCTCCGCGGCCCTCCCCGCCGCGCCCGGCAGCCCGGAGCGTGCCCGGTACGTCTTCCGCGACGGCCTCGGCCCCGACGGCGACCGCCCGCCGAACGACTGGCGCAGCGTGTTCGGCGGTCCGGCGTGGACCCGGGTCACCGAGCCGGACGGCCGCCCCGGCCAGTGGTACCTGCACCTGTTCGACCGCGGCCAGCCCGACCTCGACTGGGACAACCCGGAGGTCCGCGCCGAGTTCCTGGACGTGCTGCGGTTCTGGCTGGACCGCGGGGTCGACGGCTTCCGCGTCGACGTGGCGCACGGGCTGGTCAAGCAGGCCGACCTGGCGGACTGGCAGGAGCCCCAGGCGATCCTCTCCGGCAACGAGGTCGACAAGCCGCGCCCGCCCATGTGGGACCAGGACGGCGTGCACGAGATCTACCGGGACTGGCGACGCCTGCTCGACGAGTACCCCGGGGAGCGGATCCTGGTCGCCGAGGCGTGGGTGGAGCCGGCCGAGCGGCTGGCCCGGTACGTCCGGCCCGACGAGATGCACCAGGCGTTCAACTTCGAGTACCTGCTCGCCGCCTGGACCGCCCCCGCCCAGTACGCCGTGGTCACCCGCTCGCTGGAGGCCACCGACAAGGTGGGCGCTCCCACCACCTGGGTGCTGTCCAACCATGACGTCGTCCGGCACGCCTCCCGGCTCGGCCTGCCCGTCGGCACCCCCAAGCCGAACGGCATCGGCATCGGCGACCCGCAGCCGGACGCCGCGCTCGGCCTGCGCCGGGCCCGGGCGGCCAGCCTGCTGATGCTGGCCCTGCCCGGCTCCGCGTACCTGTTCCAGGGCGAGGAGTTGGGTCTGCCGGAGCACATGACGCTGCCCGACGAGGCCCGGCAGGACCCGACCTGGGAGCGCAGCGGGCACACCGAGCGGGGCCGGGACGGCTGTCGGGTGCCGATCCCGTGGGAGGCCGACGCCCCGTCGTACGGCTTCGGGCCGACCGATGCGAGCTGGCTGCCGCAGCCGCCGGTGTGGGCCGAGTACGCCCTGGACCGGCAGCGCGGGGTGCCCGGCTCGACGTACGAGCTGTACCGGACCGCGCTGCGGCTGCGCCGCGAGCACGGGCTGGGCCGGGGCACCCTGTTCTGGCTCTCCTCCGGCGACGAGGTGCTGGCCTTCCGCAACGGCGAGGTGGCCGTGCTGACCAACTTCGGCGACGCGGCGACGCCGCTGCCGGCCGGGGCCGAGGTGCTGCACGCCAGCGCCCCGCTGACCGCCGACGGCGCGGTCCCGACCGACGTGACGGTCTGGTTCCGGGCCGCCTGACAGGCGCGGGCAGGGCCCCTTCCCGGGGGGCCCTGCCTCACAGGCGGTCGGCGCGGGCGTGCAGCAGGTCGTGCACGGCGTCGATGTCCCGGGGCGAGGTGCGGGAGGCGAGCCAGTACATGACCCCGGTGGGGATGAAGAAGAGCTGGAACGCCGCCAGCCCGACGGCGTAGTTCAGCGGCGGCGGGAAGGCCGCCCGCAGGGCGTGGAAGGCCACCCCGACCAGGCCGTTGCCGGCCGCCCGGCCGACCCCGTTGACCAGGTTGCCGAGGCTGTAGACGGTGCCCCGGTGCTCCGGCGGGTTGACGTCGGCGATCAGGGCGAACCAGTTGGGCGAGTTCGCCGAGGTGAGCGCCAGCGCCAGCACGGCGGTGAGCAGGCTCAGCCCGACCGTCGGCTCGGTGACGACGCTGGCCAGCACCGCGCCGACGATCGCGCCGGTGCCGCCGCCGTCGGGCACGTCGATGCGGATCGGCACGAAGAACAGGACCAGGTAGAACGGCAGGGCCGCGAGGATGCCCACCGCCGCGACCAGCGCCCTGCCCCGGGGGGTACGCCGCTGGAGCGCGTCGCCCACCAGGCCACCGACGATGGAGAACACCCCGCCGAGCTGGAACAGGGTGGCGAAGACGCTGCCCACCACGACGGCCGTGACCGCCGAGTAGCCCTGGTCCTCGGCCCGCTCGGCGAAGAGCACCGGCAGCCAGACCAGCGAGCCGAAGGCGGCCTGGGCGGTCAGGCCCTGGAGCACCAGCCACCGGTTGGTCCGGCGGTCCAGGATCCGGGGCAGGTCGGCCCGGGTGATCCGGTAGTCGTACTCGGCGCCGGTGGCGAGCGCCTCGGCCAGCTCCGGCTCGCTCTGCCCGCGCCGGATGCCGTACGTGAACAGGTACGCGAAGGTCGCGGCCAGCCCGACGACGGTGAGCAGCCAGAACGGCCGCCGCCAATCGGTGGCGCCGAGCAGCCCGCCGGCGAGCGTCCCGGCCAGGGTGCCGACGCCCTGGGACAGCCCCCAGAAGCTCATCACCAGCCCGCGTCGGCGCGGCGAGATCAGGTCGGTGACCACCGAGAAGCCGACCGAGCCGACCGCGCCGAGGCCCACCGCCGCGACGAGCTGGGCGGCCAGGAACGTCGGGTAGTTCTGGGCCAGGGCGCTGCCGCCGGTGCCGGCCGCCCAGACCAGGGTGCCGATCATCAGCAGCGGCTTGCGGTCGGTCCGGTCGCCGACGTACGCCCAGCCGACCGCAGCGACGGCGCTGACCAGGAAACTGACCGCGGTGACCAGGCCGAGCAGCCGCTGCGGCACGCCGAGCGCCCCGGAGATCGGCCCGTACAGCGGCGGGACGAGGCCGATCGCCACGTTGTCCAGCGAGGCGAGCAGCACGAAGACCACGACGCTGTAGAGCCGGTGCACCGGGCCGCCGCCCCGGGCCGCCCGGGGCCCGCTCCTCGTCGAGCTCATGTCGGGCAGCCAACCAGGCGCCGACGACGGCCCGGTGAGCGCCCCCCACCGGCGGCCCGGCGGATAGCCCGTTCCCCTCGGGGGCGACCCCGTCCGGTCAGAGGTAGCCGCCGATCTCGGCGTGGACGGAGGGGGTGGTGGGGACGCCGGCGCGCAGCGCGTACAGCTCGGCCAGCGTCGCCCCGACGGTCGGCACCCCGGCGGCGGTGCCGAGCCAGTCGGTGGCCTCCCGGTACGACAGCGGGCCCACCTCGATCCGGGCCAGGCAGCGGCCGGGGCGGACCACCGCCGGGTGCAGCCGGGACAGGTCCTCGTTCGTGGTGATCGCGACGAGCACGTCCCGCCCCTGCCCGAGCAGCCCGTCGGTGAGGTTGAGCAGCCGGGACAGCGCCTGCCCGGTGGCCTGCTTCGCCTCGCTGCGGATCAGCTCGTCGCAGTCCTCCAGGATGAGCAGCCGCCACCGCCGGCCGGCGCGGCCCTCCCCGTCCTCCTCCTCGCCGACGGCGACCTCCGACAGGTACGACGTGTCGGAGAAGAGCACTTCGGGGTCGAGCACGCTGTCGATCTGGCACCACTGCCGCCACCGCCGGCTCAGCGCCCGTAGGGCGGTGGTCTTCCCGGTTCCGGGCGCGCCGTGCAGCAGCACCAGCCGGCCGGTGATGGTCTCCGGGGTGACCGCCATCAGCGCGTCCAGGTCGGCCCGCGCGGTCGCCGTGTAGTTGCCGCGGATCAGCGGCCATTCGGGGGCGGCGATGGACCGCAGGTCCCGCTGGGCGCCCCGGCGCGGGTTCTGGTGCCAGAAGCCGATCCGTCCGGTGTCCAGGTCCTCCGGCTCGGCCGCCCCTTCCACGATCCGGTCGAGGGCCGCCCGGCCGACCTCGTCGCTGACGGCGGTGACGGTCACCTCGGCGCCCCGTCCCTTCCAGATCACCACCCGGGCGGTCCAGCCGTCGCCGGCCAGCAGCCGGGACCGCTGCCGGTTCTCGATGGCGGTGCGCAGCAGCCGCCCGTCGGGCGGGGTGAGGGTCGCCTCGGGACGGATCCGGGACAGCCGCACGGTTTGCGACCAGGGGTGTCGGCCGGTGACGAAGTCCGCCAGCGCCAGCGCGTCGATCACGTCGCACGGGGTGTCCGCGTCGTCGTACTGGAGGACCGAGGGCAGGTGATGCGGGCCGTCACCGGCGGGGATGGTCAGCATCAGTCGATGATCCCCAGCCGGGACGGCCCGCGTACAGCCCATTACGCCGGATCGACGCGGTCGAGCACCCGGTCGCGGGCAGCGGCGTAGCGCTCACGGACGGCGGGGACGGCGTCGGCGGAGTGCTCCTCGGTGCCGGCCGGCGACCAGTCGGGCGGGGCCTCGCCGCCGAGGGCGAGCCAGGCGGCCTGGCGGGCCGCTCCGTCGGCGACGTACTCCCCGGGCGGCGGGACGACGACCGGGCGGCCGAAGACCTGCGGCGCGATGCGGCGCACCGCCGCCGACCGGGCGCCGCCGCCGACCAGGATCACCCGCTCGACCCGGGCCCCCTGGGCCACCAGCGCGTCGAGACCGTCGGCGAGCGCGCAGAGCATCCCCTCGACGGCCGCCCGGGCCAGGTGGGCGGGGGTCGAGGTGGTCAGGGTCAGCCCGTGCACCGCGCCGGTGGCGGACGGCCGGTCCGGGGTCCGCTCGCCCTCCAGGTAGGGGACCACGACCAGCCCGTCCGCGCCGGGCGGCGCGGACAGCGCCAGGTCGGACAGCTCGTCCAGGCCCACCCGGAGCAGGCCGGCGGTGGCGTCGAGCACCCGGGCCGCGTTGAGCGTGCAGACCAGCGGCAGGTACCGGCCGGTGGCGTCGGCGAACCCGGCCACCGCACCGCTCGGGTCGGTCGCCGGGGCGTCGGCGACGCTGAACACCGTGCCGGAGGTGCCGATGGAGACGACCACGTCCCCGGGCCGGGCACCGACGCCGAGCGCCGCGGCGGCGTTGTCCCCGGCCCCCGGTCCGATCGGCACCCCGCCGGTCGCCGGGCCGGCCCCGGACGGCGGGCCGACCAGGGCGGTCGGGTCCAGAGCGCCGGCGGCCTCGGCCGGGCCGAGCACGACGGGGACCGCCGGCCGGCGGCCGAAGGCGCGCTCCAGCAGGTCTAGGCGGTACTCCCCGGTGGCCGGGGACCAGTAGCCGGTGCCGCTGGCGTCGCTGCGGTCGGTGCGCAGGGCGGCCAGGCCGGGCGCGCCGGCCAGCCGCCAGGTCAGCCAGTCGTGCGGCAGGCAGACGGCGGCCACCCGGGCGGCGGCGGCCGGCTCGTGCCGGGCCAGCCAGCGCAGCTTGGTGGCGGTGAAGCTGGCCACCGGCACCGAGCCCACCGCGTCGGCCCAGAACCGCCGGCCGACCGCGCCGCCGCCAGCCTCCTCGATCAGCTCGGCGGCGGCCCCGGCCGACCGGGTGTCGTTCCACAGCAGCGCCGGCCGGACGACCCGGCCCGCCTCGTCGAGGCACACCATGCCGTGCTGCTGCCCGGCGACGGAGACAGCGGCGACGTCGCCCAGCCCGCCGGCCGTCTCGACCGCCGCCTCCAGGGCATCCCACCAGGCCTGCGGGTCGACCTCGGTGCCGTCGGGGTGCCGGGCGCGGCCGGAGCGGACCGGCGCGCCGGTCTCCGCGTCGCGGATCACCAGCTTGCAGGACTGGGTGGACGAGTCGAACCCGGCGACCAGGGGCATGGCGGCTACCTCAGCGGGCGCCGAGCAGGTGCTCGACGGCGAGCTGGTTGAGCCGGACGAAGCCGAAGCCCCGCGCGGCGGCGGCGGCGTCGACGTCGTACTCCTCGAAGGCGGAGCGGTCGGCGAGCAGGTCGGCGTAGCCCTCGCCGGGGGCGAGGGTCGGGGTGGCCAGGTCGGCGACCCGGCTGGCGGCCAGCGCCTCGGCCACCTCCGGGTCGGCCCGGAACGCCGCGGCCCGCTCCTTGAGCAGCAGGTAGGTGCGCATGTTCGCCGCCGCCGAGGCCCACACCCCGGTCATGTCCTCGGTGCGCGACGGCTTGTAGTCGAAGTGCCGGGGGCCGTCGTAGGCCGGGCCGCCGTCGGGGCCGCCGTGCTCGAGCAGGTCCACCAGGGCGAACGCGTTGAGCAGGTCGCCGTGGCCGAAGACCAGGTCCTGGTCGTACTTGATGCCGCGCTGGCCGTTGAGGTCGATGTGGAACAGCTTGCCCTGCCACAGCGCCTGGGCGATGCCGTGGGCGAAGTTGAGCCCGGCCATCTGCTCGTGGCCCACCTCGGGGTTGAGTCCGACCAGATCCGGGCGGGCCAGGGTGGAGATGAACGCCAGCGCGTGCCCGATGGTCGGCAGCAGGATGTCGCCGCGCGGCTCGTTCGGCTTCGGCTCGATGGCGAAGCGCAGGTCGTATCCCTGGTCGACGACGTACTGGCAGAGCAGCTCGACGGCCTCGCGGTAGCGGTCCAGCGCGGAACGGACGTCCTTGGCCAGGTCGTACTCGGCGCCCTCCCGACCGCCCCACATGACGAAGGTGCGCGCGCCGAGCTCGGCGGCGAGGTCGACGTTGCGCAGCACCTTGCGCAGCGCGTACCGCCGCACGTCGCGGTCGTTGCTGGTGAATCCGCCGTCCTTGAACACCGGATGGGTGAAGAGGTTGGTGGTGACCATCGGGACGACCAGCCCGGTCGCGTCGAGCGCCTTGCGGAACCGGGTGATGCGTCCGTCGCGGGTGGCCGGGTCCGCGCCGAAGGGGATCAGGTCGTCGTCGTGGAAGGTGATCCCGTACGCGCCCAGCTCGGCGAGCTTGTCTACGGCCTCGACGGCGTCCAGCTCCGGGCGGGTGGCGTCGCCGAACGGGTCGCGGGCCTGCCAGCCGACCGTCCAGAGGCCGAAGGAGAACTTGTCGGCGGGGGTGGGACGGGACGCCATGGCGGACCTCCGGCAGCTATTAGTTCAGTGGTTGAATTATTTGACGGGCGTGTGGCAGTGTCAAGGGGTGACCCGCCCCGCCGCTCCGGCCGTGGCGGTCCGCCAGCGCAGCCTGCGCGAGCTGAACCTCGCCGTGGTGCTCGGCCGGATCGCCGCCGCGCCCCGCCCACCGTCGCGGGCCGCGGTGGCCGCCGCGACGGGCCTGACCCGGGCCACCGTCTCCGCCGTTGTCGACGACCTGGTCGCCGGCCGGCTGGTGGGCGAGTCGGAGCCGGCCCCCCGCACCGGCGCCGGACGCCCGGCCCGGGGCCTGGTGCTGGCCGGCGACGGCCCGGCCGGGCTGGGCCTGGAGGTCAACGTCGACTACCTGGCCGCCTGTGTGGTCGACCTGGCCGGCGAGATCCGGCACCACACCGTGCGCCGGGCCGACCTGCGCCCGGTCTCCCCCGCCGACACGCTGGCCCGGCTCGTCGGGCTGGCCGCCGCCGCCCGGGTCGACGCCGAACGGCAGGGGCTCACCCTGGCCGGGGCCGCCCTCGCGGTGCCCGGGCTGGTCGACGCGGCCGGGCTGGTCCGGCTCGCCCCGAACCTAGGCTGGCGGGACGTGCCCGTCCCCGAACTGCTCGCCGCCCATCCGCCGCTGGTCGAGCCGGTCCCCGGCATCCCGGCGCTGGTGGTGGAGAACGAGGCCAACCTGGCCGCGCTGGGCGAGCTGCACGCCGACCCGGACGGGCCGGTCAGCTTCCTGCACGTCTCCGGCGAGGTCGGCATCGGCGCCGGGATCGTCCTCGACGGCGCCCTCTTCCGGGGCGTACGCGGCTGGAGCGGCGAAATCGGTCACATCCCCGTCCAGCCGGAGGGCCGGCCCTGCCGGTGCGGCGGCCGGGGCTGCCTCGAACGGTATGCCGGCCAGGAGGCCATCCTCGCCGCCGCCGGGCTGGACCGGGCGGACCTCCCGGCCGACACCGCCGCGACCCGGCTGGCCGACCTCGCGGCCGCCGACCACCCCGCGACCCGGGCGGCCCTGGCCGAGGCCGGGCAGGCGCTCGGGGTCGCGGTGGCCGGCGTGGTGAACCTGCTGGACCTCGACACCGTGGTGCTCGGCGGCGGATACGCCCTGCTCACGCCCTGGCTGCGGCCACCGGTGCTGGCCGAGGTGTCCCGGCGGGTGCTCACCGCCGGCTGGTCGCCGGTGACTGTGCGCTCCTCGGCGCTCGGCCCGGAGGCCGCCGTGGTCGGCGCGGCCGGCTCCGTCGTCCGGCGGATCGTCGCCGACCCGGTCGGATGGCTGAACCGCACCGGCTGACCTGCTCTTCGTCGATGCACGGCGGACACCCTCGCCGTGGGTGGTCCGGGTCGCCGACCCGCGACTGCTGCCGACCGGGGATGCGGACCAGGGTCAGGCCGTACGCGACCAGCCGCCCGCGGCGGCCTCGCCGGACCACCCGCTCGGTGCGTCGCCGGTCGACCGGCCGTGCGGTATCCCGCCGGGCCGGTTCCCGCTCGACCAGCCGGCCTGCGGCTCCCCCGAGGACCAGTCACCCGGCCCGGTCGCCGTCGCCCGCTCCCCCGACCGGGTCTCGGCGGACGGCTCCGCGACCGGCGGCTCCGGCGGGTGCCGGTGCCGGGCCACCTCGTCGAACTCCTGGAGGCCGGCGAGCAGCGCCCGACGCCCCTCGGGGGTCATCCCGGCCAGGATCACGGCAAGCCGCTGCCGGCGGTCGGCCCGCAACTCGGCGAGGAGCCATTCGGCCTCCGCGGTGAGGTGCAGGGAGATCTCCCGGCGGTCGGACCGGCCGGGCTCGCGCTCCAGCATGCCCGCGGCCACCAGCCGGTCGCAGAGCCTGCTGGCCGAGGAGAGCAGCATGTCGAGCAGCGTCGCCAACCGACGCAGGTTGATCCCGTCGTGCTGCTCGACCACCATCACCGCGCGCAGTTGCGCCCCCGAGAGCCGGCTGGTGGTCCGCTCGCGCGCCGCCTCGAAGACCGTGAGCAGGGTGCCGGCGGCCGCATCGAGGGCGGCGGCCATACTCGCTTCTGGTCCGCGTGGACCGTGTTCTTCGGACATGGTGGGCACGAGACTACCCGGCGTCCCTGGTCGCCGGCCCTCCGAAACAGAGGAGCGACGATGATCGGTGCGGAAGACCGGGCCCGCCGGACGCTGACCGAGGCGCCGGCCGACCTGCTGGTCGACCGAATCGCCACGGACCTCGAACGGTCGTACGGGATCACGGACGTCGAACTGCTCCAGGTCGACTACCGACTCGCGGCGCTGCTTCCGCTCACGGAAGGTGAGCCGGTGACCGGGCCGGGACATCCGGCCTGGCGGTGCTTCGACCACCAGGAGCCGATCCTGGCCGACCGGACCGGCTACTTCCCGGTGAGCATGCGGGGGGAACGGCGCGGGGTGCTGCGGGTCACCCCGCTCCCCGAGGACCGGGCCGCCCGAGACGAGCTGCTCGGAATCGCCACCGCCCTCGGCCACGAACTGATGGCGGTGAACGAAGGCACCGACGTGTACCGGGCCGCCCGCCGCAGCCGCCGGCTCACCCTGGCCGCCGAGATGCAGTGGGAGTTGCTGCCCGGCCGGAGCCGGATCCGCCCCTCGTTCAGCCTGGCCGGACAGCTCGAACCGGCGTACGCGGTGCGCGGCGACAGCTTCGACTGGTCCGACGACGGGCACCGGCTGTGGCTGTCGACGATCAACGGGATGGGTGAGGGGGTCACCGCGTCCGTGCTGACCGCGCTGGCCACCCACGCCCTGCGCAACGCCCGACGGGGCGGGCTCTGCCTGGCCGACCAGGCGGCGCTGGCCGACCAGGCGGTGTACGCCCTGCACCGGGGCGAGCAGCACGTCTCGGCGTTGCTGCTGGAGCTGGACCTCGCCGGCGGGACGATGACGGTGGTCGACGCCGGCTCACCCCGACTGGTGCTGCTGCGCGACGGCGACGTGGTCGAGCAGCCCCTGGAGGCGCAGTTCCCGCTGGGCATGTTCGACGGGACCGACTACCGGGAGCAGCAGTTCACGCTGCGCCGCGGGGACCGGCTCTTCGTCCTCAGCGACGGCGTCATCGAGGCGACCGGCCAGGATGCCCGGTACGGCGGGACGGCGCTGGACCGGTTCCTGCGCCGGACCGGCCCGATGGAGCCGCTGGAGGCGGTCCGGTCGCTGCTCGGCGACCTGCGGGCGTTCGTCGCCGGCGACCTCGTCGACGACGCGGTGGTGGTCTGCCTGGACTGGACCGGCCCCCAGCCGTGACCGGGGCTGGCCCAGCCGTGACCGGGCCCATCAGCCGGGGCGGGATCGCTGCCGGCGTCGCCCCGCCGCCGGGTGGTCAATAGGCGCCCCGGCTGCGCATCACCGCGCCGAAGGTCTTCCACATGATGGTCAGGTCGGCGGCCAGCGACCAGTTCTCCACGTAGTAGAGGTCGAGCCGGATGCCGTCCTCCCAGCTCAGGTCGGACCGGCCGCTGACCTGCCAGAGGCCGGTCATGCCGGGCTTGACCAGCAACCGCCGGGCCACGTCGCCGTCGTAGCGGGCCACCTCGGAGGGCAGCGGTGGGCGCGGGCCGACCAGGCTCATGTGGCCGAGCAGCACGTTCGCCAACTGGGGCAGCTCGTCCAGCGACCACTTGCGCAGCACCCGGCCGACCCGGGTCACCCGGGGGTCGTCGCGCATCTTGAACATCAGGCCGTCGGTCTCGTTGCGGGCGGCCAGCTCGGCGAGCAGGGCGTCGGCGTTGATCACCATGGTGCGGAACTTGAACACCCCGAACTCCCGACCGCCCTGGCCGACCCGGGTCTGCCGGAACAGCACCGGCCCCCGGCTGTCGAGCTTGACGGCCAGCGCGATCACCGCCACCAGCGGCAGGAGCAGCGCCAGCGCCACGGTGGCGGCGGACCTGTCGACGAAGCCCTTAACCAGCTTGCGGGCCCCCCGGAACTCGGGGGCCTCCACGTGGATGAGGGGGAGGCCGGCGACCGGCCGGGTGTGGATGCGGGGACCGGCCACGTCGGTCAGCGCGGGCGCGACGACCAGGTCCACCCCGGTCCCCTCCAGCTGCCAGCCGAGCCGCCGCAGGCGGGTCGCGGTCAGCTCACCGGAGGCGGTGACCGCCACGGTGTCGGCGCCGATCGCGGTGGCCGCCTGCGGGATGCCCCGGAACGAGCCGACTACCGGAACGTCGCCGAGCCGCTGCGGCACCGGTGCCAGCAGCGCGTCCGGGATGCAGGCACCGACCACCTGGTAGCCGGCGTACGGCTCCCGGCGCAGCTGGTGCACCAGCTCCAGCACGTGCGCGGTGTCGCCGACCACCAGCACCTTGCGCGACCAGCCCCGGCCCTGGGACCGGGCCCGGTGCAGCCGCTTGCGGGCGGCGAACCGCGCCGCCTCCAGGCCCAGCATGCCCACCGCGAACGAGATCGCCAGGAAGCCCCGGGACACGCCGACGTCGGCGATGTAGCCGGCGATCGCGGTGCCCCCGGCGAGCCGCAGGCTGGCCGTGCTCACCCGGCGGTACTCGTCGGCGCCGTAGCCCAGCACCCGGTCGTCGTAGCAGCGCAGCACCTTGAGCGAGACCAGCCAGGTGAACACGAGCGCGGGCGCGACCACGACGTACGGGATCTTCGAGCCCACCGGCTCCTCGTCGCCGAATCGGGTGACGTAGCCGACCAGCACGGCGACGGCCAGCACGGCGGTGTCCAGCACCACCAGCATGCGGACGTACGCCCGCTCGTCGACGCGGGCCACCGGCCCGGCCCGGTGGTCACCAGGACGCGACGGCGTCCTGGTGGGGGTCAAAAGCGTCGTCGAGGTCACCGGCCCTCCCCACTTCTGCTGAGGCCGACCCCGGTCGACTGTCGATCCTCTTCATGGGACCAGCGACGCCGGAGCACCCCGACATCTTGCCTTAGAACCATGGCCACCGATCGCCTCGGACGTATTGCCGTCATTTGCTTCGAAAGAGCTTTCACGTGAGGACTCTCCGTCGCAACGGGTCCACCAGCACGACGGTCCAATCTGCACTGATTGGTTACTCAGCGTGGGGCGTTCGGGCGGAGCGCGATCGCCTTCAGGAAGATGTCACCGATCCTGGTCGGATCCTCGGTGACGAAGTTCCCCCCACCGGTGACCTTGGTGATCGACTCCAGCTCGGCCTTGCTGACGTCGGCGCCGATGCCGATGATGACGACCTGGACCGGCCGCTCGGGGTCGGCGATCCGCTTCAGCTCGGAGAGCAGCTTCTGCTGGGAAATGCCGTCGTCGTCCTCGTTCTTGCCGTCGGTGAACAACACCACCGAGTTGACCCGGCCCGGTTCCCAGTCGTTCTGGACCTCCTGGTACGCGGCCAGCAGCGTGTCGTACAGGCCGGTGTCGCCGTTCGAGGGCCGGATCGTGGCCAGCCCCTGCTCCAGCCGGGCGCGGTTGCCCGACAGCGGGTTGATCGGCACCAGCTCGCGGTAGTCCCGGGCGCCCGACAGCTTCGTGGAGAAGGTCCACAGCCCGATCGACCAGGAGTCGTCGAACAGGCGCAGGCCCCGGCTGGCCGCCGCCACCGTGACCTGCTCCCGGGTGGCGTTGTCGGCGCTCGGCACCGGCTGCTTCATCGAACCGGAGACGTCGATCACGCACAGCATCCGGCCGGACTGGGTGGCGATCGACCAACTGGAGACGACGCGCTCCATCGCCGCCGGGTCCAGGCCGCCGGCACCGTTGCCGGCCGGAGCGGGCGTGACGCCCGCGCCGCCGCCCGGACTCGGCGCGCCCCGCAGCGCCTTGAAGCCCTCGCCCCAGGTGCCGTCCGGCGCGCGCAGCGACCGCCCGGCCAGCCGGTCACGGAAGCCGGGCGTGGTGAGCGCCCCGAACAGGACCCGGGCCGCGGACTGCTTCGCCGGCTCGACACCGGGCAGCACCGCGTACGGGTAGTCCAGCGGCACCGGCGACGGTTCGAGGTAGAGCGCCGCCAGCGGGACCGGCGGCTTCCCCTCGTTGTACGCCATCACGGCCTCCTCCGACAGCGTTGCGGCACCGAGGCCGCCAGCGATCGCTGTCGGGTCGGACGAACGCGGGAACCGGGCGAGCAGGTCCTCGCGCAACGCGGACCGGCCGGTGGCCAGCGCCCGCAGCGTGCCGGTGGTCGCCTCCTGCGCGTCGCCGCCGGAGGCGCTGGCCGTCGCGGCCAGCGACAGCAGCCCGGACAGGCCGGCCGCGTCCCGGGTCGGTTCCACGATCCCGGTCCGCAGCGGCTTGCTGCTGCTCACCTGCCGCAGCAGGTCGGACCAGGTCAGCTTCTTCTCCGGCCAGCCGAGCCGGGAGGAGGCCACCGGCTCGGGCACCGCCACCACGACGGGGCTGCGGGCGATGGACCCGCCGTTGCTCGGGGCGAACGCGGTGGCCCCGGCGTTCTTCAGCCGCAACAGCCAGGTCGAGGAGTCCGGCACCCACACGTCCGGGGTGACCGCGGTGCCGCTGACCTGACCCACACCGGGAAGCTGCACGCCGTGCTTGCTGGCCACGGCCGCGGCGACGTCCACGGAGTCGACGGCCGAGACGTCGACCGCGATGCAGGTGCCACCGACCGCCGCGCCGTCGGCCACCCACCCGGCGGCCTCGGCCCGCACTGCGGGCGCGAGCTCGGGGGAAGCCGCGACGGTGAGCTGGACCTGCCCCGAGCACGCCGGCTGCACCAGTTGGCGGTACCCGAACCAGGAGCCCGCGACGACGACGACCAGCGCGGTCGCCGAGGCGACGGCACCTGCTCCGCGGAGACTTGAACGCATGCGATGGCGGCCTGGCACGGTGACCATCTTGCGTAACCGCTACCGGCGCTGCCACGGCCGTTCGGACGAAAGTTACCCAGCAGAAACAGTTCCCGACCATGTCGTTACCCTGAGTCGCCGGCTTGCTTCCTTTTGTCGCCGGAACGCCACTGAGCAGGGACGCAGCGTGATGCCGGTCGCCGCCCGGTCAGGGCAGGACGCAGGTCGGGCTGGGCACCGGGACGGGCTCGCCGACCGGCGTCGGCACCCCCGTCGCCGGGTCCACCCGGAACACCCGGATCATGTCGGCGCGCTCGTCGGCGACGTAGAGGTGCCCGCCGGCCAGCGCGAGGTGCCGGGGCCACTCCCCGCCGGTCTCCACCTCGGCGACCAGCTCGGGCAGCTCCCCCGCCAGCGCGAAGACCGACACCGTGCCGACGCCCCGGTTGCCGACGTAGAGGAAGCGGCCATCCGCGCCGACCGTGATCTCGGAGGGCTGGACGTGGCCGGCGCGGGTGCTGGCGTCCACCCAGCCGCGCTGGTGCAGCGCCCCGTCGGGGGTCAGCTCGTACGCGGTCACCGTGCCGTCCAGCTCCCCCGCCAGCCAGCAGCGCCGGCCGTCCGGGTGCCGGGCCAGGTGCCGGGGGCCCGTGCCGGCGGCCATGTGCACCCGGGGGCCCCGGGGCACCAACCGGCCGGAGGCGGCGTCGAGGTCGTACCGGTAGACGGAGTCGGTGCCGAGGTCGACGGCGAGCAGCGGCCCGGAGTCCGGTGCGGGGGACACCATGTGGCAGTGCGCCTTCTCCTGGCGCTGCGGGTCCGGCCCGTGCCCGGAGTGCACCACCAGGTCGCTGCGCTCGCCCGGAACGCCCTGCGGGTCGAGTGGGAGGACGGCGACGCTGCCGCCGCCGTAGTTGGCCACGACCAGGTGCCCGCCGTCCGGGGTGACCGCCAGGTGACAGGGATCCGCGCCGCCGGTGCCCCGCACACCCAGCGGGGTCAGGTCGCCGTCCGGGCCGGTGCGGAACGCGCTGACCTCCCCCTCGGCCAGCTCGTTCACGGCGTAGAGCACCGGCAGGACGGGATGCCGGACGAGAAAGGACGGCGACGGGGTGACCGCGACGGTGCCGAGCGGGGTAAGCGCCCCGGTCCCCGGGTCCCGCCGGGCGGCGACGATCCCGTCGCCCCTGCCACCGCTGGCCGCCGTGTAACCACCGAGGTGGACGATCGTCTGCTGCCCGGTCACCCGATCCGCCTTCCGCCGCTGTCCGTATCGATCCCACAGAGCTTTCCCCGCCACCCACCGCCTCAGCCCCGATTCCCGCGAATCGACAGAATCGCCGTCCCGCCGGGAGCCGCCGCGAGCCGGGTCAGGCCACCGGCACCGGCTCGCCGCGCTGCCGGGCGACGTGCTCGACCAGCGAGATCAGCACCTCCTTGCCGGACTGCCGGTCCCGGGCGTCGCAGAACACCAGCGGCACCCCCGGGTCCAGGTCCAGGGCCTGCCGTACGGAGTCCAGGCTGAACCGGCGGCCGTCGTCGAAGCAGTTCACCCCGACCACGAACGGGATGTTCCGCTGCTCGAAGTAGTCGATCGAGGGGAAGCAGTCGGCCAGCCGGCGGGTGTCGGCGAGCACCACCGCGCCGAGGGCCCCGAAGGCCAACTCGTCCCAGAGGAACCAGAACCGGTCCTGCCCGGGCGTGCCGAACAGGTAGACCTGGAGGTCCTCGTTGATGGTGATCCGGCCGAAGTCCATCGCCACCGTGGTGGTCGACTTGCCCTCCACGCCGGAGATGTCGTCGACGCCGATCCCGGCCCCGGTCAGGACCTCCTCGGTCTGCAACGGCCGGACCTCGCTCAACGCGCTCACCAGCGTCGTCTTGCCGGCGCCGAAGCCGCCGGCGATGAGGATCTTCAGGGCCAGCGGGATCCGCACCCTTGTTCCGTCACGGTCATAGCGCACGGAGTCCATTGACCACCGCCTTGAGGATGTTGTCGTCGGGTAGGAACGCGGTGCCGGCCGGCGCGTGCACGGAGACCAGGCCGCGGGCGAGCAGGTCGCCGACCAGCACCCGGACCACGACGACCGCGAGGTCCAGCTCGGCGGCGAGCTCGGCGACCGGCACCGGCCGGCGGGCCAGCTCGACCAGTCGCCGGTGCTCCGGGTGCAGTCGCGAGTGGGTGGCGGCATCGACGGCCCGGGCGGTGAGCACGAAGGCCACCAGGTCGAGACCGGCCGGCGGCCGGACCCGGCCACCGGTCAGGGTGTACGGGCGGACCACTGGACCGGCGTCGGCGTCCAGCCACTCGTGCTGCGGCCCGGGAGACTCAGCCCGCATCGGCGGCACCCGACCCGGTCCGGGCCGGCGCGGTGAGGTTCTCGCCCACCCGGATCACCAACATCGCCATCTCGTACGCCACCAGGCCGATGTCCGCGTCGGCCTCGGCGACCACCGCCAGACACGCGCCCTGGCCGGCGGCGGTGACGAAGAGATATGCCGCCTCCATCTCCACCACGGTCTGCCGGACTCCCCCGGCGTCGAGGTGCCGGCTGGTGCCCTTGGCCAGGCTGGAGAAGCCGGAGGCCAGGGCGCAGAGGTGTTCGGCGTCGCTGCGGTCGGAGTCGGCCGAGGCGCCGAGCAGCAGCCCGTCCGCCGACAGCACCACCGCCTGGCGGCTGGCCGGCACCCGTTCCACCAGGTCGTCGAGCAACCAGTCGAGATCGACGTTCGGCTTCGTCGTGTGCACCACTAGGCATCCCTCTCAGTTGCGGTCGGGGGTTGCGGAAGCGCCGCCGGGGTGTCCGGATTCGGTGACGCGTCGACGGCGGAGGTGGCGTTGGTGGAGGAGACGGGCGGCACGGGACTCCCGGCGGCGGCGCCGTCCCGGCGGCCCCGGGCGGTGCCGGCCTGGAGGGCGGACATCAGCCGGCGGGCCTCCTCCGGGGCGCGTGGGGCCGGCGCGTCCAGGGCGGCCGGCCGGGGGCGGGCGACGGGGCCGCGCTGGCGCACCCGGCGGGGCAGGCCGTCGCCCTCGCCGGACGGGTCGACCGGCACTGCGCGGCTGGGAACCAGCGGCACCACGGCGGTCTGCGAGTCCGCCCGCTCCCGGTTGATCCGGGCCGGACGCGTCCGGGGCAGGGTCTTGAGCCGGGTCACCTTGGCCATCCGCCGGTCGTCGACCGAGCCGTCCGGCGCGGCGGGCGGCGGATCGGGCGGCGGCTCGGTGGTCACCAGGTCCGGCGGGATCAGCACCACGGCGGTGACCCCGCCCTGGGCGGCCCGGCGGAGCCGTACCCGGATCCCGTGCCGGGTGGCGAGCCGCGCCACCACGAACAACCCGAGCCGGGCGCTGTCCGCCGGATCGAACTCCGGTGACGTCGCCAGCCGCCGGTTGGCCTCCTCCATCGCCGGGACGGACATGCCCAGCCCCTGGTCGGTGATCTCCAGCGCGTACCCGTTGGGCAGGCTCTGCCCGCGCACCGACACGTGGGTGCCCGGCGGGGAGTACGCGGTGGCGTTCTCCACCAGCTCGGCGAGCAGGTGGGTGACGTCGCCGACCGCGCGGCCCACCGTGGCGGCGGGCTGCATGTCGATGATGTCGACCCGGTCGTACGACTCGACCTCGGAGATGGCCCCCCGGACCAGGTCGACCATCGCGACCGGGTTGCGCCAGCCCCGGCCGGGCGCGGCACCGGCCAGGATGACCAGGTCCTCGGCGTGCCGGCGGAGCCGGGTGGCCAGGTGGTCCACCCGGAACAGCTCGGCCAGCTCGTCCGGGTCCTCGACGCGGCGCTCCATCCGGTCCAGCAGGGCGAGCTGCCGGTGCACCAGGCCCTGGCTGCGCCGGGCGATGTTGAGGAAGACCTCGTTGAGCCCTCGGCGCAGGCTGACCTCGTCGACGGCGGCGCGCACGGCCGTGCGGCCCACCTCGTTGAAGGCGTGGCCGACCTGGCCGATCTCGTCGCGACCGTAGTCCAGAGCGGGCGACTCCCGGGCCACGTCCACGTCCTCGCCGCGGCGCAGCCGGGCCACCACGTCCGGCAGCCGGTGTTCGGCCATCTCCAGCGCGGCGGTGTGCACCCCGGAGAGCCGCTGCGCCAGCGACCGCCCCACCCGCAGGGACACCAGCACCGACACCACCACGGCGGCGAGCCCGAGCACGCCGGCCGCCCCGAGGCGGGCGAGGATGCCGACCGCCACCGGAATCGTCCGCTCGGCCAGTCCGTCGGCCTGGGTCAGCTCGAAGTCGCGCAGGCTCTGCTGGACGGCGTCCTGGCTGGTCTGCCAGGCCCGGAGGTCCACGGCGGGCGCCCGGACGGGGTCGGCCCGGACCAGGGCGTCCTGGAGGGCCCGCAGCCGGGCGAAGGCGTCGCTCTCGGCCAGCCGCTGGTAGGCGGCCCGGTCGTCGGCCGGCAGGTCGGCCACCGCGGACTCGATCAGGAAGCGCTGGTTGCCGATGGTCTGCACGAGCTGGGCGTGCTCGCCCTCGGCGAAGCGCCCGCTGACCAGCACCCCGGCGAGCAGCGCGTCGGCCTGCCCGAGCAGCTCCCGGGAACGGCCGAGTGCGGTCAGTGCCAGGGCCTGCCGGTTCAGGTCGTCGTCGGGGAGCGTGGCCAGCGCCGAGAACGCCTGGAACGCCGCGCCCACCATGCCGCTGTAGAGCCCGATCGCGCCGGCCCTGTCGACCTCCCGGCGGTCGATGAAGCCCCGGCCGGTGGGCAGCCCGTCCAGCGCGCCGAGCAGGCGGTCGACGCGGGCGTCGAGCAGGTCGTCGGCGGCGTCGCGCAGGCGTTCCCCGGAGACCCGGCCGCGCAGTTCGGCGACCGCGACGTCGGTGCGCCGCCGCTGTTCGGCCAGCGCCGGCAGCGCGGCGTCACCGGCGAGCTGCACCACGCTGAGCCGGCGCTCCCGTTGCAGCTCGGCGACGACCGTCTCGCCCGGCCGGCCGAGGTCGGACAGGAGGGTGCTGGCGGAGAGCAGGTCCCGGGCCGGAGCGAAGGTGAGGGTGGTCGCGAAGATCCAGAGCACCACCAGCGCGCTCACCGGCGCGATGACCAGCGCCGTCAGCTTCGAGCGAATCGGCCAGTCGCGGGTGTTCATCAGACCTCGCCCGGAAGGTGTGGCAGCGGGTGGCGCCGACGCCGACACGGGCTTCGCCCGCTGCGGCGCCGAGGCACCGGCACGGCGCCTTGGGCAGGATACGTAATCGCCGGCCATTGCGGTACCGGCTCTATGCCCCGCGCGCTCACCCCGGCACGCTCCGCTGTGGACGGCGAATGCGCGAGCGCCCCGCCCGGGAACGGGCGGGGCGCTCGGTCCGGTGCCTGCGCAGCAGGTGGGGTCGTGCGGTTGTCGGTGTCCACCCGGCCGGTTCGACCAGGGGCGCCTGCAAGGTCCGACCGGCGCGGGTCAGGCGTCGGCGGAGATGCCCAGACCCTCGGCGATCCGCCGGCCGTAGTTCTCGTCGCACTGGCTGAAGTGCCACACCATCTTCTCCTGGATGTGCTTGTCGCACTGGGCCAGCAGGTTGGTGAGGTTGAGGACCAGGTCGTCGCGCTCCCAGTCGGCCATCTCACGGTAGCGGCGGCCGGCCTGGGAGTAGTTGTTCTGCCGCTCGATCGGGGCCCGCATGATCTGGCCCGAGACGAACGGGCGGTACTCCCGGTAGGACTCGTCGGCCTCGCTGAGGCCCGCCACCGAGGACGGCTCGAAGTTGATGTGCGGGTTGCCGCCCCGGTTGTCCACCCCGTACGACATCTGGCCACCACCCTGGTTGGTGCTGACCTGAACGTCCTCGCGCGGCCGGTTGACCGGCAGCTGGAGGTAGTTCGGGCCGACCCGGTAGCGCTGGGTGTCCGAGTAGGAGAACGTCCGGCCGATCAGCATCTTGTCGTCGGAGAAGTCGATCCCGTCGACCAGCACGCCGGTGCCGAAGGCGATCTGCTCGTTCTCGTTGTGGTGGTCGGTGATGTTGCGGTTGAGCGTCATCATGCCGACCGGGAGGTACGGGAAGTCCTCCTCCGGCCAGATCTTGGTGTCGTCCAGCGGGTCGAAGTCGAGCTCGGGGTGCTCGTCGTCGCTCATGACCTGGACGTTGAGCTCCCACTGCGGGTACTCGCCGCGCTCGATGGCCTCGTAGAGGTCCTTCGAGGCGTGGCCCAGCTCGCCGGCCTGGATCTCGGCGGCCTGCGCCTCGGTCAGGTTGTGCTCGCCCTGCTGGGTCATCCAGTGGAACTTGACCAGCACGCCGTCGCCCTCGGCGTTGACGAAGCGGTACGTGTTGACCCCGGAGCCGCGCATGGTCCGGTAGTTCTTCGGGATGCCGTACGGCGAGAAGAGCCAGGTCAGCATGTGCATCGACTCGGGCGTGTTCGACATGAAGTCGAAGATCCGGTTCGGCTCCTGGCGGAAGGTCACCGGGTCCGGCTTCAGCGAGTGGATCACATCGGGGAACTTGATCGCGTCCCGGATGAAGAAGACCTGGAGGTTGTTGCCCACCATGTCCCAGTTGCCGTCCTCGGTGCGGAACTTCACCGCGAAGCCGCGCGGGTCGCGGGCCGCCTCGGAGGAGTCCCGGCCGCCGATGACCGTGGAGAACCGGATGGTGAGCGGGGTCTTCTTGCCCCTGGTCTGGAACAGCTTGGCCCGGGTGTACGTCGACGCCGGCTCGTCGCCGATCGTCCCGTACGCCTCGAACTCGCCGTGCGCGACGAAGCCGCGGGCGTGCACCACCCGCTCCGGGATGCGCTCCCGGTCGAAGTGGCTGATCTTCTCCAGGAAGTGGTAGTTCTCCAGCGTCGCCGGGCCGCGCGAGCCGACCGTCCGCTGCTGCTGGTTGTTGTGCACGGGGTGGCCCTGGCGGGTGGTCAGGATCGGCCTGCTGGCCTGCGGGTCGCTCATCGCTCTCCTCCGGATAGGTGTCGCTGCTGGCAGTCGGGGCAGCGCCCCCAGTACGTGACCTCGGCGAACTCCACCGCGAAGGTGGCCGCCGTCGAGGGGTCGAGGCAGGGCCCCGGTGCGGGGCTCCGGTCGGTGTCGTTGATCACGCCGCACTCCCGGCAGATCAGGTGGTCGTGGTCGGTCCCGCGCACCTCGTACCGGGCGGGACCACCGGCCGGGACGAAGCGGCGCAGCAGGCCCGCCCCGGTCAGGGCGTGCAGGACGTCGTAGACCGCCTGACCGGAGAGCCGCCCGAGGCGGCTGCGGGCGAGGCGGGTGATCGTGTCGACGTCCAGGTGGGGCCGACCGCGCACCGTCGCGAGCACCGCGAGGCGGGGCTGCGTGACGCGCAGCCCGGCCGCCCGGAGGCGTTCGGCGTCTGACTCGACCGGCATCACCCCACCCTGGCGCGCTTTCTGGAACCAGTCAAGTTTTCGCCGGGATCGGTCCTGTGGGCCGGGTCATCCCGCCGTCCGGAAACCGGACGGCGACGCGCAGCGCGCCCGGAACCGCCCGTGTCGCGCCCCGCTACCCGTGATCACCCAGGAAATTCCCCCGGATCGGGATTGGCGATCAGTGGCCAGCGGGAATACCAGAGGGACGAAGGAGGATCCATGTCGCCCACGCAGGTAATCGTCATAGTTCTTGTCGTGCTGGTGGTCGTCGCGGCGCTGGCCGTCGTGCTCCGGCAGGCCGCCCGCCGCCGCGCGCTGCGGTCCCGGTTCGGGCCCGAGTACGACCGGGTGGTCGCGGAGCAGGACAACCGGTCGGCCGCCGAGCGGGAGCTGCGGGACCGGGAACGCCGGCACGCCGAGCTGACCCTCACCCCACTCACGCCCGAGTCCCGGGCCCGGTACGCCGCCGCGTGGGAGGAACTCCAGGTCCGCTTCGTCGACTCCCCCGCCGAGACGGTGAGCGACGCCGACGAGCTGGTCGGCCGGCTCGTCGCCGAGCGCGGCTACCCGACCGGCGAGTTCGACGACCAGGCCGCCCACCTGTCGGTCGAGCACGCCCGGACGCTGTCGCACTACCGGGACGCGCACGAGATCCGGCTGCGCAACGAGCGCGGCGAGGCAGGCACCGAGGAGTTGCGGCAGGCCGTCGTCCACTACCGGGCGCTCTTCGCCGACCTGCTCGGCAAGGACCCGGTGGGCAGCCACACGCCGGAGCAGCACCAGCCGGTACACGTGCCCGGGCACCAGCCGGACGCCACGCCCGAGCAGCGGGCCGATGTCACGCCCGCCGACCGTCCGCACGACGTCACGAGCCGTTGAGGAGAGCCACGATGCGCCAGGAGCAGCAGACCAGCAGCGACCACCCGGAGGCCGTCCGGTCCGCGCCGGTGCCGGTCCCGCCCCCGGGTGACCGGCCCACCGAGGCCGGCCACCACCGGGACCGCGACGCCGACGGCCGAGTCGACCTGCCCGAGGACGTACTCGACGACCGGGGCACCTTCGACGACCCGGCCGTGGCCGGGGAACGGAACGGCGAGCACGGGACGGACCGGCAGGGCGAACGCAATCGGGCGGCCGACGACCTGGACGACACCCGCCCGTACGACGTGCGGGACGCCGACTCCGACCGGGCACCCGAGTTCCACGAGCCGGCCCCCCTGCCCACGGCGTTCGGGGCGACCACGGTGGGCGACGCGGTGGCGGCCTCGGCCATGGCCAGCGGCCGTCCGGAAGACGAGCGCGACCCACGCGGCGAGGACACCGCCCAGCCGGGCGACGGCGCCCCCGGACGCACCGACGCGTTCGACGCCGAGCGCGCCGACCCGACCGCCGGGGACCGGCTGCACGACCGGGACCGCTGGAAGGCGGCCGGGACGGCCGACGGGCCCGACGACGCGCGGCACCCGGGCGACGCCGAGGCCGACCGGGTCGACGAGCGCCACGGGGCGGACCGCAGCCGCGAGGACGCGGTGGTCGCCGGCGCTGCCGGGTACGGCCGGCCCGAGCCGGGCATGATCGACCCGGACGCCACCGCCCCGGACGCAGCTCTCGGCGCGGCCACGGCCCGGCCGAACACCGGCGCGGTGCACGAGGACGCCACCGCCCTCTTCGAGCCGGACGCCGCTCAGGCCTTCCGGGACCGCTGGCGCGACGTCCAGCTCCGCTTCGTCGACGACCCGAAGGCCGCCGCCGGACAGGCCCAGTCGCTGGTGGAGGAGGCCATCCAGGCGCTCGCCGCCGCGCTCGCCGAGCAGAAGAACAAGCTGGGCGACTGGCAGCAGACCGGCGACGACACCGAGCAGCTACGGGTCGCGGTACGCCGCTACCGGGACTTCCTGGACCGCGTGCTCGGCCGCTGACCGCACTCCCGACGCCACCTCGCCGCACGCCCCGGCCACGACGGCCGGGGCGTGCGGCGCGTCCGGGGAACCGCCCGTCCAGCTCTCGATCACCTGTTTGCGCCGGGTCGCGGACTTCTGGAAGGGCCACAGGTGGCCTGCCCGAAGGGGTCCGCTGATCCAACCCGCTGGCCAGCCGGTGCTACGACCGACTGGCCTCGAAAAAGGATGAACGCGAGACTATCCGCCGCATTCCCAAATCTTGCTTGCCGCCATTGTTATCTCGACAACCCGCTGGCGGGTAAGTGCCACATTCCATCCGTCGCAGAAGTAGTCCACTTCCCCGCCCGAGAATTCAATGTACCCGGACCACCCGCCGGCATGAAGAAGGTACCCCTGAGAGTTGAGGGAATAGGTGTTGCTGCAGTTTCTCGTCCAGGTTGCCACAGTATTACTGCCGCTGGGCGAGTAGTACGAGTACACAAGCTCGGCCCCAGCCCCCTGGCACCCTTGAGTCCCGATGGTCCCCGCTACCGCCGGCGATGGCGTCAGCACCAACGCAGCGGCCAACCCAGCGACAGACATGACACTTGCCATCTTCTTTCGAATTCTCAACTTGTCCCCTAACGGATAGGAATTCGGGTCATCGGCTGCCCGACAACAACATACAATCTGGATCTATCCACGAACGCAACAGACTGTCGATAGCACGACATGACATTGACATACACCCATCTAACGGGCTAAAGTCCGACCCGGAAGAGCTGCCCCAACTCGTCGCGTACGTCGGGAATTCGCCTGGCCCTACGAGGCGACACGGGTGGTCTGCGTCCCGAACGGTGATGCTCGGAGTCGCCACGAGCTCACGGGATTCACACCCCCGTTCCCCGGATGAGGAAGGGACCGATGATCAGCGTCACCACGCTCCAGTCAGACGACCGTCCGGTGTGGGAGCAGCTGTTTTGCGACTACCACACCTTCTATGGACGCACGTGGCCCGCGGAACGGTATGACCATTCCTGGCAGGAGTTCCGGCGTGGTGACCGAGTGCACGCACTTGGGGCGCGGCTGGACGGTCGCCTGGTCGGCATTGCCCACTTCTTGGTCCACGCCAGCACGACGTCGCCCGACGTGTGTTATCTGCAGGACCTGTTCACGGCTGTCGACGTGCGTGGCAAGGGAGTTGCCCGGGCGCTGATCGGAGCCACCCAGGCGTGGGCTCGCCAGCAGGGTTGTGATCGGCTGTACTGGAATACAAAGCAGGACAACCACACGGCCCGGCGGCTGTACGACCAGGTCGCCGAGAACCGCGGTTTCATCCAGTACGTGGTTGCCTTTTAACTTCGTGCATCTGAGCTCTTTCGACGGCTGGCCTTGCTGAGGATCTGGTCGGTGGTATTGGTCCCTCGACCACGTTCATCCAGATGCGCCGGTCGGAGTGGAATGCATGGTCACGGACGGGGATGACGGCCCCTCCCCCACCCGTCGGGCCCCCGGTCCGCGCCGTCGGCATGTCCGGGGCGCTGCGGGGTACGCCGGGGGGATCAGGCAACACCTGGGGACAGGAGGGCAGCAGGATGACGAAGCGCGACCGGAACGCCGGGCGACCGCTGGAGGAGAGCCCCGAGGTGGCCGCGGCGGTGGACGACGAGAGCACAGTGCGGCAGTTGGCGACCGGTGGCGGGGCCGACCGGGACACTCCGTCCTTCGGCGGGCCGGGGGACGTCCCGGAGGGCGCCGGCTCGACCGAGGACCTGCTCGGCGACCCGCACGGCGCGGGTACGGGGGCCGGCGGGGACAACATCCGCACCGGCGCGGAGCAGGAGTGGGAGCCGGAGGACCTGGTGCGCGCCCGGGGCCAGGACCTGACGCCGAAGAACATCGAGCGGGCCCGCCGCGACCTGGCCGAGCAGGGCCGGGCGGCGGTGGAGAAGACCGTGCCCTGAGCCTGCGTGACCAGTTGACGGCTGGCTGGCACTGAGTTGCCGTGATCGTCTGCTGTGTACCGGCACCCGCTCCGGCGTGTCGTGCCGGTCAGGCGCAGGCGATCACGGGGCCGGTACCGGCGGGGGCCCCTGGCCCGACCGGTGAACGGTCGGACCAGGGGCCGGGGAACCTGCCGCTGAGAGTGCCTCACTCCTCGCCAGCGGCGGGCAGGCGTGCCTGGTGAAGCGTCAGAGCGCCGGGTAGGCGTTCTGCATGAGCTGGGCGAACTGCGCCGAGAACCAGGCGCCCGAGATCGGGGCGTCCGGCAGGGCACCGCTCATGCTGTTGCCGTTGCGGGCGTTGCCGGTGTAGGTCGGGTCGCACATCCGGTCGAAGCCCTTGCCCTCGTTGTTCGGGATCTCCTTGCTGGAGCCGTCCGACTCGCCCGGGGGCTTCACCCAGACGTAGGCGTCGATGCCGGACTCCGGAGCGGCCTTGGGACGCTCGCCGAGGCCCGCGCCGGACTGGTTGCACCAGTTGCCGGCGTGGATCCGCCGGTCGACCCGGCCACCGTTGACGTAGGTGTCGACGCTGGTCAGTGCGCCCGGGCCCGTCGGCCGGGCGGTGCCGCCCCAGCCGTTGCGGGAGGTGTCGATCAGCATGCCGATGTTGCTGTTGAAGCCGACCGAGACCAGCTTGGTACGGAACGCCTGGGCGAACGAGAGCTCGTCGGTGTAGAAGTTCCAGTCGATCCACTTCGACTGCCGGACGGACGTGCCGTTCACGTTGTCGGTGATCTTGACGTACGGCTCACGAAGCGCCGAGTAGTTGGCCGTGTTGACGATGAAGCCGTGCACGTTGTTCACGGTGCTGCCCGAGGCGACGGCGGCGGCCTTGAGCTGGTCGGCGGTCGGGCCGAAGTTGCTGTCCCAGCCGATCCAGCCGTGGTGCGCGGCGTCGATGTAGTTGTAGACGTTGCCCAGCGCGCCCAGCTTCGCCAGGGCGTACCCGACGCCGTTGACGTAGGCGCCGTTGGCCTTGACGGTGTCGCACATCACGGTGCCGCCCGGGTTGCCGGAGGTGTTGGTCACCAGGTTCGGCAGCGAGTCGATCTCGATGATGTTGATGATCCGCAGGCTGGCGTACTTCGCGTCGCCCTGGATCGCGGCGATCGGGTCGATGTACTCGGCCTTGTACCGGGGCAGGTCGTTCGGGCCCAGCTCACCGTTGGAGGCGAGCGCGGCACAGTCCCGGCCCGGCAGGTTGTAGACCACGAACTGGATGTACTTGGCACCCTGCTTCAGCGCCTCGTCCAGGTGGGCACGGACGCCCATCGCACCGTTGGAGCTGCTGTCCGGCGTGCCGTTGATGGCGGCGATCCGGTCGATCCACACGGCGGTCGGGTTGTTGGACACCCGGTTGCCGCCGGCCACCGACTCGGCCTTGGCCTTCCACTCGGGGTTCACGTACCCCTTGGCGTTCAGGTAGGGGTTGTCCACCTTCTCCCCCGGCGGGGGCGTCGTCGGCGGAGGCGTGGTCGGCGGAGGCGTGGTGGGGGGCGGCGTGGTCGGGGGCGGCGTGGTGGGGGGAGTGCTGCCGTTGCAGACCACGCCGTTCAGGGTGAACGAGGTGGGCTTCGGGTTGCTGCCGCTCCACGCGCCGTTGAAGCCGATGCTCACGCTGCCGCCACTGGCGATCGAGCCGTTGTACGACTCGTTCGCGGCGGTCACGTTCTGCCCGGCCTGGCTCCACTTGGCCGACCAGCCCTGCTGCACCCGCTGGCTGCTGTTCGGGAAGGTGAACCCGAGGTTCCAGGAGCTGACCGCGTCACCCAGGTTCTTGATGGTGACGTTGGCGGTGAATCCGCCGGCCCAGTCGTTGGTGGTGTAGTCGATGCTGCACTGGGTCGCGGCCTGGGCCGCGGTGACCGGGAGGGTCACCAGGCCGGCGGCGACCAGGACACCCGCACCGGACAGTGCGAGCGCCCGGCGGTGGCCGGACAGTCTCTTCCTCATACTCATGGCACAGATCTCCTTGGCGTGACCGGACTCGCGGCCCGGCGGAACGGCGCCCGACGTCCTGCGCGGACGATCGGCGGCGCCACGGGGGGATTTCGGGGTGCCCGACCCGGACGGGCGATTTTTATCGGTGGTGGTGCGCGACCGGCGCGGAAAGCGGCCGGGCGGGCGGCGGACGGCGTCCGGTGGGACCGGTGCCCTCGACGTCTGCCTTGTGCGGTGTGGCTCCCCGTACCGCGTGAGGGAAATTCTTGCATGGGAGCGCTTCCATGGCAATGGTTCGATGCTTGTTCGACGGACCCAACAGGACGTCCGGAGCAGTGCGGCGTGATGACACCGCTGGAGACAGCCCGGGGCGAGACACCCCCGTCCCCCGAAAGGGTGCGCCCCGCGCAGCCGGGCAGCAACCCTTCCCCGGGTCGGCAACGCCCGAGGAGTGCCGACGAAGTGCGCTTGTCGGACCTTCCACCCGAAGATCAGGAAACTGCAAAAGATGAATCTTTCCTCTTATAGCTCGCGAACCGGTCTAACGTCTTGAGTAGCTCGGCTGACGTCGGGCTCAGGACGAACAGGGATGGAGTGACGCAGGTCATGGCAAACAAGATGCTCGGGAAGGTCGTTGCGGGTGCCGCCCTCGGGGGGGCCTCCCTGCTGGTGTTCACGCCAGGGATCGCGTTCGCGGATGGCCACGACGGCGAGTCCCGCGACGGCAAGGTCTACGTCAAGCCGCACGTCGTCAAGGCGGGCGACAAGGTCGAGCTCCTGGAAATCTGCTCGGAGCCGCAGCGGAATGCCTTCGTCTGGTCCAAGGTCACCGGCAAGGTCAAGCTGCACGCGGCCGACGACGACCGCGGCCAGCACGGCAAGGACGGGGGCAAGCCGGGCGAGGACCACGGCAAGGACGACGGCAGGGACAACGGGGAGCACGGCAAGCCGGGCGACGAGCAGGGCAAGGACGACGGCAAGCCGGGCGAGGACCACGGCAAGGACAACGGCAAGGACAACGGGGAGCACGGCAAGCCGGGCGACGAGCAGGGCAAGGACAACGGCAAGCCGGGCGAGGACCACGGCAAGGACAACGGCAAGCCCGGCGGGGAGTCGGGTGGCAAGGGCGGCGGCACCGCCGACCCGTACGGCGAGCAGGACTGGGGCGGCTACGAGCAGGGCCAGAAGGCCGAGAAGGACCACGGCAAGGAGTCCGGGAAGGGCCGGTCCGACGAGGGCTCCGGCTGGGGCCGGGACGAGGAGTCGGGCCACGGCAAGGACTCCGGCTACGGCAAGGACTCGGGGCGCGGCAACGACTCCGAGTACGGCAAGGACTCGGGCCGCGGCAACGACTCCGAGTACGGCAAGGACTCCGGCCGCGGCGAGGACGAGCGGTCCTGGGAGCACAAGAAGGACTTCGTCTACTTCGGCGAGGCCGAGGTTTCCGAGGACGCCGAGCCGGGCCGCCACAAGCTGCACGGCTCCTGCGGCGAGGGGGAGCTGGTCGTGCTCCCGCGCGGCCACGTCGACGGCGGTGACGGCGGCGCGACCACCGGCACCGACCGTGGGATGGCCACCACCGGGGCGGGCATGCTGGGCGCCGCGGCGCTCGGCGGCATCGTGCTGATGCGGCGGCGTCGGGTCAATGGGTCCCTCGTCTGACGTGACGGCGACACCGGCCGGCGGCCGCCACGGGAGACCGTGGCGTGCCGTCGGCGCGGCCGTCGTCGTCACGCTCGCGATGGTCGGTGCCGGCCTGGTGGGCGCCTCGATGCGCAGCACGCCCGAGTCCGCACCCCGGCCACCTCAGCCGCTGTCCCAGGCCCAGGCCGGCGCGGACGGCCACGCCACCGCCGGCCCCGGCGGGAACGGCGTCGACCAGGAGCCCACCGATCCCGACACCGGGCCGGCCGGCGAGGGGCAGCCGGCGGCCGGGCTGGGCCGGGCCACGCCGACCACCATCGCCATCCCCCGGATCGGGGTCGACGCCCCGATCATGACGCTGGGCACCAACCCCGACGGCACCGTCCAGGTCCCGTCGCTGGAGCAGGCCCTGAGCGCGGGCTGGTACTCCCCGGGGCCGAGCCCCGGCGAGATCGGCAACGCGGTGGTCGTCGGGCACGTCGACTCGGCGAAGGTCGGCGGTCCCGCCGTCTTCTTCTCACTCGGCGCGCTCCAGCCGGGCGACGCCATCACGGTGTCGCGGGACGACGGCAGTCAGGCCGCCTTCACCGTCGACGAGGTGAAGTCGTACCCGAAGAAGGCCTTTCCCACCGAGCTGGTGTACGGCCCGAACGACCGGGCCGGCCTGCGGGTCGTCACCTGTGGCGGGCAGTTCGACAAGAACGCGGGCAGCTACCTCGACAACGTCGTCGTCTTCGCGACGATGACCGGCTGAGAAGTGGGGGACGGGCGGCCCCGGGACGCGCCACGGCCGGTCGGGGACACCGACCGGCCGCGACGCGCCCCCGGCGGCTCAGGCCGCCGAGGTCCGCACCAGGGTACGGATCTGACGCAGCAGCACCGACAGCGCGGCGAGGTCCGCCCGGGACTCGTCGAACTCCCCCATCGCCCGCTGGGCGCGGTGGATCGAGGTGGCGTTCGACTGCTCCCACTGCAACACCCGCTCCAGCGGCGGCAGGTCGTTCGGGGTGGAGCCGAGGACCTCCGCGGTGAGCGCGGCCAGCGCGGCGTACAGGTCGTAGCGCAGCGCCATCCGGGCCAGCGTCTGCCAGCGGTCCTCCCGCGGCAGCAGAGAGATCTTCGACAGCAGGGAGTCGACCCGGAACCGGTCGGACAGGACGAAGTAGACCGAGGCCACCTCCCCGACGTCCGGACCGGTGCTCGCCGAGGTCTCCACCACGTCGAGCAGCCCGAAGCTGTACATCAGCCGGGTCGCCTGCTCGGCCAGGCCGCGCGGCAGCCCTCGGGAGGTCATCTCGTCGATGTGCGCGGCGATGGCCTCCCGCTCGCTGCCGTAGAAGAGGTTCTCCAGGCCGGGCAGCAGCCGGGCCACCCCGTCGCGCAGCCGGGCGGTCTCGGCCGGCACGTCGATCGGCGAGCGCCGGTTGGTGACCAGCCAGCGCACCGCCCGATCGAGCAGCCGCCGGGTGTCCAGGTAGACGGCGGTCTGCAGCTCGGGGTCGACCTTGTTGTCGAGCGACTCGACCGCGTCCCACAGCTCGCGCAGCCCGAACACCTCGCGGACCACCACGTACGCCCGGATCACGTCCGCCGCGGACGCCGCGGTCTCCTCGACCACCCGGAACACGAACGAGATGCCGCCCCGGTTGATCGCCTCGTTCACCAGCACGGTGGTCACGATGTCCCGGCGCAGCCGGTGCTGGCCCATCCGGTCGGCGAACCGCTCCCGCATCGGGGTCGGGAAGTAGTTGACCAGCACCTCGGTCGTCCACTCCTCGTCGGCGAGCCCCTCGGTGAGGATCTCCCGTTCCAGCACGATCTTCACGTACGCCAGCAGCACCGCGAACTCCGGCGCGGTCAGCCCGGACTCGGTGCGCACCGCCAGCTCGTCGTCCGGCGGCAGCCCCTCCAGCGCCCGGTCCAGCGCGCCCGAGCGCTCCAGCTCGCCGATCATCCGGCGGTGCACCGGCAGCAGCGAGGCGGCCTGGGCCTGCGAGTTGTTGATCGCCCGGGCCTGGTCGTAGTTGTCCCGCAGCACCAGCTCGCCGACCTCTTCGGTCATCCCGGCCAGCAGCTCGTCGCGCTCGGGCCGGGTCAGCGCCTCGTCCGCGACCGCCGTGTTGAGCAGGATCTTGATGTTCACCTCGTGGTCGGAGCAGTCCACCCCGGCCGCGTTGTCGATGAAGTCGGTGTAGATCCGACCGCCCGCCCGGGCGTACTCGATCCGCCCGAGCTGGGTGCAACCGAGGTTGCCGCCCTCGCCGACCACCCGGCAGCGCAACGCCTTACCGTCCACCCGGATCGCGTCGTTGGACTTGTCGCCCACCTCCGCGTTGGTCTGACTGGACGCCTTGATGTACGTGCCGATGCCGCCGTTCCAGAACAGGTCCACCGGCGCGGTGAGGATCGCCTTCATCAGTTCCTGCGGGGAGAGCTGGCTGACGTCGTCGTCCAGCCCGAGGACCGCCCGGACCTGCGGCGAGATCGGCACCGACTTCGCCGCGCGCGGGTACACCCCGCCCCCCTCGGAGATCAGCGACCGGTCGTAGTCCTCCCAGGACGACCGGGGCAGGTCGAACAGCCGCTTGCGCTCGGCGTACGAGGCGGCGGCGTCCGGGTCCGGGTCGAGGAAGAGATGCCGGTGGTCGAACGCGGCCACCAGCCGGATGTGCTCGGACAGCAGCATCCCGTTGCCGAACACGTCACCGGACATGTCGCCGACGCCGACCACGGTGAAGTCCTGCGTCTGGGTGTCGTGCCCCAGCTCCCGGAAGTGCCGCTTCACCGACTCCCAGGCGCCCCGGGCGGTGATGCCCATCTTCTTGTGGTCGTACCCGGCCGAGCCGCCGGAGGCGAACGCATCGCCGAGCCAGAAGTTGTGCGCCGCCGAGATCTCGTTGGCGATGTCGGAGAACGTGGCGGTGCCCTTGTCCGCCGCCACCACCAGGTACGGGTCGTCGCCGTCGTGGCGGACCACGTCTTCGGGCGGCACGATCTCACCGGCGGCGATGTTGTCGGTGATGTCGAGCATCGCGCCGACGAACTCCTGGTAGCAGGCGACCGCCTCGTCCCGGTCCCCCGGCTTCTGCTTGAGCACGAAGCCGCCCTTGGCGCCCACCGGCACGATCACGGCGTTCTTCACCATCTGTGCCTTGACCAGGCCGAGCACCTCGGTCCGGAAGTCCTCCCGCCGGTCGGACCAGCGCAGCCCGCCCCGGGCCACCGGCCCGTACCGAAGGTGCACGCCCTCGAACCGGGGCGAGTAGACGAAGATCTCGAACTTCGGCCGGGGGGCCGGCAGGTCCGGGATGGCCTGCGGGTCCAGCTTGAAGGCCACGTACGCCTTCGGCCGCCCGCCGACCGGCTTCTGGTAGAAGCTCGTGCGCAGGGTGGCCTGGATCAGCGTCAGGTACGACCGCAGGATCCGGTCCTGGTCGAGGCTGACCACGTCGTCCAGCGCGGCGCCGATCTCCGTCACCAGCTCGCCGCTGCGCTCGCGGCGCTGCTCGGCGGTCGGCTCCCCGGGCGCGAAGCGGGTCTCGAAGAGATCCACGAGCAGCGCGGTGATCCGCGGGTACGCGATGAAGGTCTGCTCCATGTACTCCTGGGAGAAGACCGTCCCGGTCTGTCGCAGGTACTTCGCGTACGCCCGCAGCACCACCACCTGCCGCCAGGTGAGCCCGCCGCGCAGCACCAGCTCGTTGAAGCCGTCGACCTCGGCCTCGCCCCGCCACGCCGCCGCGAAGGCGTTCTCCACGTGCGGGCGCACCTCGGCCAGTTCCTGGTGGCCCTCGGGCAGTTGCAGCCCGAAGTCGTACAGGTAGACCCGGCCGTCGATCCGGTCCACCTCGTACGGGTGCTCGTCGACCACCCGGACGCCGAGGGAGTGCAGCACCGGCAGCACCGCGGAGAGCATCATCGGCTCGCCGTACCGGTAGACCTTGAACCGGACGTCCATCGCCTCGTCCAGGTCCGCACCCCGGCCGGCGCCGTTGCCGCGCGGGGCGAACTGCTTGCGGAACAGGTGCATCTCAAGCTGGCCGGGCTCCTCCAGCAGCTCCAGCTTCGCCAGGTCCTTCATCGCCTCGTACGGCGTGTGCCCGTCCTTGTAGCCCTCCGGGAAGGCGTCGGCGTACCGGCTGAACAGGTGCTTGGCCTGCTCGTCGCCGAGCTTGCGCTCCAGCACGAGGCGGTAGTCGTCGTCCCACAGCCGGGTGGCGTCGGCCAGTTCCTCGGCGAGCAGGTCCGCGTCGATGTCCCCCGGTGGCCGGGTCGGATCGGTGCGGACGATGAAGTGCACCCGGGCCAGCATCGACTCGGTGACCCGGGTGGTGTAGTCCACCCCGACGCCGTTCAGCTCGCGCAGCAGGATGTCCTGCATGCGCAGCCGGTTCTGCGTGGTGAACCGGTCCCGGGGCAGGTAGATCAGGCAGGAGATGAACCGCCCGTACGCGTCCCGCCGCAGGAAGACCCGCAGCTGCCGGCGGCCGGCCATCCGCAGCACGCCGATCACCGCGTGGTACAGATCCTCGGTCTTGATCTGGAACAACTCGTCACGCGGGTACGTCTCCAGGATCTGGAGCAGGTCCTTGCCCGAGTGGCTGCGTCGGCTCAGGCCGGAGCGGTCCAGCACCTCGGCCACCTTGCGGCGGACCACCGGCAGCTCCCGGACGCTGGTCCGGTACGCCGCCGTGGAGAACAGCCCGAGGAAGCGCCGCTCGCCGATCACCTGACCGGCCTCGTCGAAGATCTTGAAGCCGATGTAGTCCAGGTACGCCGAGCGGTGCACGGTGGCCCGGGAGTTCGCCTTGGTGATGATCAGCAGGCGCTTCTCCAGCGCCCTCTCGTGCGCCTCGGACGTCATCGAGGACAGTGCCCGCACCTCCGGGGAGTCCGAGCGCAGGATGCCCAGGCCGGTGCCGAGCACCGCCTCCACCGCCGAGCCCTCACCGCCGGGGGCGTCCACCAGCCGGTACTCGCGGTAGCCGAGGAAGGTGAAGTGGTCGTGGGCCAGCCAGCGCAGCAGCTCCACCGAGTCGGTGATGTCCTTCTCCGGCACCGGCGGGCGGTTGTCGGCGGTACGGGCGGCGGCCAGCTCGTCGGCCAGGGCCAGGGCGCGCTGGCGCATCTTCGGCCAGTCCTCGACCGCCTCCCGCACGTCGGTCAGCACCCGTTGCAGCTCGCGGCGCAGCTTTTCCCGCTCGCCGGCGTCGCGGACCGGGTCGATCTCGATCCGCATCCAGCTCTCGACCAGGTCCCCGTCGATCGCGTCGTCGGGCTCCACGTCCGCGGCTACCTCGGTCAACCGGCCCAGCGGCTCCCGGCGCACCACCACCAGCGGGTGCACCAGCAGATGCACGTCGAGGTGGTGGGCGTTGAGCAGGGCGGTCACCGAGTCGACCAGGAACGGCATGTCGTCGGTGACGATCTCGATCACCGTGTGGTGCTGGTCGGCGTCCGGTTCGTGGATGCGCAGCTTCAGCTCGCCCGGCACCCGCTGCTGCGCCAGGTCCCAGTGCGCCCGAGCGGCGTCGAGCATCTCCTCGGCCGTGAACCCAATCAGTTCCTCGTCCGGGGCGAACCGCCAGAAGCGCCCGACCAGTGTCGCCGCGTCGTGGTCGTCGCCGGCGAGCACGACCGCCTGGGCGACCAGGCGCTCCACGTTCGGCACCGGCTCGTCGAGCTCGGCGTCCTCCACGTCGTCGGCCAGCGCATCCGCCGGCAGCCCGAGATCATAGATGGTGTCGATACTCGAACCGGTCATCCCGGTCGCTCCCGTGTCGAGCCGGCCGAAGCCGTCCCCGTCGGTCGCCGAATCGAAGTCGTCCCGGCCGGTGTCATCCTGCCGGAGGTCGGGTCCCGGTTTGATCGCCGGACGCCGGTCCATCGGTGCCACTCCCCTCGACCCACCGCATTGTGGGTCACTCTGCCGCCCAGCCTAGGCCCTGCCGCTCCGTGCCTTCGTCGGCGGACCACCGGCCGGACTTCCGGTTCGGGACTCTGTCCTTTCACCCGTTGCAGATATGCGGTCAGCCGGCTGGGGAGTACCCCGGTCGGGATGTTCATCACACCTTCGCGAGCCCTCTTTGCGCACGTGGCGGGCCGGGCGGGGCACCGCGACCGGCGGGGCCGTACTACCGTGGCGGAAGCCCGAGATTCGGAAGGGACGGCCCCATGCGCCTGTCGTACCCCCTTGGTGGGCTCCGCCGATCGCGCTCCCGCCGGCTGGTCGCGGCGCTCACGGCCACCGCGCTGGCCGCCGCCGCGCTGACCGGCTGCTCCGCCGAGGACGGTCCGGAACGCGCCGTGGACGCCTTCCTGTCCGGTTGGGGCAAGGGCGACCTCCAGGCGGTCGGCTTCGTCGACCCGACCGGGAGGAAGGTGCCCGCCGTCGACGTGACGCGGGAGATCCGGGAGCTCTCCGGAGAGCTGGCGGCCACCCCACCGGCGCTGCGCCGCGCCGGGGACCCGAAGATCGACGCAAACATCGCGACCGCCGGCATCCGGGTGGAGTGGACCCTGCCCCCGTCCGGCACCCGCTGGGGGTACGACCGGCAGGTACGGCTCACCCGGGGCGACGACGACCAGTGGCAGGTGATCTGGGAGCCGCAGGTGGTGCACGAGCAGCTCACCACGGGCGACCGGCTCGCGGTGCGCCGGGACGTCGCGCCCCGGTCCGGGGTGCTCGACAGTGCGGGCGCGCCGGTCGTGGCGCCCCGCCCGGTGGTCCGGGTCGGGCTGCAACCGAGCGAGGTCACCGACGTGAAGGCGGTCTCCCGGAAGCTCGACGCCGCGTTCCGGGCGATCCGGCCGGCGCTCACCCCGCCGGTCGACCTCGCCGACCTGCCCAAACGCCTCGCCGAGGCCGACCCGGGCGCGTTCGTCGAGGTCGTGACGCTGCGCGACGAGGCGTACCGGCAGATCCGCTCGCGGGTCTACGACCTGCCCGGCACCAAGTTCCGGGCCGAGAAGCTCGACCTCGCCCCCACCCGCGAGTTCGCCCGGGCGCTGCTCGGCTCGGTCGACCAGGCCCAGGCCGACGACCTGGCCGCCCACCCCGACCGGTACCGGCGGGGCGACCTGGTCGGCCACGGCGGCCTCCAGGGGCGGTACGACGAACGGCTGCGCGGCGTGCCCGGGCTCACCGTGATCAGCGAGCGGACGGAGCCGGACGGCACCGTCGCGCCGACCGGCACGACGCTGTTCCGCGAGGAGCCGAAGGCCGGCCAGGCGGTGAAGACCACCCTCGACGTGGCCACCCAGAACGCCGCCGACACCGCGCTGCGCGGGGAGAAGCGCCGCGCCGCCCTGGTGGCGGTGCGGATCAGCGACGGCGCGGTGCTGGCCGCCGCGAACGGGCCGGGGGCCGCCGGGGAGAACCTGGCCTTCACCGCCCAGGTGCCGCCCGGCTCGACGTTCAAGATGGTCAGCGCCCTCGGCCTGCTGGACCGGGGCGCGGTCACTTTGGACGGCCCGGTCGCCTGCCCGAAGACGTTCACCGTGGACGGCCGGTCGTTCAAGAACTCCGACAGCTTCGCCCTCGGCTCGGTGCCGTTCCGCACCGACTTCGCGAAGTCCTGCAACACCGCTTTCGCCGCGCTCGCCCCGAAGCTGGGCGCGGACGGCCTCGCCCAGACCGGACGGGCGCTCGGCCTGGAGGCCGGGTGGGACCTGGGCGTCGACGCGTTCACCGGCAAGGTCTCCGCGAACGGCTCCCCGGCCGAACAGGCCGCCGCCTCGTTCGGGCAGGGCACCACCGTTGTCAGCCCGCTGGCCATGGCCGCCGCCACCGCCGCCGTCGCCCGGGGCCGCTGGGAGCAGCCGAAACTGGTCCTCGACCCGGCCCCGGCCAAGGCCGCGCCCGCCGGGCCGGAGCTGAAGCCGGAGTCGGTGCAGCCGCTGCGGACCATGATGCGCGAGGTCGTCACCGCCGGCACCGCCGGCGCGCTCAAGGACGTCCCCGGCGGCCCGGTGCACGGCAAGACCGGCACCGCCGAGTACGACGACAACCCCGCGCACACCCACGCCTGGTTCGTCGGCTGGCAGGGCGACGTGGCGTTCGCGGTCTTCGTGGAGCGGGGCGGGTCCAGCACGGCCAGCGCGGTGCCGGTCAGCGAACGCTTCCTGCGCGCCCTCGCCGCCTCCTGACCGCTGACCCCCCGCCTTACCGCCTTACCGCCTGTCCGCCTGTCCGCCTGTCCACCGCCCCACCAGCTCCACCGCCCCACCAGCTCCACCGCCCCCACCGGGCCACCGGCGGCGCACCCGGCCACCGGCCCGTGGGGACGGTGCTCGCCGACCGGGCTTACGCCGGGCGGTTCCCAGCACGGGCCTGTGCCTGAGTGCCTTTGCAGCTGCAACATCGCCCTCGACATGCTGCGGGGTCTCGGCGTTGCCGGCACGGGCCTGCGCCGGAGCGCCTTTGGAGCTGCCCGCACAGACAGGGCACCTTCTCGCCCTGAACACCTCTACGGGCGCTCGCTCATCACCCGCCCTTGCGGCCCCCGGACGACACCACCCCCAGCTCTGCGGGCAGGCGACTCCGGCGTCCAGGTGGGCGCACAGACGGGGCAGCTCCAAAGGCACTATGCGGATGCCGCCGGCCGCCTCACGACCCGGCGGCCGGCGACCCGGCAACCGGCGACCCGGCCACGCCCCAAGGTAACGCCTCGACGGACCGGTGGGTCAGCACCGAACAGATCAGCAGGCGGCAACGGACGGACCGCAGCAGACGCGGCAAGCCGACGCGGCAGACCGACCGCAGCAGACCGAACGCGGCAGACGGGCTGCGGCGGACCGACGTGTCAGGCGATCCCAGCTGCGGAATGCGACGTGTCGTCGCCCGTGCCGGGGCGGCCAGCGCCCGGAGACGGTGCGGGAACACGGCGCAACAGGCCCGGGCCGGCCGAGGCGGGGGGCCCGACGGGTTCCAGGACCGGGCCCGGGCCACCCTCGGTCGGGCCGCCCAGATCCGCCGGCCTGTCCGGCTCCTCCGGCTCCTCCGGCCCGCTCGCGGCGCCGTCGACGTCGTCGGGGAGGGCGGGGGCGGCCGGGAGGGCGGGGGCGGCGGGCAGGGCGGGGAGGACGGAGACGGCGGGGGCGGTGGGAAGGGCGGCATCGGCGGGGGCGGTGACATCGACCGGCTCCCCTGCCGCGCCCCGGTGCGGCGCATCAGCGGGGAGGGCCGCAGAGACGGCTGGGCGACCGGCCGGGGGAGGGCGCCGGCCGGGGGCCGCCGGGAGCAGCCGGGGCGACACCGCGCTCGGGGCGGTGACCGGGGCCAGCCCGGCCACCACCGTGTTGACGATCTCGGCGGCGTACGCCCCGTCCTGGTCGTAGTCGGGGTCGAAGACGGTCAGCTCGACGCCGAGGCAGTGCGGGGTGTCCACCAGCCCGGCGAGCAGGATCTCCAGCTCGGCGAAGGCGATCCCGCCCGCGTCCGGGGCGTCCACCGCCGGCATCACCGCCGGGTCGAGCACGTCCACGTCGACGTGCACCCAGTACCCGGCGCAGTCGGCCAGCTCCTCGTGCGCCCACTGGGCGGTGCGGGCCGCACCCTCGGCGCGCAGCGCCGGCACCGGCCGGGTGGTGATCCCGGCGGCCTGGAGGTCGAGGCGGTACTCGTCCTGCGCCCGGATGCCGAGCACCACCACGTCGATGTCCCGGAAGTACGGCCGGCGCCCCTCGATGGCCGCCAGGTCGGCCTGCCCGCGCCCGGTGACCAGGGCCAGGTCCTCCCCCGCCGCGGCCCCGACGTAGGAGGCGTTGCCGGGGTGCCGGAAGTCGGAGTGGCCGTCGACGAAGATGAGCCCGATCCGCCCGCCGACCGCCTCGCCGAGCCGGTGCATGGCCAGCGCCGAGCCGAGCAGGATCGAGCAGTCCCCGCCGAGCACTAGCGGGAACTCCCCCCGGTCGATGATCGAGCCGATCCGGTCGGCCAGCGCGGCCGAGTACGCGGCGATCTCCGGGGCGTGGCAGACGCCGTCGCCGGGACGCCAGTCGCCCGGGTCGTACCGGGGCGCGGTCAGACAGCCAGCATCGCGGGCCCGCAGCCGGGCCAGCAGTCCCTGGTCGCGCAGCGCGCCGGGGGCCTTGCCGCAGCCGGGGACGGCGGTGGGGGTGGGCGGGCGTAGCCCGAGGTTGGACGGCGCATCGAGGACGGCGATTCGGCGCATATGGGCTCCCGTCCTCGTGGGTCGGGCGGGCCGGCGAACGCCGGCCCGCGCTGGCGTACGGCGGAACTCAGAACAGGGCGCTGGCCAGGGCCCGGCGGGCGGAGGCGACGGCGGGATCGTCCGGCCCGGCGACGGTGAACAGGCCGACCAGGTGCTGGCGTGCCTTCTCCCGGTCTTCGCCGGCGCTGCGCCGGACCAGACCGACCAGGCGCTGGTAGGCCTGGTCCGCCATGCCGCTGAGCACCTCGACGTCGGCGGCGAGGAGCTGGGCCTCGACGTCGTCGGGGTTGGCCTGGGCGGCGGCGAGCGCCACGCCCGGGTCCGCCCCGGCGACCCGGCGGGCCAGCCCGACCTGGGCCAGGCCGGCCTCGGCCGCAGCGTCCCCCGGCGACTCGGCGAGGATCTTCCGGTACGCCTGCTCGGCGGCGTCCAGGTCGCCGCCCATCAGGGCATCGTCGGCCTCGTCGAGGCGCGGGTCCTCCGGCTCGGCGACGGTGGCCCCGCCGGCCTTGAGCACCGCGCCGATCCACTGGCGCAGCTGGGCCTCGGGGACCACCCCGGAGAACGCGTCGACCGGCCGCCCGCCGACGACCGCGTAGACGGTGGGGATCCCCTGGACCTGGAACATCTGGGCGATGCGGGGATTGTCCTGGACGTCGACCCGGGCCAGCACCCACGCGCCGCCGCCCTCGGCCGCCAGCCGCTCCAGCACCGGCGCGAACTGGTCGCTCTCCGGGTAACCGGCCGCGCCGAAGAAGACCACGACGGGCAGGTCCACGGACCGTTCGAGCACCTCGGACTGGAGGGTGGCCTCTGTCACGTCGATCACGGCGGCCCCGCCGCCGGTGGCGACGCCACCCGGCAGACCGGAGGGCGGGCCGGCCTGGGCCGGTGTGCTGGAACGGGTGGGGGCCGGTGCGGTGCCGCGCAGTGCGCTGAGGTCGACCGCGCCGCGGGTGAAGATCGACGAGGTGATCCGTGGGTCGCTCATGGTTACCTAGTCTCGCACGGCCGCCGCCCAACTCCGATCAACCGCGACGGCGACAAATGTGACTCTCGCGGCTGGTCACCGGCCGTGTCGCCGCACCCCGTCGAGGGGTGCGGCGACACCCGGTCAGAAGCGTGCCGGTTCGCGGTAGACGCCCCATTCGGCGCGCAGCGCGTCGCAGATCTCGCCGAGGGTGGCCTCGACGCGCACGGCGTCGAGCATCGCCGGGATCATGTTCTCCCCTGTGCGGCTCACCTCGACCATCCGGGTCACTGCGGCGGAGACCGCCGCGTCGTCCCGGGCGGTCTTGCGCTCGGCCAGCATCCGGCGCTGCTCCACCTCCACCTCGTGCGAGATGCGCAGGATCTCCAGGTCCTTGGCGACCGTGCCGGTGTGGCAGTTGACCCCCACGATCCGCTTGTCGCCCTTCTCCAGAGCCTGCTGGTAGACGAAGGCCGACTCGGCGATGTGGCCGGTGAACCAGCCGTCCTCGATGCCACGCAGGATGCCGGAGGTCATCGGGCCGATCTGGTGCGGCCCCTCGCCGCCGAGCTGCCGGATCCGGGCGAAGATCTCCTCCGCCTCGGCCTCGATCCGGTCGGTGAGCGCCTCGACGTACCAGGAGCCGCCGAGCGGGTCGGCCACGTTGGTCACCCCGATCTCCTCCATCAGCACCTGCTGGGTACGCAGGGCGATCTCGGCGGACTCGTCGGTCGGCAGGGCCAGGGTCTCGTCGAGGGCGTTGGTGTGCAGCGAGTTCGTCCCGCCGAGCACTGCGGCGAGCGCCTCCACGGCGGTGCGGACGACGTTGTTGACCGGCTGCTGGGCGGTCAGCGACACCCCGGCGGTCTGGGTGTGGAACCGCAGCCACAGCGCCTTCTCACTGGTCGCGCCGTACACGTCGCGCAGCCAACGCGCCCAGATCCGGCGGGCGGCGCGGAACTTGGCGATCTCCTCGAAGAAGTCGACGTGCGAGTCGAAGAAGAAGCTCAGCCCGGGGGCGAAGACGTTGACGTCCAGCCCGCGCGACAGCCCCAGCTCGACGTAGCCGAACCCGTCGGCGAGGGTGTACGCCAACTCCTGCGCGGCGGTCGAGCCGGCCTCGCGGATGTGGTACCCGGAGACCGACAGCGGCTTGTACCGGGGGATCTCGCGGGCGCAGTACTCCATCAGGTCGCCGATCAGGCGCAGGTGCGGCTCCGGGTCGAACAGCCACTCCTTCTGCGCGATGTACTCCTTGAAGATGTCCGTCTGCAGCGTGCCGTCCAGGGCGGACACGTCGGCGCCCTGCCGCTCGGCGGCCACCAGGTACATGCAGAACACCGGCACCGCCGGGCCCGAGATGGTCATCGACGTGGTGACGCCGGCCAGGTCGATGCCGTCGAAGAGCGCCTCCATGTCGGTGGCGGTGTCGATGGCGACGCCGCAGTGCCCGACCTCGCCGAGCGCCTGCGGGTCGTCGGAGTCGCGGCCCATCAGCGTCGGCATGTCGAACGCGACGGACAGGCCGCCGCCGCCCGCGCCGAGGATCATCTTGTAGCGCTCGTTGGTCTGCCGGGCGTTGCCGAAGCCGGCGAACTGCCGGATCGTCCAGGTGCGCCCCCGGTAGCCGGTCGGGTACAACCCCCGGGTGTACGGGAACTCGCCCGGCCAGCCGATCCGCTCGAAGCCCGGGTACGTGACACCCTCCGGCGGGCCGTAGACCGGGTCGACGGTCATCCCGGAGAGCGTGGTGAAGTCGGCGTCCCGCTTGCGTGCGGCGTCGTAGCGGGCCTGCCAGCGTGCCCGTCCGGCAGCGATCTCGTCGGCGTCCATGCGCGGGGCTCCTCCTCGGGTCCTCGTCAGAAGACCGAGTGTAGAACCCATGCCTGAACGATCGCTAAGGAGTTCGGTACCGGCTGGTAACCCGGCTCAGGCCGCAGGGCCGGCCGGCTCGCCCAGGGCCACGTCGTCGACCCGGATGTTGATCTCGTCGACCCGCAGCCCGTACGCCTCGACGGCCTGGGTGACCGCAGCCCGCACCCCGTCGGTCACCTGCGGAACCGGCCGGCCGGCGTCGATCACGATGACCAGGTTGATCACCGCCGCGCCGTTCGTGACGTGCGCCGAGCAGCCGCGCCGGGCGTCGCCCACCTGGTCCAGCCCGACCTTGTCGAGCACCGCGTTGAAGAACCGGGCCACGTCGCCGCCCAGCTCCGACACCCCGGGAACCGACCGCGCGGCGGCCACCGCGATCTTCTCCACCACCTCGTCGGAGATCTGGGTGGTCCCGCCCGCCACCGCGTCCGGCGTCACCGACAGCTCCTGCGTCGCCTCGTCGCCCATGCTCTCCCCCAGTACGCTCGCACCGCCCCACGGTGCCGTGGAGCGGTGCGAGCGTACTAGTTCGTGGGGGTCCGCAGTGGACATCTCAGGAGCGGAGCTGGGCCAGCAGTTCGTCGGCCGCGGCGTACGGGTCGAGGGCCCCCTCGGCCACCTTCGCGGCGAGCGTCGGCAGCTCCGTACCGTCGCGCAGCGAGCCGATCCGGGCGCGCAGCACGCCCAGCGCGATCGCCTCGATCTCGGCGGCGGCCCGCGTCTCCCGACGGCGGCGCAGCTCGTCGTGGCGCTCCAGCCAGTCGCGGTGCTTGTCGATCGCCGCGGCGATGTCGTCGATCCCCTCGCCGCGCGAGGCGATCGCCCGGACCACCTGCGGCCGCCACTCGCCGGGCCCCCGCTCGCCCAGGGCGATCATGCCCTGGATGTCTCGGACGGTGGCGTCGACCCCGTCCCGGTCGGCCTTATTGACCACGAAGACGTCGGCGATCTCCAGGATGCCGGCCTTGACCGCCTGGATGGCGTCGCCCATGCCGGGGGCGAGCAGCACCAGCGTGGTGTCGGCCAGCGAGGCGACCTCCACCTCGGCCTGCCCGACGCCGACGGTCTCCACCAGCACCACGTCGCAGCCGGCGCCCTCCAGCACCCGGACCGCCTGCGGGGTGGCCGCCGACAGCCCACCGAGGTGGCCCCGGCTGGACATCGACCGGATGTAGACGCCCGGGTCGGTGGCGTGGTCCTGCATCCGCACCCGGTCGCCGAGGATCGCCCCGCCGGTGAACGGGCTGGACGGATCGATGGCGAGCACCCCGACCCGGTGCCCCCGCGCCCGCAGCGCGCGGACCAGCTCGTTGGTGGTGGTCGACTTGCCCACCCCGGGAGACCCGGTCAGCCCGACCACCTGGGCCTGACCGGCGTACGGGGCGAGAGCCGCCGCCACCTGGGGCAGCGCCTCGTCGCCTGACTCGACCAGCGTGATCAGCCGGGCCACCGCCCGGGGGTCACCGGCGCGGGCCCGTTCCACCAGCATCGGCACGTCCCGGCTGCGGCGCACCGACGGCACACCGGCGGCCTGGGCCTGCTCGACCGCTCCGCTCACCGTGCCGCCTTCGTTCGCGACTGCGGGGCTCGCACACCCCGCTCACTCCTCGCGCTCACCCTGCCTCGCCGGGGCTGGGGACGTGGATGATCAGCGCGTCGCCCTGGCCGCCGCCGCCGCACAGCGCCGCCGCGCCGGTGCCGCCGCCACGCCGCTTCAGCTCCAGCGCGAGACTGAGCACCAGCCGGGCGCCGGACATGCCGATCGGGTGGCCGAGCGCGATGGCGCCGCCGTTGACGTTCACCTTGTCCGGGCTGATCCCCAGGTCGCGGGCGGACTGGACGCCGACGGCGGCGAACGCCTCGTTGATCTCGACGAGGTCGAGGTCGGAAATACCCAGGCCGCCCTTCTTCAGGGCGTGGCTGATCGCGTTGGACGGCTGCGAGTGCAGCGAGTTGTCCGGGCCGGCGACGTTGCCGTGCGCGCCGATCTCGGCCAGCCAGGTCAGCCCCAGCTCCTGGGCCTTGGCCTTGCTCATCACCACCACGGCTGCGGCCCCGTCGGAGATCGGCGAGGAGCTGCCGGCGGTGATCGTGCCGTCCTTGGCGAACGCGGGACGCAGCTTGGCCAGCGACTCGACGGTGGTGTCCGGCCGGATGCCCTCGTCCTCGCCGATCACCAGCGGGTCGCCCTTGCGCTGCGGGATGATCACTGGGGTGATCTCCTCGGCGAAGTGGCCGTTCTTCTGCGCGGCGGCGGCCCGCTGGTGACTGGCCGCGGCGAACGCGTCCTGCTCCTCGCGGGTGATGCCGTGCTTCGCGCCGTGCCGCTCGGTGGACTCACCCATCGAACAGCAGTCCCAGGCGTCGGTGAGCCCGTCGAGCGCCATGTGGTCCTTGATCGTCACGTCGCCGTACTTGTAGCCGGCGCGCTGGCCGAGCATCAGGTGCGGGGCGTTGGTCATCGACTCCATGCCGCCGGCCACCACGATGTCGAACTCGCCGGCCCGGATGAGCTGGTCGGCCAGGGCGATCGCGTCCAGGCCGGAGAGGCAGACCTTGTTGATGTTCAGTGCCGGCACCGACATCGGGATGCCCGCCTCGACGGCTGCCTGCCGGGCCGGGATCTGGCCCGCGCCGGCCTGGAGCACCTGGCCCATGATCACGTACTGCACCTGCTCGGGGGCGACCCCGGCGCGCTCCAGCGCGGCCTTGATCGCGACACCGCCGAGCTTCGTCGCCGGGAGGTCCTTGAGGTTGCCGAGCAGGCGACCCATCGGGGTCCGCGCGCCGCTGACGATCACCGAAGCCACTTGCCGCCTCCGAGGGGGATGCCGAGCCGTACACCTTAACGATTGTTTGGTTACCCGGGTGTTCGGTCAGACTAGCGCTATGGCTGAGAACTCCCCCGCCGAGCCCACTGCTGACTTTGTCACAGACATCGGCCTGCGCCGCATCGACCACGTCGGGATCGCCGTCGCCGACCTGGACGCCGCGATCGACTTCTACCAGCGGACCTTCGGCATGCGCTGCGTGCACACCGAGACCAACACCGAGCAGGGCGTCCGCGAGGCGATGCTGGCCGTCGGCCCGAGCGCCGAGGGCGGCTGCGTGCAACTGCTCGCCCCACTGACCCCGGAGTCGACCATCGCGAAGTTCCTCGGCCGCAACGGCCCGGGGGTGCAGCAGGTGGCGTACACCGTGGCCGACATCGACGCGGCCTGCGCGGCGCTGCGGGAACGCGGGATGCGGCTGCTCTTCGAGACCCCCCGCCGGGGCACCGCCGGCTCCCGGATCAACTTCGTGCACCCGAAGGACGCCGGGGGCGTCCTCGTCGAGCTGGTCGAGCCCGCCGAGCACTGATCTGATCGCCGGCCGGGGGCGCGGCAGGGGCCCTGCCCACTCCCCGCCGGCCCCTCCGGCACCGGGCCCGCCCTCGGTCGGCGAGCGCGACGGTGCGCGGTTGAGCAGCCCAGCGGACACCTCCACACATCGGCCGATGCAGTTTTTCACAGACCCTTCCCGCCCTAACTACCGTTCAGTAACGTCCTGCTCCGACAGGAGCGGCCGTTGCCGGGGTCGGATGCCGACATCGCGGTCGGTACGCACCGGTGCCGACGGCAGCACCCGGGCCGAAGCGACGGCCACCAAGCGGATCCGCCGGGCCCCGACGCGGGTGCGGACGAACGGGAGGTCACCGTGCAGGACATCCTCGAAGCGATCATGGCGGTGGAGGGCTCCGACGAATCCGGGCGACAGCTCGCCGGCCTCGCCGACCTTCCCGTGCCGAAGAGCTACCGGGGCGTGGTGGTGCGCGCCGACCAGGCCCGGATGTTCGAGGGGCTGGCCACCCAGGACAAGGACCCGCGCGAGTCCCTGCACGTCCAGGAGGTGCCGACCCCCGAGCTGGCGCCCGGCGAGGCGCTGGTCGCGGTGATGGCCAGCGCAATCAACTACAACACCGTCTGGACCAGCATCTTCGAGCCGCTGTCCACCTTCAAGTTCCTTGAGCGGTACGGCCGGATCTCCGCGCTGACCGCCCGGCACGACCTGCCGTACCACGTGGTGGGGTCGGACGCGGCGGGCGTGGTGCTGCGCACCGGGCCCGGGGTGACGAAGTGGGCCGCCGGCGACGAGGTGGTGGCGCACTGCCTGTCGGTGGAGCTGGAGGACGCCGCCGGACACGACGACACCATGCTCGACCCGCAGCAACGGATCTGGGGCTTCGAGACCAACTTCGGCGGCCTGGCCGAGCTGGCCGTGGTCAAGGCCAACCAGCTCATGCCGAAGCCCCGCCACCTGACCTGGGAGGAGGCGGCCAGCCCCGGGCTGGTCAACTCCACCGCGTACCGGCAGCTCGTCTCGCACCACGGGGCGAACATGAAGCAGGGCGACGTCGTGCTGATCTGGGGCGCCTCCGGCGGCCTCGGCGGGTACGCCACCCAGCTGGCGCTCAACGGCGGCGCGATCCCGATCTGCGTGGTGTCCTCCCCGGACAAAGCCGAGCTGTGCCGGCGGATGGGCGCCGAGTTGGTGATCGACCGGGCGGCGGAGGGGTTCCGGTTCTGGTCCGACGAGCACACCCAGAACCCGGACGAGTGGCGGCGCTTCGGCGAACGGATCCGGGGGCTGACCGGCGGCGAGGACCCGGACATCGTCTTCGAGCACCCGGGGCGGGAGACCTTCGGCGCGAGCGTCTACGTCGCCAAGCGCGGCGGCACCGTCGTCACCTGCGCCTCGACCAGCGGCTACCAGCACCAGTTCGACAACCGCTACCTCTGGATGCACCTGAAGCGGATCGTCGGCAGCCACTTCGCCAACTACCACGAGGCCTGGCAGGCCAACCGGCTCGTGGCGCTCGGCCAGATCCATCCGACGGTGTCGAGGACGTACCCGCTGGAGCAGGCCGGCCGGGCCGCGTACGAGGTACACCGCAACCAGCACCAGGGCAAGGTGGGGGTGCGCTGCCTCGCCCCGACCGACGGCCTCGGCGTGCGGGACCCGGAGCTGCGTTCCCGGCACGAGGACGCGATCAACCGGTTTCGCGATCGCTGAGCCGTCCGGACGCCGCACGGCACCCGGGCCGTCCGGGGGATGCCCGGCCGGCCATTGCGGTGGTCGCGCATTGCCTTTCGACAGGGGTCATCGGCCCTCCTTTCGCGTGATAACGCCACGAGTCGACAAAGGGTCGTGGAGTGTTCGCGCGGCCCTTTGCCCACCCGGCCGGCCGGCCGCCCGACCCGGCCGGGAGCTGCCAAGATCGCCGTCGACACGGGCCGGGTGACAGCGGCCAGTTGACCATGTAAAGAGGACACGAAAGCCCTGCACCGCTCTTGCGAAACACCCCGGGGCGTCTGCGAGTATGTCCCAATGCCCCAGCAGCAGTCCTCCCCTCTTGCGTTCTTCGATAACGCGAACTCGCAGCCAGATTTCACCGTTGGCCTGCGCGGATACAACGTTGGGCAGGTCGATGACTTCATCGGTCGACTCACCGCCGCGCTGACCCAGTCCGAGCAGGCCCGCGCCGAGGCCGAGCAGCGGATGAACGACGCCCAGCGTCGGCTCCGCCAGGCCGAGCAGCGTCAGAGCGCGCTGGAGCAGAAGCTCACCGAGACCAACAAGCAGCTCGAGGAGAACAGCCGGCCGACCCTCTCCGGCCTGGGCACCCGCGTCGAGCAGATCCTGCGGCTGGCCGAGGAGCAGGCCAACGACCACCGCAACGAGGCCAAGCGCGAGTCCGAGGGGATCCTCTCCGCGGCCCGCCTGGAGGCCCGCGAGATCACCGACAAGGCTCGCGCCGAGGCTGCCGCGATGAAGGCCACCGCCGAGCGCGAGGCCGGCAGCGCCCGCACCGCCGCCGAGCGGGAGGCCGCCGAGGTCCGCGTGCAGGCCCGCCGGGAGGCGGACACCCTGCGCGCCGACGCCGAGCGGGAGACCAAGCAGCTGCGCACCGTCACCGCGCACGAGGTCGCCGAGCTGAAGTCGACCGTCGAGCGGGAGGTCGCCACCCTGCGCGCCACCGCCGAGCGGGAGATCACCCAGCAGCGGGCGAAGGCGGCGCGGGAGGCCGAGGAGAAGCGCGCCGAGGCGACCAAGCTGCTCACCGACGCCCGCGACAAGCGCGACAAGGATCTGCAGGCCCTGGAGCTCCAGCTCGCCGAGCGGCGCGAGAAGTCCGAGCGCGAGGAGTCCGAGCGGCACGCCGCCCAGGTCGCCCAGACCCAGAAACTGGTCGGCGAGGCCGAGCAGCGGGCCCGGGCCGCCCAGGAGCGGGCCAAGGAAATCGAGCAGCGCGCCGAGGCCCGCCGGGTCGAGTCCGAGCGCACCGCCAACGAGACGGTCGAGAAGGCCAAGTCGCTCTCGGAGAAGACCCTCAACGAGGCGAAGTCCGAGGCGAAGCGGCTGCTCACCGAGGCCCGCACCGAGGCCGACCTGACCACCCAGGCCGCCCGCCGCGAGGTCGATGACCTCACCCGCCAGAAGGACGCCGTCACCTCGCAGCTCGGGCAGATGCTCTCCGGCCTCGCCGGCATCGTGCCGGGCATTCCGTCGGCGCCGGCGCAGGCCACCCCGGCGGCCGCCAAGGTGGACACCAAGGACGAGCGGGTGACTGCGGAGCCCGCCGGCTGACCGACCGTACGGCCGGGGCATCACACGGCGCGGGGTGACACCGGGTGACCGGTTCAACCCCGCGCCGTATGCGTTTCCCAACCCTTGACACCGCTGTCGGTGGCGTTTGTGAAGTACCTCCCATCCGGGCCGCCCGTATCGCCCCAGCCGAGCCTGATGCGTGTGAGGATGGGGGCATGTCGCGCGGCGAGGAACTGTTCGCCCTCGGCGGGGATGTGACCACGGAGCCCAGCTTCGAGTCCGCCCTGCGGGGGTACGAGAAACGACAGGTGGACCGGTACGTCGCTCGTGCGGAGCACGAGATCGCGACCCTGGCGGCCGAGCGGGAACAGGCGTACACACAGATCCACAAGCTGGCCGGGCAGGTCGAGGTGCTGCAACGCGACCTCGCCCAGGTGCGCAAGCAGGTAGGGGTGGTGGACCGGGCCTCGTTCCGGCACCTCGGCCCCCGGGTCGAACAGATCCTCGGCCTCGCCGAGGAGCAGGCCGACGACATCCTGGCCGCCGCGAACGAGGAGATCGAGGCCCGGCGGGCCTCCGCCGAGCACATCGTCGCCGAGGCCAAGGAGCAGGCCGCCCAGGCGCTCAAGGACTTCGAGATCGCCCTCGCCGCCCGGCGGGCCGAGGAGGAGCGGCACAGCGCCGGCCGCCGCGCCGAGGCGGACGCCACGCTCAGGGCCGCCAAGGAGGAGTCCACCCGGCTCGGCCGGGTCGCCCAGGAGGCCCTCGCGAAGGCCCAGCAGGAGGCCACCCAGCTCCGGGACGCCGCCAAGGAGATCCACACCCGGGCCCAGCAGGAGGCGACCAAGCTCCGCGAGGCGGCCAAGGAGGCCCTGGCCAAGGCCCAGCAGGAGGCCACCCAGCTCCGCGAGGCGGCCAAGGAGGTGCACGCCAAGGCCCAGCAGGAGGCCAGGCGGCTCACCGATTCCGCCACTGAGGCCGGCCGGGCCACCCACGCGAAGGCATTGCAGGAGGCCAAGCGGATCACCGACGACGCCGAGGCGGCGGCGAAGGGCAACCGCGACCGGGCCCGGCAGGAGGCCGAGCGGCTCACCGCCCAGGCAGCCGAGGCCACCCGGCACCAGCGTGCGGAAACCGAGGCGTACGTGCAGCGGATGCGCACCGAGACCGAGGCTTACGTGCAGCAGTCGCGCGCCCAGACCCAGCAGGAGCTGGGCGCCTGGCGGGCCGGGGTGGAGAAGGAGGTCAACGACCGGCGGGAGGTGGCCGACCGCGAGCTGGCCGGGCGTAAGGCGAGCGCCGAACAGGAGTACGCCAAGCGCCGGGACGAGCTCGACGAGCAGCACGCCAACCGGCAGACCGAGCTGGAGCAGCAGTACACCGCCCGGCGCGCGGAGATCGAGGGCGGTGCCGCCGAGATCCGGCGCGCCGCCGAGCAGGACGCCCTGACGATGCGCCGGCAGGCCGAGGAGGAAGCCGCCGCCCTGCTGGGCCGGGCCGAAACCGACTCGACCGACAAGCGCCGCAAGGCCGACGAGCACGTGGCCGCCTCCCGCCGCCAGTTCGAGGAGTACGCGGCCACCACCCAGCAGCACCTGGCCACCACTCAACAGCACCTCGCGGCCACCCAGCAGGAGGTGGCCTCGGGCCGCCAGCAGCTGGCCCAGGTGATGCTTGAGATCGCCCAGGCCCAGCAGCAGCTCGCCGACCTGCGGCAGGAGACCTGGCAGTCCCGGCAGGAGTCCGACGAGCTCCAGCAGCAGATGCTCGACCTGCGCCACCAGTTGGCCGGCGCGCGGCTGTCGGGCGACGCCACCGTCCCGACCCTGGTCACGCCGAGCCTGGACGGCGCGGGGCCGGGCAGGACCGGCGACGGCAAAAAGCCGGCGGCGGCCCACAACGGCACCGCCCCGGCGATGGCCGCCGGCGGCCCCGGTCCGGCCGCCAAGGCCACGCCCGGCCCGGTCCCCGCCGGCGGTGGGGCCGTCAAGGCGACCGCCGACGCGGGGGCGGCGAAGGCCACGCCGGCCGACGACGCCGGGCCGGTCAGGGCCCGGCCGGTGGCCGAGCCGGTCACCACCGTGGACGGCGGGGCGGCCAGCGCGGGGGTCGACGGCGAGCCCACGGTGGCCGCGGTGCCCGGCGAGGGGGGCCGGAAGCCCACCCCCACGAAGATCACCAGCACCGGCGAAAACGGCAAGCGGCCGACCAAGCCGACCACCGACGAACGCAGCGCCAAGCCGAGCAAGGTGACCATCGAGGCCGAGTGAACGGGCCCACCGGTGGCTCCGGCGACCGGGCCTGCGGGGCCTGGTGAGCGGGGGTTGGCCCTGGAGTCATCGGGCACTACCCTCTGCCGGGCAGGGGCAGGAGCCCGCGTGCCCGGGAGAGGGTCTCCGGTCGAGGCACCGGAGCGTGCGGAGGAGGCCCGGTGACGCAGGACGCGCCGGTAGGCGGTAACCCACCGGACGACGAGACGACCGCAGCGGCCCCGGCCGACGACCGCCCGCCACGCAACACCCCGGCCGACAGGCGGGGCGGCCGGAAGCCGGCGGGCGACGCCCCGACCGACGACGTCGACGCGAGTGGCTCCGACGCGAGTGACGTTGACGCGAGTGACTTCGAGGTGCCCGGCGGGGTCGCCACCGGCTCCGGCCGGTTCGGGCCGCCGGGGCGTCCGTTGCGTCGCAACAGCTTCCTGGTCGGCTTCACCGGTGCGCTCGGCGTGCTGCTGGCGTACGCCGTGTTCCTCGGCGTGCGCAACTCGGCCGGCATCCTCGTGCTGGTGGTCATCGCGCTGTTCCTGGCCGTGGGGCTCAACCCGGCGGTCGTCCGGCTGCGCTCGTGGGGACTGCCGAACGGCCTGGCGGTGGCGACGGTGGCGCTGACCCTGCTGCTGCTGATCGTCGGCGGCCTGGTGGCGCTGGTGCCGCCCGTGGTCACCCAGTCCGGCCAGTTCATCGAGCAACTCCCCAACTACGTGGAGGAGCTGCGCCGCAACGAGGCCGTGAACGACTTCGTCGTGCGGTTCGACGTGATGAAGAAGGTCCAGGCGGCGGCGAACGCCAACACCATCGGCCGCGCGCTGGGCGGGGTGCTCGGCGGCGCGCAGCTGATCGCCGGCACCCTCTTCCGGGCGCTCACCGTGCTGGTGCTGACGATCTACTTCCTCGCCTGGTTCGACCGGCTACGCCGCGTCGGGTACTCGCTGGTGCCCCGCTCGCGTCGCCGTCGGGTACAGCTGATCGGCGACGAGATCCTCGCCAAGGTTGGCGCGTACATGGTCGGCGCGCTGAGCATCGCCGTGCTGGCCGGCGTGACCACCTTCGTGTTCGCGCTGATCGTCGGGCTGCCGTACCCGTTCGCGCTGGCGGTGGTGATCGCGGTGACCGACCTGATCCCGCAGATCGGCGCGACGCTGGGTGCGGTGGTGGTGAGCCTGGTCGGCTTCGCCACCAGCCTGCCCGTCGGGATCGCCTGCGTCGTGTTCTTCGTGCTGTACCAGCAGGTGGAGAACTACCTGATCTACCCGAAGATCATGCGCCGATCGGTGGAGGTCAACGAGGTCGCCGCCCTGCTCGGGGCGCTGCTCGGGGTGTCCCTGCTGGGCGTGGTCGGCGCGCTGGTCGCGATCCCGCTGGTGGCCGCCCTCCAGTTGATCCTGCGCGAGGTGGTCCTCCCCCGCCAGGACGCCCGCTGACGGACGCCCCGAACACCGGGCACCCCGGGGGGCCGGCAGGTCGCCCGGCTCCGGCGCGGCCGGGTCAGTCCGCGCGCGGGCCGGGGACCGGGGTGTCGGCGAAGGACGCGACCGTCCGGTCGGCGTACGCGCTGACGTCGCCGGTCTGGATCGGGCCGTCCCAGGTGCGCGGCAGGGGCAGCGGGGCGGCCGGGTTGACCCGGCGGACGATCTCGTCGAGCACGGTCTCGGCGTCGCCGACCCACAGGTGCTTCGCGCCGGGCACCCCGACCAGCTCGGCCTGCGGCACCGCCGCGAAGCGCTCGCGGGCCTCGTCGGGGCGCAGGTAGTCGTCGAACTCGGGCACCAGGGCGGTCAGCGGCTTGCCGCTCTCGGCCCAGTGGGTGAGGTCGTCGGGGGCGGAGAAGCGCAGCGGCGGGGAGAGCAGGATCGCCCCGGCCACCGCAGGGTCGCAGCCGTACTTCAGCGCCAGGTCGGTGCCGAACGACCAGCCGACCAGCCAAATGTTCGGCAGCTCGGCGAACTCGGCGTACTCGATGGCGGCGGCCACGTCGAAGCGCTCGCCGGCCGCGTTGTCGAACGCGCCCTCGCTGGTGCCGCGCAGGCTGCTGGTCCCCCGGGTGTTGAACCGGAGCACGGCCAGGTCGGCCAGCGCCGGCAGCCGCCAGGCCGCCTTGCGGAACACGTGGCTGTCCATCATCCCGCCGTGGGTGGGTAGCGGGTGCAGGCAGACCAGCGTGCCGACCGGCTCCCGGTCCACCGGCCGGGCCAGTTCGCCGACGAGCCGCAGACCGTCTGCGGTGTGCAGCTCGATGTCCTCGCGGTGCCCGGGCAGGATCGACGACGCGCGGATCGGTGTGCTCACCGTCCCAGTCTCCCGCGCCGCCGCCGTCGGCGCCCGGCGGGGCGGAAACGGGGTGATCCAGATCGCTCAGCCGTACCGGGGGGCGCCCCGGCCGCGCTGGACCCCCGGGCCGCGCCGGTCCCGCGCCCGCCAGCAGCCGCTGTGCCAGTGCCTGCGGTCGGTCAGGTCGCCCCGGTCGTCCGCCGGCCAGGCCACCACGTGCGCCACCCCCGGTCGGATCTCCTGGTCGCAGCCCGGGCAGCGGTACGTCTTGGCCGACGCCCCGCCGCTGATTCCGCGCACCTGCCAGTCGCCGTCGCGCCACTGCTGCACGGTGGGCACGCCGTGTCGGGCCTGGTCGGCGTCGAGGTGGACGTGTTCGTCCCGGCGGGGGCGGTTGCGACGGGGGCTCACAGTCACCAAGCGTACGGTCAGTTCCAGGCCTCGGGCCTGGTGAGGTCGTCGGCGAGCCGGGCCCCGGCGAGGCCCCTCGGCGCACTCCGGGGCGACGGCCGCCCGGCGGTCACCCGCTCAGCGGCGGGTGTGGTCGCGGAATCCGCGCCCGGTCTTGCGGCCCAGGTAGCCGGCGGTGACCAGGTGCTCCAGCAGCGGGGCCGGGGCGAAGCCGGGCTCGCGCAGTTCCAGGTACAGCTCGCGCTGGATGGCCAGCGAGACGTCGAGGCCGACCACGTCGAGCAGCTCGAACGGGCCCATCGGGTAGCCGCAGCCGAGCTTCATCGCGTGGTCGATGTCGTCGGCGGTGGAGTAGCTGGCCTCCAGCATCTTCACCGCGTCGTTCAGGTACGGGAAGAGCAGCGCGTTGACGACGAAGCCGGACCGGTCGGCGCAGACCACGCCGGTCTTGCCCAGCGCCGCGCAGACCGCGCGGGCCGTGGCGGTGGTCTCCTCGGAGGTGCGGATGGTCCGCACGATCTCCACCAGCGGCATGACCGGCGCCGGGTTGAAGAAGTGCAGCCCCACCACGTCGGCCGGCCGGTGGGTGGCCATCGCGACGTCGATCACCGGCAGCGAGGAGGTGGTCGTGGCGAGCACGACGCCCGGCTTGCAGATCTCGTCGAGGCTGGCGAAAAGGGCCTTCTTGACGCTCAGTTCCTCGATCACGGCCTCGACGACGAGGTCGACGTCCGCGAGGTGGTCCAGGGTCGCCGACCAGGTGACCCGGCCGAGGGCGGCGTCCCGGTCGGGCTCGCTGAGCTTGCCCCGCACCACGCCCTTGTTCAGGGAGGTCTTGACCGCCTCGCAGACCTTCGCGGACTTCTCCGCGCCCCGGGTCACCGAGACGACCTCGTAGCCGGCCTTCGCGAAGACCTCGATGATCCCGGTGGCCATCGTCCCGGAACCGACCACCCCGACCTTTGCGATGGCCCGCGCGCCGTCGGCCAGCGCCGGTCCCGCCGTCGCCGGGGTCCGCTCGTCCGGTACGACCTTCGGCGAGCCCGGCCGCTCGTAGGTGTAGAAGCCCCGGCCGGACTTCCGGCCGAGCAGCCCGGCGGTGACCATCTGCTTGAGCAGCGGCGCCGGCGCGTGCCGGCGGTCCCGCCCGCCCCGCCGGTACATGGTGTCCAGGATCTCGTAGGCGGTGTCGAGGCCGATCAGGTCCATCAGGGCGAGGGGGCCCATCGGCAGGCCGCAGCCGAGCTTCATGGCGGCGTCGATGTCCTCGCGGGTGGCGTAGTGCGCCTCGTGCATCGCCACGGCGTGGTTGAGGTAGCCGAACAGCAGCGCGTTGGCGATGAAGCCGGCCCGGTCGTTGATGGTGACGTCGACCTTGCCGAGCCGGGCGCAGAGGGCCTCCACGTCGGCGACCACCTCGGCGGAGGTGACCACCGTGCGGACCACCTCGACCAGCTTCATGACCGGGGCGGGGTTGAAGAAGTGGATGCCGATGACCTGGTTCGGCCGCCCGGTGGCGACCGATATCTCGGTGACCGACAGCGAGGAGGTGTTGGTCGCCAGGATCGCCTCGGGCCGGCAGATCCGGTCCAGCTCCGCGAAGAGCCGCTGCTTCAGGTCGAGGTGCTCGGGGACGGCCTCGATCACCAGGTCCACCGAGTGCAGCGCGTCCAGGCCCACCCGGAAGTCCACCCGGGAGAGCAGGGCGTCCCGGTCGGCCTCGGCGAGCTTGCCCCGGGCGACCGCCCGGTCGGTCGATCCGGTGAGGTTGGCCCGGCCGCGCTCCAGGGCGCCGTCGGAGATCTCGACCGCGACGACATCGACGCCGTTGCGCGCGAAGACCTCGACGATCCCCGCGCCCATGGTGCCCAGCCCCACGACACCCACGCTGGTGAACTCGCGCGCCACGACCGGCCTCCCAGTGCTCCACGAGACCGCTGAACGGTCGCTAGGGTTATGCGCGCGAGTCTGCCATGTGACGCTCAGTTGTCGAGTCACGGTGGGGTATTTCACGAGGTGGGCGCGGCCGGCGCCGTCGAGGTCGGCGGCCTCAGGTGCGGGCGGCGGGCGGGGCGGCGAGCGGCAACGGGAGGGTGGGGCGACGGTCACGGCTCCGGAGAGCAGGGCCCAGCCGCAGCCCGACGGGGTCGGTCCGGGCCAGACCCGGGTCGAAGAAGCGCAGCTCGGTACGGCCCAGCCGGATCACGTCCCCGTCGGAGAGCTGCTCCGGCCCGTCGATCCGCCGGTCGTTGAGCCAGGTGCCGTTGGTGGATCCCAGGTCCACCAGCGTCACCCCGCCGACGGCCAACCGCACGCTGGCGTGCCGACGGCTCAGGTGCGGGTCGTCGACGGCGATGTCCACCGTCGACGCGCGACCGATCACCTGCGGCTCCGTGCGGAGCCGGAAGCTCGCCCCACGCATCGGTCCGCCCGCCACGGTCAGCAGCGGCATCAGTTCCGGAAGATCCCTCATGGACGGTCAGCCTCCAGCTCCCGGTGTCCCGGCGTCAGCGTGCCATCACGTGATAGCCGTCCCCACCACCGGCCGGTCATCTCCGCGACCCCGCCCGGTCATCTCCGGTTAGCCGGTTCGGCTCCCGCCAGAGCCATCCGGCCCGTCCCGCCAGTCGGGTTTCGGCGCCGTCGACGCCACCGGCCCTCGGGGCCGTCCGGGGGCGGCTTCCGGGTGGCACGACGCCGGCCTCCCGGACCGCCGGCACCCGGCTGTTCGGCACCTGGTTCTCCGGGCCACCGGAGACCTACCAGCGGGTAGCTTCCGGGTCTAGACTTCCGCCATGACGGCTGTGCGTGTCCCGGGTGCCCCGGTCATCGAGGACGGGCGGCTGGTGTCGACCAGCCCCGCCACCGGCGCGGAGGTGGGACGGCTGCCTGCCGCGGCAGCGGCCGATGTCCCGGCGGCGGTGGACCGGGCCCGGGAGGCGGCGGCCTGGTGGGCCGGGCTCGGCTTCACCGGCCGCCGGGAGCGGCTGCTGCGCTGGCGCGGCGTGCTGGCCCGGCGGATCGAGGAGCTGGCTGAGCTGGTGCACGCCGAGGGCGGCAAGCCCGTTCCCGACGCCATCGTCGAGGTGCTCACCGCGATCGAGCACATCGACTGGGCCGCCCGCAACGCCGGCCGCGTGCTCGGGCCGCGCCGGGTGCGCTCCCGGCTCATCCTCGCCGAGTTCTCCGCCCACCTGGAATACGTGCCGTACGGGGTGGTCGGGGTGATCGGCCCGTGGAACTACCCGGTCTTCACGCCGATCGGCTCCACGGCGTACGCGCTCGCCGCCGGCAACGCCGTCGTCCTCAAGCCCAGCGAGTACACCCCGGCCGTCGGCCAGTGGCTGGCCGACGCCTTCGCCGAGGTGGTGCCGGAGCATCCGGTGTTCACCGTGGTGCACGGCCTCGGCGACGTCGGGGCGGCGCTGTGCCGTTCCGGGGTCGACAAGCTGGCCTTCACCGGCTCGACGGCCACCGCCAAGAAGGTGATGGCGGCCTGCGCCGAGTCGCTGACCCCGGTGCTGCTGGAGGCCGGCGGCAAGGACGCCATGATCGTCGACAGCGACGCCGACCTGGACGCCGCAGCCGAGGCGTGCGTCTGGGGCGCGCTCACCAACGCCGGCCAGACCTGCATCGGCATCGAGCGGGTGTACGCGGTGGAGCCCGTCTTCGACGCCTTCGTCGGCAAGGTGGTGGAGAGGGCCGGCCGGCTGACCGTCGGCGCCGAGGGGGCCGACATCGGCCCGATCACCATGCCCGCCCAGCTCGACGTGATCCGCCGGCACATCGACGACGCGCTGGCCCGGGGCGGTCAGGCCGTGCTCGGCGGCGCGGACGCCGTACGGCCGCCGTACGTGCACCCGACCGTGCTGGTGCAGGTGCCGGAGGACTCCGCCGCCGTCCGCGAGGAGACCTTCGGCCCGACGCTGACCATCAACCGGGTCCGCGACGCCGACGAGGCGGTAGCCCGCGCCAACGCCCTCCCGTACGGCCTGGGTGGTTCGGTGTTCGGCCGGCGGCGGGCGGTGGCCATCGCCCGGCGGCTGCGCTCCGGGATGGCCGCGGTGAACTCCACCCTGACCTTCGCCGGGATGTCCACCCTGCCGTTCGGCGGGGTCGGCGACTCCGGCTTCGGCCGGATCCACGGCGAGGACGGGCTGCGCGAGTTCGGCCGGGCCAAGGCGGTCACCCGACGCCGGGCCCGGTCGCTGCTGCCGGCGATGACCTTCGAGCGCACCCCGGCCGACGTCGCCCGCCTGATCAAGGTCACCAAGCTGATGTACGGTCGCCGCCGCTGACCAGCCGCGCCAGCCGCACGCTCGGCGGCTGACCGGGGCGGGCCGGCGGCCGGTCGGGGGCGGTCAGAACAGGGTCAGCTCGTCGCGCTCGATACCGCGCAGCTTGTCGTAGTTGACCACCACACAGCGGATGCCCCGGTCCGTCGCCAGCACCCGGGCCTGCGGCTTGATCTCCTGGGCGACGAAGACGCCGCTGACCGGGGCGAGCAGCGGATCGCGGTTCATCAGTTCGAGATAGCGGGTGAGCTGCTCCACCCCGTCGATCTCGCCGCGCCGCTTCACCTCGACGGCGACCGCGCCCTGCGCCGCGTCCCGGCAGAGCAGATCCACCGGCCCGATCGCCGTCATGTACTCCCGGCGGACCAGGGTGAACCCGTCGCCCAGGGCGGTCGGGTTGGCCGCCAGCAGTTCCTGCAGGTGCGCCTCGACGCCGTCCTTGCGCAGGCCCGGGTCGACACCCAGCTCGTACGAGGTGTCCTGGAAGATCTCCTCCAGGGTGATCCGCAGCTCCTCACCGGCCTTGTTCACCACCCGCCACACGCCGGGGGCCTCCTCCAGCCGGCAGGGCGGGCTCATCCAGTTCAACGGCTTGTACGCACGGTCGTCGGCGTGGATCGACACCGACCCGTCCGCCTTCACCATCAACAAGCGAGTGGCCAGCGGCAGGTGAGCCGAGAGCCGTCCGACATAGTCCACCGAGCACTTCGCAATCACCAGCCGCACCCGACGAGGGTAGCGGAGACCCCGACCTCCGCCGTCGAGCGGCACTGGCGGCGCGGTGCCATGCTGAGACGGTGTTCGAAGTGCTCACTGGTACCGGGCTCGCCGCATCGGCGGGCCTGAACGCCTACATACCCCTGCTCACCATGGGATTGCTGGCCCGCTACACCGATCTGATCGACCTTCCCAGCGGCTGGCAGTGGCTCGGCAACGGCTGGGTCATGGTGATCCTCGCGGTGCTGCTCACCGTCGAGGTCGTCGCCGACAAGGTGCCGGTCGTCGACCACGTCAACGACGTCGTGCAGACGGTGGTGCGGCCGACCGCCGGCGGGCTGGCCTTCGGTGCCGGTTCCAGCTCCGAGACGGTCACGGTCAGCGATCCCGGCCACTTCTTCTCGTCCAGCCAGTGGGTGCCGGTGGTGACCGGCGTGCTCATCGCCCTCGGCGTGCACCTGCTCAAGTCCGCCGCCCGCCCGGTGATCAACGCGACCACCGCCGGTGTGGGGGCCCCGGTCGCGAGCACCGCCGAAGACGCCACCAGCATCGTGATGTCCCTGGTCGCGATCATCCTGCCGGTGCTGGTGCTGGCCTTCCTGGTCGGCTTCGTCCTCTTCCTCTTCTGGTTCCTTCGCCGCCGCAAGGGCCGCCGCCGCGAGCGCCAGGCCGCCCGCGCCGCCGGCTTCCGCGTCTGATCACCCGCCCACCTCACGCGCCCTGGACCTCGTTCCCGCAGACACCGCTGGCCGGGCCCCCTTGTCGGGGGCCCGGCCGGTTGGCTGTTCGGTGGTGCGGGGGTCAGCTGTTCCAGTGTTCGGTGACGAGGTCGGCGGCCTGCTGTTCCCACTGGGCGTACGCGTCGGGGTAGGCGGACACCTGCACGGTCTGGGCAGCCTCGGTCAGGGGCATGTCCTGCCACCCGTCGACCTGCTTGAGGCCCTTCAGGAACGCCAGGGTCGAGTATTCGGGGTCGGTGATCTGTTCGGGGGTGCCCCAGCCGGAGGTGGGGCGCTGTTGGAACAGGCCCTGCGAGTCGTGGTCGTTGCGGTCGCCCAGGTGGCCCAGGTTCTCCAGCTTCGACTCCTGTAGGGACGTGCCGATGGAGATGACGGCGGCCCGTTCGTTCATGCCGGCCTTCTTCGTGGCGGCGATGATGGCCTTCGCGTTGGCGGTCTGCTCGTCGTCGAGCGTGATGCGGGACTGTTCGCCCTGCACGCCGTGGGGGATCAGTTTGGCCTTGTCGGCTGCCGGCTTGTCGGCCTGTACGGCGACGGCGGTGGTCGGGGTGGATGCGGTGGGGGTGGTGGTGTGGGCGGTGGCGGGGCCGGCGAACACGCCGCCGGCGAAGGCGAGACCGGCGATGCCGAGAACGCTCTTACGGATGATCGTGTTCATGGGGGTGTCTCCAATCGGGGGTCGACACACGCGCCCGCCCGGGGAGGGGCGGGGGGTGTGAGCACCACGTCGAGGCGCCCAACAGATCAAGAATCAGGGGGGAAGTCGCGGCTCACCGCGCCCGCAGGGGGGTGCTGGTGGCGGCGGGTCCATGTGTAACGACCGGGGGCCGGCCCGCATTCCACGGGGGTTCGGGCGGCTCGGCAGCGGGGTGCGCTACTCGATCGTCTGCCATGTGTAACGACCCCGGGCCGGCCCATGTTCCACCGGCCGGATGCCCCCGGTCACACCCCCGAACCACCCCAAACCTCACTCCGGCCCCGCCCACCCCCGGGCGCGAGGTGATCAAGGGGTTTGCGTCGGAGTCGGGGCCCCATCCGGCACAAACCTCGTGATCGCCCCGCGGGGCCTGACGGAATCGGTCAGGGGTGGATGGGGGTCAGCGGGTGGGGGTGCACCGTTGAGATCATCTGCCGGTGCCTGTGAAGAACTCCCGCGTCCCCCTGGTGGCGACGCTCGCCGCCCTGACCGGTGTCGCCGCGCTGCTGGCCGCGCCGACCCCCGTACGCGAAACCGGTCACGCCGCCATCGTCTGGGCACCGGCGCCCTCGCCCGCCGTAACCGGCTCCGGCAGCCCGCGTGCCGCCCCGTCCGGGGACTCGGCGAAGCCGACCGGACAGCCGGCACCGTCGGCACCGTCACCCGTGCCGAGCGGCAGGCCAGACCCGGGGACGGCGACGGTGCCGGGCGCGAGCCGGGCCGGGCGACGGCCGCCGGTGGTGGACCACGGGCCACGCACCGGCGACAAGGTGGCGCTCACGTTCGACGCGGACATGACCGACGCGATGCGGTACCAACTACGCAGCGGCGCGGTCCGGTCGTACGCGAATCTGGCAATCGTCGACCTGCTGGAGCGGGAAGGGGTGCCGGCCACCTTCTTCCTGACCGGCAAGTGGGTCGAGGAGTATCCCGACGTCACCCGTCGCCTGGCCGCCAACCCGCGCTTCGAGCTGGCCAACCACACGTACGGCCATCTCGCCTTCACCGCGGACTGCTACCACCTGCCGACGATTCCCCGGCAGCGGATGGCGGCCGACGTGGCCCGGACCTTCGACCTGATCGCCCCGTACGGCGGGCGGCAGACCAGGTACTTCCGCTTCCCCGGGCTCTGCCACGATCGCACGGCCCTGACCGAGCTGGCGCCGCTGGGCGTCACGGTGGTGGACGGTGACGTGGTCAGCGGCGACCCGTTCGCGCGGTCCTGGCGGCCGATCGTCGACGCGGTGCTGTCCCGGGTGCGCCCCGGCTCCGTCGTCGTCCTGCACGTCACCGAGGCGAACGCCCCGATGACGGACGAGGCGCTGCCGCGCATCCTGGCCGGACTGGCCGCCCGGGGGCTCACCCCGGCTCCGCTCTCCGAGGTGCTGGCGGCGACGCCACCCGGCCCCGCCGGTTGACCACGGCCGGGCCGATCGGGGTGGCTGCGCCGATCGACATGGCGCTCGACGGCCGGATGGCACCCACCCGGCCGGGTGGCCGGGCTGACCAGTCATCAACATCAAACGCGACAAAAGCCTAATGTCGGAGAGGAGTCGATGAGAACCCCGAGGAGGTCGTCATGACTACGGCGATGGAGATGCCCCGCGTCGAGGAATGCGTGGTCGCGGCCTGCGCCTACAACCACACCGGCGACTGCCACGCGTTCGCCATCACGATCGGCAGCGCGGACCACGCCCACTGCCACACCTTCGTCGAGATGCCGGTCCGCGGCGGCATCGAGACGCTGATCGCCCAGGTGGGCGCGTGTCAGCGGTCGGACTGCCGTCACAACGCCCAGTTGGAGTGCCGCGCTCCGGCGATCCGGGTCGGCCCCGACAACGACATGGCCGACTGCATGACGTACGACGGCCGCTGACACACGACCGGGAACCCTTCTCACAGGCCGTTGGCGGCGCGGACCACGGTGACGAGGTCGTCGATGATGCCGGTGAGCGCGAAGTCCCTCGGCGTGAACACCCGGGCCACCCCGGCGGCGCGCAACGCCTCGGCGTCGCCGGGCGGGATGATGCCGCCGACCACGACCGGCAGGTCGCCCCGGCCGGCGGCGCGCAGGCCGTCCAGCACCGCCGGCACGGCGTCCAGGTGTGAGCCGGAGAGCACGGACAGGCCGACCAGGTCGACGTCCTCCTCCACTGCGGCGGCGACGATCTGCCCGGCGGTCAGCCGGATGCCCTGATAGATCACCTCGAAGCCGGCGTCGCGGGCACGTACCGCGATCTGCTCGGCGCCGTTGGAGTGCCCGTCCAGGCCGGGCTTGCCGACCAGCAGCCGCAGCCGGCCAGCGCCCAGCTCACGGGCAGTGGTGGCGACCCGCTCCCGGACGGCGGCCAGGCCGCTGTCGCCGCTCACCCCGATCGGCGCGCCGGCCAGCCCGGTCGGCGCCCGGTACTCGCCGAAGACCTGGCGCAGCGCGCCGGCCCACTCACCGGTGGTCACCCCGGCCCGCACGCACGCCAGGGTCGCCGGCATCAGGTTCGCGGTGGTCACGGCGTCCGCGCGCAGCCGGTCGAGCGCCGCGTCGACCGCCGCGTCGTCCCGGCCGGACCGCCACTCGCGTACGGAGGCCACGGCCGCCGCCTCGACCGCCGGGTCGACCTGCTCGATCGCCTCGGCGCCGGACGCGGTCAGCGGCGACGACTCGGTCTCGGTGAACCGGTTGACGCCGACCACCACGTCGGTGCCGACCTCCAGCCGGCGGCGGCGTTCGGCCAGCGAGCCGACCAGCGCGCTCTTGAGGTACCCGGTCTCGACGGCCGCCACCACGCCGCCCATCTCCAGCACCTTGTCCAGCTCGGCCCGGGCCCCGGTGACGATCCCGTCGACCAGCGCGGTCATCACGTGCGAACCGGCGAACAGGTCCGGGTACTCGAGCAGGTCCGACTCGTACGCGAGGACCTGCTGCATGCGCAGCGACCACTGCTGGTCCCACGGCCGGGGCAGGCCGAGCGCCTCGTTCCAGGCCGGGAGCTGCACCGCCCGGGCGCGGGCGTCCCGGGACAGGGTGACGCCGAGCATCTCCAGCACGATCCGCTGGATGTTGTTCTCCGGCTGCGCCTCGGTCAGGCCGAGCGAGTTGACCTGCACCCCGTACCGGAACCGGCGCTGCTTCGGGTCGGTGACGCCGTACCGCTCGCGGGTGATCTCGTCCCAGAGCGCGCCGAACGCGCGCATCTTGGCGATCTCCTCGACGAAGCGCACCCCGGAGTTGACGAAGAACGAGATCCGGGCGACCACGTCGCCCATCCGCCCGGCCGGCACCTGGCCGGCGTCGCGCACCGCGTCGAGCACGGCGACGGCGGTGGCCAGGGCGAAGCCGACCTCCTGCACCGGCGTCGCGCCGGCCTCCTGGAGGTGGTACGAACAGATGTTCACCGGGTTCCACCGGGGCATCTCCCGCAGCGTGTACGCGATGACGTCGGCGGTCAGCCGCAGCGACGCGGCCGGCGGGAAGATGTACGTCCCCCGGGACAGGTACTCCTTGATGATGTCGTTCTGCGTGGTCCCGGCGCAGCGGGCCAGCTCGGCGCCCTGCTCCGCGCCGACGGCGCCGTAGAGTGCGAGCAGCCACATCGCCGGCGCGTTGATGGTCATGGACGTGTTCATCTCGGCGAGCGGGATGCCGTCGAAGAGGGCCCGCATGTCGCCGAGGTGGGCCACCGGCACGCCGACCCGGCCGACCTCGCCGACGGCCAGCTCGTGGTCCGGGTCGTACCCGGTCTGGGTGGGCAGGTCGAAGGCGATCGACAAACCGGTCTGTCCCTTCGCCAGGTTGCGGCGGAAGAGCGCGTTGCTCGCGGTGGCCGAGGAGTGCCCGGCGTAGGTGCGCATCACCCACGGACGCTCGCGCTCGGGAAGCCGGCCGGGGGGAGCCTTCTCGTCCATGGCGGGAGTCTAAGTTACCGTTAAGTCACTTGGGTGGGTGAAAAACCGCACAGCTCTATGGGACGCCAGGCGGGCTGAGCTGTTCATCATCAACAGCGGACAGCACCGGAACATGCGGGACGGCCGGCACCCCGGACGCCGTCGACCGGCCCGCACGACGCACACTGGACGGCATGGATGACGAGCTCGCAATCTCCGTCCGGGGGCTGCGCAAGGCGTACGGCGACAACGTCGCGGTAGCGGGCGTGGATCTCGCGGTCCGCCGCGGCGAGGTGTTCGCCCTGCTCGGGCCGAACGGCGCGGGCAAGACCACCACGGTGGAGATCCTGGAGGGCTACCGGCAGCGCGACGCCGGCGAGGTCTCCGTGCTGGGCAGCGACCCCGGGCTCGCCTTCGGGTCGCGACTGCGGGGCTCGCAAGCTCGCTCCTCGCGCACCCCACGACACCCCGCCCGCGACTGGCGGTCCCGGGTCGGCATCGTGCTCCAGGGAACCGGCGAGTTCGACGAACTGACCGTCGCCGAGTTGGTCACGCACTTCTCCGGCTTCTACCCCGACGCCGACGACCCGGCGAAGGTCATCGAGCGGGTCGGCCTGGGTGCCAAGGCGAAGGCCCGCACGCACACCCTCTCCGGCGGGCAGAAGCGCCGCCTCGACGTCGCGCTCGGCATCATCGGCCGCCCCGAGCTGCTGTTCCTTGACGAGCCGACCACCGGCTTCGACCCGGAGGCCCGGCGCGAGTTCTGGGAGCTGATCCGGGACCTGGCCGCCGCCGGCACCACCATCGTGCTCACCACCCACTACCTGGACGAGGCCGAGGCGCTGGCCGACCGGGTCGGGGTGATCGCCGCCGGCCGGCTGGTCGAGGTGGCCCCGCCGAACCGGCTCGGCAACCGGCAGGAGGCCCTGGTGACGGTCTCCTGGCGTACCCCCGAGGGGGTCGTGGAGACCGCGGAGAGCGCGACGCCGACGGCCCTGGTGGCGGAGCTGGCCGCGCGCTTCGGTGGCGAGATTCCCGGGCTCACGGTGACCCGGCCGACCCTGGAAGACGTCTACCTGAGGATGATCGGACACTGATGACCACCACCACCAGGCCGGCGGCCCCGGTCGACCCCGCCGCACCGGCCCGCCGGCTCGGGGCGGGCGCGCTCGCCCTGCGCCAGGGCCGGCTGGAGATCACCCAGTTCATGCGCAGCCGGGAGTCCGTCGTGTTCACGATGGGCTTCCCGATCATCATGATCCTGATCTTCGCGGCCATCTTCAACGACGAGATCGCCCCGGGCGTCAGCTACACGCAGTACTTCATCACCGGCATGATCGCCACCGGCCTGATGACGGGGAGCTTCCAGAACCTCGGCATCTGGATCCCGATCGAGCGGGACCGGGGGGTGCTCAAGCGCTACCGGGGCACCCCGATGCCGAAGTGGGTGTGGTTCGCCGGCAAGGTGCTCATGGTGGTGGCGATCAGCGTCGCCGAGACCGCCCTGCTGCTCGCCGTCTCGGTCGCCATGTTCGACCTGAAGCTGCCCGCCACGGCCGGCAAGTGGTTCACCTTCGGCTGGGTCTCCCTCCTCGGGGTCACCGCATGCACCCTGTGCGGCATCGCGATCTCCTCGCTGGCCCGCACGGCGCGCAGCGGCTCCGCCGTGGTCACCCCCATCGCCCTGGTGCTCCAGTTCACCTCCGGGGTCTTCTTCGTCTTCACCAACCTGCCGAGCTGGATGCAGCAGGTGGCGGCCCTCTTCCCGCTGAAGTGGATGTGCCAGGGGCTGCGGTCGGTCTTCCTGCCGGAGAGCTTCGGCGTCCAGGAGCCGAGCGGCTCCTTCGAGCTGGGCCGGGTCGCCATCGTCCTCGCCCTGTGGTGCGTGATCGGCCTGGTGCTCTGCCTCACCACCTTCCGCTGGACCACCAAGCGCGACGGCTGAGGGAGCCCGCCCCGCCCCGCCGGAGCCTCGCAGACTGTTCCCTCGCACGCGGGGTGGTCCCGCGTCCGGTGGGGCGGCGGGCCGGGCCCGGGGCTGACAGACTGTGTCGGTGGTGGCGGGACCGACGCGGCGACGGCTGCTCCTGGCCGGGGCCGCCACAGCGGCGCTGGCCGTGGCCGGCGGCGCGACGGCGCGGGAGCTGACCCGTCCACGCCCGGGGCCGACACCGGCGCTGCCCGACGCTCCGGCCGGCGACGAACGGCTGCTCCGGCGGCAGTCGGCGGCCCGGGGTCGTGCCGTCGACTTCTGGACGGCCGTCCCGGCCGGGCACGGCGACGGGCGAGGGCTGCCGGTCTGCCTGGTGCTGCACGGCGCATCGTCCACCCCGCGCGACTACGCGCGCTTCGGGCTCGCCCGGTTCCTCACCGACGCGGTGCGCCGGGGCGCTCCGCCGTTCGCACTCGCCGGGGCGACCGGCGGCCGGCTCTCCTGGCGGCGCTCCGGTGCGGACGACCCGCAGCGGATGGTACGCGAGGAACTGCCGGCCTGGTGCGCCGAGCGCGGCTTCGACACCAGCCGCGTCGCCGCCTGGGGCTGGTCGATGGGCGGCTTCGGATCGCTGCTGCTCGCCGAGACCTTCCCCGGCTGGCTGCGCGCGGTGGCCGCGTTCTCCCCCGCCGTACGCCCCGGGGACGCGGTCTTCACCGACGTGGCGCGGCTGCGCGGCACGCCGGTCGGGCTCTGGTGCGGCCGGCAGGACGGCCTGCTGCGCGACGTGCGGGCGCTGGCCCGCGCCCTGCCCGAGCCGCCGGCCCGGGCCGAGTACGCCGATGGCCGGCACAACTTCGTTTACTGGGGCACGGTCGTCCCGACGGCCTTCTCGTTCCTGGCCGCCGCCCTCACGCCGCCGCGCCCCTGACCCGGCCCCGAGCGGGACACGGATCAGGGGCCGGTGCGGCGTCAGTACGTGTAGAAGCCCTTGCCGGTCTTGCGGCCCAGGTCGCCGGCGGTGACCATGCGCTGGAGCAGCTCCGGCGGGAAGAACTTCTCGTCGGCGGTGTCGGTGTAGATGTTCTTCGAGGCGTGCAGCAGCACGTCCACGCCGGTCAGGTCGGTGGTGGCCAGCGGGCCCATCGCGTGGCCGAAGCCGAGCTTGCAGGCCGTGTCCAGGTCCTCGGCCGACACCACGCCGGACTCGACCAGCTTGACCGCCTCGACGACCAGGGCGGCGATCAGCCGGGTGGTGACGAATCCGGCGATGTCCCGGTTCACCACGACGACGGTCTTGCCGATCTCCTCGGCGAACGCCTTCACGGTGGCCAGGGTCTCGTCGCTGGTCTTGTACCCGCGCACCAGCTCGCAGAGCTTCATCATCGGCACCGGGGAGAAGAAGTGCGTGCCGACGACCGCCTCCGGGCGCTCGGTCACGGCGGCGATCTGGGTGACCGGGATGGCCGAGGTGTTGGTGGCGAGCACCGCGTCGGCCTTGCAGATCTTGTCGAGCGCCCGGAAGACCTCGTGCTTGATCTCCAGTCGCTCGAACACCGCCTCGACGACGATGTCCGCGTCGGCGACCGCCTCCAGGTCGGTGGTCGGGGTGATCCGGCCCAGCGTCGCCTCGACCTCGGCGGCCTCGATTTTGCCCTTCTCGGCGAACTTCTCCAGCGACTTCCGGATGCCGGCCAGTCCGCGCCCGGTGGCCGCGTCGTCCAGGTCCCGCAGCGTCACCTGCCAGCCCGCCTGCGCCGCCACCTGGGCAATGCCCGAGCCCATCAGCCCGGCCCCGACGACCGCGAGTCGACCCGCCATCTGCTTCTCCCTCGCCCGATTGAGTGTCTGCCTGCACCCTATCGGCGGTCCTGAACGATGGATAAGTCAGCCGGCACCCGACCGCCGGCACCCGACGGCGGCACCCGGACAACCGGGCCGCCCGACAACCGGACAACCAGCGGCGGCGGGGCGGCGAGGGCCCCCGCGCCGCGGTCAGATCTCCAGCGCCGGCTCCTCCGGCACGCTGCCGCGCTCGACCTCCACGCCCAGCGCCCGCAGGTCGGCGACGAAGTCCGGGTAGCCGCGGTCGACGTGGTGCACGTGGGAGACCTCGGTGGCCCCGTCGGCGCAGAGCCCGGCGATGATCAGCCCGGCGCCGGCCCGGATGTCGGTGGCCCGGACGGGCGCCCCGGAGAGCCGGTCCCGGCCGCGGACCACGGCGTGGTGGCCGTCGGTCTTGATGTCCGCGCCGAGCCGCATCATCTCGTTGGCGAACATGAACCGGCCGTCGAAGATGTTCTCGGTGATCAGGGACGCGCCGTCGCTGACCGCGGCGAGCCCGATCGCCATCGGCAGCAGGTCGGTGGCGAAGCCCGGGTAGGGCAGGGTGACCACGTCCACCGCCCGGGGACGCTCGTCGACCCGTACCCGGAAGGCGTCGCCGCGGGTCTCCACCAGGCCCCCGGCGCAGATCAGCTTGTCGAGCGCGACCTCCAGGAAGCCCGGGCCGATCCCCGTCACGGTGACGTCCCCCCGGGTCATCGCGGCGGCGAACGCCCAGGTCCCGGCGACGATCCGGTCGCCGACCGTCGCGTGCCGCACCGGCCGCAGCTCCGGCACCCCCTCGATGTGCAGGGTGGAGGTGCCCTCCCCCTCGATCCGGGCACCCATCCGGATCAGCATCGAGCAGATGTCCACGATCTCCGGTTCCCGGGCCGCGTTGTCGATCACCGTCGTGCCCCGGGCCAGGACGGCGGCCATCACCAGGTTCTCGGTGGCCCCGACGCTCGGGAAGTCGAGCACGATGTCCGCGCCGTGCAGGCCGTCGGGGGCGGCGGCGATGACGAAGCCGTGCTCGCCGGAGATGTCCGCGCCCATCCGGGTCAGCCCGGCGATGTGCATGTCCAGCCCCCGGGAGCCGATGGCGTCCCCGCCGGGGTGGGCCACCCGGACGTACCCCCGGCGGGCCAGCAGCGGGCCGAGCACGCAGATCGACGCGCGCAGCCGGCGGACCAGGTCGTAGTCGGCCTCCGCGCCGGGCCGGTCCGGCACGTCGACGGTGACCGACCGGGACCGGGCCACCCCGCCCCGGGCCACCATCGGGTCGACGGGGTCGTCCGCGTCGAACCGGACGCCGCACCCCAGCCGGCGCAGCACCTCGCCCATGATGGCGATGTCGGTGATCCGGGGAACGTTCGTGATGACGCTGCGCCCGGGGGCCAGCAGCGCGGCGGCCATCAGCTTGAGGGCCGAGTTCTTCGCCCCGACGACGTGCACCGTCCCGGCGAGCCGGGCGTTCCCGGAGACCCGGATGACGTCGACGTCGTTGACCGCCGGGTCGCCGGCGTCGCCGGGGCCGACCCCGGCCGGGCAGGTCGGGGTCGGCCGAGCGGGGATGGTCAGGTCGGGTATCCGTAGGCTGTGCGTCATGGCCGTCCACCTCACGCGCATCTACACCAGGGCCGGCGATGCCGGCATGACCAGGCTGAGCAACAACGAGCAGGTGCCGAAGACCGATCCGCGGATCGCCGCGTACGCGGACGTCGACGAGTGCAACGCCGCGATCGGCGTCGCGATCGCGCTGGGGCAGCTCGACGACGAGCTGCGGGCGGTGCTGGGGTCGATCCAGAACGACATGTTCGACGTCGGCGCCGACCTGTCCACCCCCGTGGAGCCGGACCCGGAGTACCCGCCGCTGCGGGTCACCGAGGAGTACGTGGACCGTCTCGAGGGATGGTGCGACGAGTACAACGCACGCCTGAGCAAGCTCGACTCCTTCATCCTCCCCGGCGGCACCGCGGGAGCGGCGCTGCTGCACGTGGCACGGACGATCGCCCGGCGGGCCGAGCGTGCGGCATGGGCGCTGGTCGCGCAGGACCCCGACCGGACCAGCATCCTCCCGGCAAAGTATCTCAACCGGCTCTCCGATCTGCTCTTTATCCTGTCAAGAGCGGCAAATCCGGCAGGAGACGTGCTGTGGGTGCCGGGCGGTAAGCGCTGAGCGTCGACACCGACCGCGTCCGGTCGGGGCCCTGCACCACGTCGAGGTCCGGGTGCCCGACCTGGCCGGCGCGGTGCACGGCCGGGGCTGGCTGCTGGGCTGGACGCCGTTCCAGGAGTGGCGGCGGGCCGGTCCTGGCGGCTCGGCCCGACGTGCCTGGCGCTGAAGGAGTCCCCCGCGCTGTCCGGGCGAAACCACGACCGGCTCGCCCCGGGCCTGAACCACCTGGCCTTCCACGCCGGCCCGCCGGCCGCCGTGGACCGGCTGGTCTCGGCCGCGCCGGCCCACGGCTGGACGCTGCTCTTCCCGGGCCGCCACCCGCACGCCGGGGGCCCGGACGCCACACGGCCTACTTGACGACGACCCAGGAGTACGAGGTCGAACTGACCGCCTCCACCGACTGACCCCGCGCGGCGCCCCTCGGGTCTCCGGCGATCTTGCAGTTACGGCCCCGGTAGCGCGCCCTTTGCCCGTTACGCCCGGGCCCAAAGTGCAAGATCGCGGGGGCGGGGGTAAGGGTGGGTCAGGCGGCGGGCCAGTCCTGGGATGCCAGGCGGGGCGAGGCCGCCCCGGGTGCGGCGGCCTCGATCCAGGAGAGGAAGCCGGTGACGGTGGACCGGGCCATGGCGATCTCCACCGGGGCGCACTGACTGGTGCACCGCAGGATCACCCAGTCGGCGGGCATGGAGAGGCGTTCCTGCCCCTCGGGCAGCCGCCGGCGCTCCACCACCAGGGTCTTGCGGGACAGCGCCAGCTTGGGGCGCAGGGCGAAGGAGAACATCCGGTACCACCGGAGTTCATCGCCCGCGAACCGGCCGAAACCGGGCGACCAGCCCCGGCCGTCGAGCATCGTGGAGACCCGGACGCTGAGCCGGATGATCCCGCCGGTGCGGGTGACCAGCGCCCGTCGGGCGAAGAGGATCAGCAGAGCGGCGATCACGGCGGCGAAGCCGATCCCGATCCCCTCCACGATCTCCATCGCGGGGTCGGCTCAGCGACTCTGCGGGGCGGAGACCGGGGTGGCGCTCTCGGCGAGAACGGTGACACCCTCGCTGCTCACGGAGAGGAAGCCACCGGCCACCTCGTACGAGACCTGCTCGCCGCTGGCCAGCTTGATCCGGACCTGGCCGGGCTCGGCGAGCTGGCCCAGCAGGGGCGCGTGCCCCGGCAGCACACCCAGCTCACCCTCGGTCGTCCGGGCGACGACCATCTCGGCCTCGCCGGACCAGACCTTCTCCTCGACGGCTACGAGCTCGACGTGAAGCTGCTTTGCCACGCTGTCTCCTTGCTGCGGCGGCGGATTGTCGAAAGTCTAGTCGCGCCCCCCGCGGACGCCGAACGCGGGTGGCGTAAGCTGCGCCACCCGCGCCCGGACCGCGCCACCGGGCGCTACTTCGTCTTGTTACGGAAGTCCGGATGCTCCAGCAGGAACGCGTCCAGTTGCTCCTTCTTCAGGGCGGTGAAGAAGTCCTCGGCCTCGGGGAGCAGCCGCTCCCCCCGGTACGCCGACCCGGTGCCGATGTTCTCCGCCGGCAGCTTGATCAGCTCGACGTTGTCGGCGCGCGTGGACTTGAGGGCGATCGCGAAGTCGAGCACGCTGCTGCCCCGGCCGTTGAAGATCAGCGACTGCCCGGCGGCCCGGATCACCTTGTCCAGCTTGATCGGGTTGGTAACCACGTCGGCGCTGAACGCCTGGTTGACCATCGCCTTGATGAACTGCTGCTGGTGCCGCTGCCGGCCGTAGTCGGCGTCCGGAACGCCGTTCTTCGGGTACCGCTGCCGGACGTAGTCCAGCGCCTGCCAGCCGTTGAGGTGCTGGTTGCCCTTCTTGTAGACCGCCTGGGGGCCGATGTAGCCATCGCCGTAGGGATTGCCCTTGCGGTGCACCCCACTCGGCTCGCGGTGCTCGGAGCGGACCTCGCGCTCGATGTACATGTCGACGCCGCCCATCGCGTCGACGATCTTCTGGAAGCCGGTGAAGTTGATGATCGCGCCGCCGTCGAAGCGCTCGATCCCGGTCACCTGCTGCACGGTGTTGGCCAGCAGTTCGAAGCCGCGGGCGGCGTCGGGGTTCTGCCCCGGCACCCGGCTGCCGTACGACATCGCGGCGTTGAGCTTGTCGGTGCCGCCGTGGAACTCCGCCTTGCTGAACTTCGGGATCTCGACCCGCAGGTCGCGGGGCAGCGAGAAGAGGTACGCCCGGTCCAGCTCGGTCGACACGTGCAGCACCATGACCGAGTCCGCCAGCGGCGGGGTCTCCGGATCGCGCGGGTCGATGCCCACCAGCAGGATGTTGAGCGGGCCCTTGATGTCGCTCTTGCGCTCCTGGGCGCCCGCGGCCTGGTCGCCGAACAGGTCACCCTTGCCGACCGCGCCCTCGTACCGGGACACCAGCGCCTCGTAGCCCACCAGCACCGCGCCGCTGAGCAGCATGAGCACGGCGCCGAACACCGTGCACACCCGCGCCCACTTCGGCACGCCAGACCACACCGACGGCTTCTTCCCGTCGCTCTTGCCGGCCTTACCCACGAGCATCTCCGTTCGTCACGCCCACGAAGAGGAGACGGGCGCAGCAGCCGAAAGGTTGCAGTATTTGTCACTCGCCGGGGGGACGGCGCGGATCGACGGTACCCCGCCCACGTCGTAACCACCGGCTCGGCAACCGGACAGCGGAGATCATAGGGCCTGTAGATGAGCAAGGACCGCCCCGTTGGCTACCGGGGCGGTCCTTGATGGTGTGACGATCGTCTACTTCATCAGCTCCGCAGCCTTGCGCTCCAGGTCCTCAAGACCGCCGCACATGAAGAAGGCCTGCTCGGGGAAGTGGTCGTACGCCCCCTCGCTGATCTTCTTGAACGCCTCGATGGTCTCGGCGATCGGGACCGTCGAGCCCGCGACGCCGGTGAACTGCTCGGCGGCGTAGGTGTTCTGCGACAGGAAGCGCTCGATCCGCCGGGCGCGCTGCACGGTGATCTTGTCTTCCTCGGAGAGCTCCTCGATGCCGAGGATAGCGATGATGTCCTGCAGGTCCTTGTACTTCTGCAGGATCCGCTTCACCTCGGTGGCCACCGCGAAGTGCTCGGCGCCGACGAACTCCGGGGCGAGGATCCGGGACGAGGACGCCAGCGGGTCCACGGCCGGGTAGATGCCCTTGTCGGAGATCGACCGCTCCAGGTTGGTGGTCGCGTCGAGGTGGGCGAACGTGGTGGCCGGGGCGGGGTCGGTGTAGTCGTCCGCCGGCACGTAGATCGCCTGCAACGAGGTGATGGCCTGGCCCCGGACGGAGGTGATCCGCTCCTGGAGCTCGCCCATCTCGTCGGCCAGGGTCGGCTGGTAACCCACGGCGCTCGGCATGCGGCCGAGCAGGGTGGACACCTCGGAACCGGCCTGGGTGAAGCGGAAGATGTTGTCGATGAAGAGCAGCACCTCCTGCTTCTTCACGTCGCGGAAGTACTCCGCCATGGTCAGCGCGGAGAGGGCGACCCGGAGCCGGGTGCCCGGCGGCTCGTCCATCTGGCCGTAGACCAGGGCGGTCTTGTCGATGACGCCGGACTCGGTCATCTCGGCGATGAGGTCGTTGCCCTCACGGGTGCGCTCACCCACGCCGGCGAACACCGACGTACCACCGAAGTTCCGGGCCACCCGGGTGATCATCTCCTGGATCAGCACCGTCTTGCCCACGCCGGCGCCGCCGAACAGGCCGATCTTGCCGCCCTTGACGTACGGGGCGAGCAGGTCGATGACCTTGATGCCGGTCTCCAGCATCTCGGTCTTCGGCTCCAGGTCCGCGAAGGCCGGGGCCTTGCGGTGGATGCCCCAGTGGTCGTCGGGGTTCAGCGTCTCGCCCTCGGTGAGGTTGAGGCACTCGCCGATCGCGTTGAACACGTGGCCCTTGACCGCGTCGCCCACCGGAACGGTGATCGGCGAGCCACTGTCGCGCACCTCGGTGCCGCGGACCAGGCCGTCGGTCGGCTGCATCGAGATCGCGCGGATCAGGTTGTCACCCAGGTGCTGGGCGACCTCCAGGGTCAGCGTCTTCTCGCCGCCGGACAGCGTCACGCTGACGTGCAGGGCGTTGAACAGGGCCGGCATGGCGTCGCGCGGGAACTCGGCGTCGACGACCGGGCCGATGACCCGGACCACGCGACCCGTGGCCGTCTTGGTCTCAGCTGGTCCACCAGCAACTGCGGATACAGTCATCACACTTCACTTCCCGACGCGGCGAGCGCGTTCGCGCCGCCGACGATCTCGCTGATCTCCTGGGTGATCCCGGCCTGGCGGGCCGAGTTCATCTCACGCGTGTACTTCTCGATCATGTCTTCGGCGTTGTCGGTGGCGCTCTTCATCGCCCGCCGCCGGGCCGCCGACTCGCTCGCCGCCGACTCCAGCAACGCCGCGTAGATCCGCGTGTTGATGTACTTCGGCAGCAGCGCGTCGAGCAGCGACTCCGCCTCCGGCTCGAACTCGTACGCCGGGAGCAGGCCCTCCGACCGTGGCCGGTCCTCGACCTGCATCGGGCCGATGATCTTCGCGACCGGCGTCTGGGTCATCAGGGAGTGGAACTCGGTGTAGACGATGTGCAGTTCGTCGACCCCCAGCACCCCGTCAGCCCCGGCGTCGCCGTCCACGTCGTCCGCGCCGGCGGTGAACGCCTTGATCAGCGTCTCACCCACCTCGCGGGCGTCGGCGAACGTCGGCTGCTCCGAGAAGCCCGTCCAGTTCGCCGCGATCGGCCAGTCCCGGAACCGGTAGAACGCGACGCCCTTGCGGCCGATGACGTAGAGCACGGGCTCCTTGCCCTCGGCGCGCAGGCGGGCGATCAGCGACTGTGCCGTCTTGATCGCGCTGGAGCTGTAACCGCCGGCCAGGCCCCGGTCGCTGGTTACCAGCAGGACGCCCGCCCGCCGCACCCGCTCGCGCGGGGTGAGCAGCGGGTGGTCGATCCGGGCGTTGGACGCCAGCGCGGTGAGCACGCCGGTGATGGCCTGGGAGTACGGCAGGGACGCCTGCACCCGGGCCTGGGCCTTGGCGATCCGGCTCGTCGCCACGAGCTCCATCGCCTTGGTGATCTTCTTCATCCCCTTCGCCGAGCGAATCCGTTGACGAAGAACGCGTACCTGGGCCGCCATGAGTCAGCCCTACTGCTTCTCGGCGTTGCCGCGGTAGCGGGTCACCGTCTCGCGGCTCTGCTCGCCCTCCAGCGGCGCGGCCGGGGCCTCGTTGATCCGGGGCTCGTCCTCCTTGCCCAGGAACATCTGCTTGAAGCTCGCGATGGCCTGGTCGAGGGTGGAGATCACCTCGTCGTCCCACGTGTTGTCGGCGATCGCCGCGAGGGTGCCCTCGTGCTTGTGCCGCAGGTACTGGAGGAACTCCGACTCGAAGCGGCGGACCTCGCCGACCGGGATGTCGTCGAGCTTGCCCTCGACGCCGGCCCAGACGGTGACGACCTGCTCCTGCACCGGGTACGGGGAGTAGTTCGGCTGCTTGAGCAGCTCGACCAGGCGGGAACCGCGGTCCAGCTGGGCGCGGGAGGCCTTGTCCAGGTCGGAGGCGAAGGCGGCGAACGCCTCCAGCTCGCGGTACTGGGCCAGGTTGAGCCGGAGCGAGCCGGAGACCTTCTTCATCGGCTTCACCTGCGCGGCGCCACCGACCCGGGAGACCGAGGTGCCGACGTTGATGGCCGGCCGGACGCCCTGGTTGAACAGGTCCGTCTCCAGGAAGATCTGGCCGTCGGTGATGGAGATGACGTTGGTCGGGATGAAGGCCGAGATGTCGTTGGCCTTGGTCTCGATGATCGGCAGGCCGGTCATCGAGCCGCCGCCCAGCGCGTCGGAGAGCTTCGCGCAGCGCTCCAGCAGCCGGGAGTGCAGGTAGAAGACGTCACCCGGGTACGCCTCGCGGCCCGGCGGGCGGCGCAGCAGCAGCGACACGGCCCGGTACGCCTCGGCCTGCTTGCTCAGGTCGTCGAAGACGATCAGGACGTGCTTGCCGCCGTACATCCAGTGCTGCCCGATGGACGAGCCGGTGTACGGGGCCAGGTACTTGAAGCCGGCCGGGTCGGACGCCGGGGAGGCGACGATGGTGGTGTACTCCAGCGCGCCCGCCTCCTCCAGGATGCCCTTGATCGAGGCGATCGTGGAGGCCTTCTGGCCGATGGCGACGTAGATGCAGCGGACCTGCTTCTTCGGGTCGCCGGAGCGCCAGTTGTCCCGCTGGTTGAGGATGGTGTCCAGCGCGACCGTGGTCTTGCCGGTCTTCCGGTCACCGATGATCAGCTGCCGCTGGCCCCGGCCGATCGGGGTCATGGCGTCGATCGCCTTGATACCGGTCTGCATCGGCTCGTCCACGGACTGCCGGGCCATCACGTTCGGGGCCTGGAGCTCCAGCTCGCGGAAGCCCTCGTTGGCGATGTCGCCGAGGCCGTCGATCGGCTGGGCGAGCGAGTTGACCACACGGCCGAGGAAGGCGTCGCCGACCGGCACGGAGAGCACCCGGCCGGTGCGCTTGACGCGCTGGCCCTCTTCGAGCTTCGCGGAGTCACCGAGAACGACGACGCCGATCTCCCGGACGTCGAGGTTCAGGGCCACGCCGAGCGTGCCGTCCTCGAACTCCAGGAGCTCGTTGGTCATGGTCGAGGGCAGGCCCTCGACGTGGGCGATGCCGTCGCCGGTGTCGGCGACGGTGCCGACCTCCTCGCGGGAGACGTCGGGCGAATAGGAGGAGACGTAGCGCTCCAGGGCGCCGCGGATCTCCTCCGTCGAGATGGTCAGCTCGGCCATCCTCTGCTTCCTTAAATTCAGGGGCCCGGGATACCTAGTACCGACCGGTCCGAATGGCGTCTGTCAATCCGGGCGCTTCGCGGGGTGTGGCAGCGGGCGCCGGTCAGCGCTTCGCGAGCGCGTTGCGGGTCTCGTTGAGGCGGCGCAGGACGGTGCCGTCGTACAGGTCGGAGCCGACCCGGACGCTGACGCCACCGAGGATCGCGGGGTCCACCGTCTGCTTGACGGAAACCTCTCGACCGTACATCGCGGCGAGGCGGGCACCGAGCCGGCGCTCGTCCTCTTCACTCAACGGGGCCGCCACGGTCACGTACGCGACCTGCCGGTCCCGCCGGTCGGCGGTGAGCTCGACCAGCCGGGTGACCGAGCCGGTGAAGGACCGCCCGCCGAACCCGCCCAGTGCCACCTCGACGAGGCGGACGGTGATCGGGCTGGCCTTGCCGGCCAGCAGCTCGCGGGCCAGCGCGGCCCGCCGCTCGACCGGGGCGACCGGGTCGGACAGCGCGCCGGAGAGCGCGGGCTGGCCGGCGACCACCTGACCGAAGCGGAACAGCTCGTCCTCGACCTCGCCCAGCTCGCCGGACGCGTCGGCGCTGGCCAGCAGCGCCTCCACACCCAGTCGCTCGGTGCCGTCGAGCAGTTCCGACGGTGCCGACCACCGGCCGGACGCCAGCCCGGTGAGCAGGTCGAGCGCGCCCGCGCCGACCTTCCCCCGGAGCATGTCGCCGAGCAGCCCGGCGCGGTCCGCGCCCGGCCGGGCCGGGTCGGACAGCGCCCGGCGCAGCCGCGGCTCGCGCCGCAGCAAGCCGGCGACGGAGAGCAGGTCGTCGGCGGTGGCGGCCACTGCCGACGGCTCCGCACCCCGCGCGTACGCCGCCAGGCGCTCGGTCGCGGCCCGGTACGACTCCCGGCTGGCGGCCTGCATCAGCGGGCCCCCGTGCTCTCGAGGCCGCTGAGGAACCGGTCGACGGTGCCCTTGCGCCGGGCCTCGTCGGCCAACGACTCGCCGACGATCTTGCTGGCCAGGTCGACCGCGATCGTGCCGACCTCCGTGCGCAGCTCGCGCACGATGGTGGCCCGCTCGGCGGCGAGCTGCTCCTTGCCGGCCGCGATGATCCGGTCGGACTCCTCCCGCGCCTTGGCGAGGACGTCCTGGCGGATGCCCTCGGCGTCGGCCCGGGCGTCGTCCCGGATCCGGGCGGCGTCGTTGCGCGCCTCGGCGAGCTGCGCGCGGTACTGCTCGAGCAGCTGGTTCGCCTCGGCCTGGGCGGCCTCGGCGCGCTTGATGCCGCCCTCGATCGCGTCCACCCGGGCCTGGAACGTCTGCTCCATGCGGGGGAAGACGAACTTCATCAGCACGAAGCAGAGCACGGCGAAGGCGACGGACCCAACCACGATCTCCTGCCAGATCGGGATGATCGGGTTGTGCGCCTCACCACCCTCAGCAGCGAGGAAGAACATGGAAGACCTCCCGGTCGAAGGGGGGCGGGATTAGAGCTGGCCCTGCCAGATGAAGCCGAACGCGATGCCCAGCAGCGCGAGCGCCTCGATGACGGCGAAGCCGATCCAGACGTACGGCAGGGTCATCTTGGACGACTCCGGCTGACGGGCCGTCGACTGGATGTAGGCGGCGAAGACCAGGCCGACACCGATACCCGGGCCGATGGCCGCGAGACCGTAGCCGATGGCGGCGGTGCTGCCCTCTACCGCGGCGTAGATGTCCATTAGTGGGTTCCTCCTGGTTATCACGCGTGACGGTCACGCGGGACGACAACTGGTTGGTGCGAGGTGGATCAGTGCTCGTCGGCGAGCGCGCCCTGTACGTAGCTGGCGCTGAGCACCGTGAAGACGTAGGCCTGCAGGCAGATCACCAGGAACTCGAGGAAGGTGAGCGCGATGGTCATCACCCAGGACAGCACCGAGACCGGGGCCAGCCAGGCGTTGGCGCTCAGCATCGCGAAGCCGCCGAGCGTGAAGACCAGCAGGAGCATGTGGCCGGCGAACATGTTCGCGAAGAGACGGACGGCCAGCGAGAACGGCCGGACCAGGAAGGTCGAGAAAAGCTCGATCGGGATCAGCAGCGGCAGGATGTACCACGGCGCCGGCGGGATCAGCGAGTTCTTGAAGTACTTCACGAAGCCGTGCTTGCGGATGCCGATGTAGTTGAACAGCCCGTAGCTGATCAACGCCAGGAAGGCCGGGAACGCGATGTGCGAGTTCGGCGAGATCTGGAAGAACGGCAGGATCGCGAAGAAGTTCGTCAGCAGGACGAAGCAGAAGAGCGTGGTGAAGTACGGCGCGAACCGCACCCCCGCGTGCCCGATCATGTCGACGGCGATGTTGTTCCGCACGAAGCCGTAGATCGACTCGGCGAGCCACTGCTTCTTCGTCGGCACGAGCTGCGGCTTCCGGTACGTGACCAGGAAGAAGATGATCAGGATGCCGACGGCGACCCAGACCATGGCCGTGATCTTGGTGAACCAGTACGAGTCGTGCGCACCCCAGGGAAGGATGCTGGGCAGGTAGAAATCGTCCACGCTGGGTGGGAATGCTGCCTCGCCCTGTGCCAGGACGTTCGCCTGTCCGAACACCGCGTCCCTTCCTAAGTAGGCGTGCCGAGCCGGCGGATGACCAGGATGATCCCCCCGGCCATGCCGAGCACGACGCCGATCCCGGTGGCGATGCCGCCGGTGTCGAGCCACTGGTCGACCAGCCAGCCGATGAAGCCCCAGACGAGCATGCCCCCGATGAGGTACGAGAGCGCGGTCCAACCCTGGCCGGCGCCGGTCGGTATGTCGTCCGGGCCGCCGGTGGGTTGGGGGGTTTGGTCACCAGCCATGACGGGGCGAACGATATCAGTCGGGAAAACGAGGCTGTGCCTCACCCCCCGCACAACTGTCGTTGTGTGGGTGCCGGGCGGGCAGTTCGTCTGGGGGCACGCTACTCCCCTTCCGCCACCCAGAGAATGACCGGCATCGGACACTTTCGCGCGTCGTGTCGAGCAGTGGGACGCCGGCGGCGTCAGGCCCTGCTCCGGCGCGTGTGGACCGTGCTGATCCACCAGATGTGCGCGCCGGTCCAGACCACCACACCGACGGCGATGCCGAGGCAGAGCGGGAGCAGCCCGGCCCACCCGGTCGACGCGACCGCCACCATCACGCCACCCAGGAGGGTGAACTTGGCGGCGTAGAGGCCGAGCCCGAGCGGCAGCACGAGCTGCGGGTTCCGCGCGTCCGCCCAGGCCAGCACCACCGTGGTGAGGGTGTAGCTGACCACCGTGACGGCTACCCCAGCGGCCACGCCGAGCGCCGCGTCGGCGCCACCGAGGATGCCGCCGGCCACCGCGCCGAGGGCCGCCACCACGGCGGAGGCGACCAGCAGCACCGGCAGGTGGCGCAGCCGCCAGCCGCGGTCGAAGGTGCTCGTCGCGTTCTTCACAACGAGGAAGTCTATGGGCCGCACACTGGTGACTGTGAAATGCCTAGTCACGGGTGCGACCGGATACATCGGCGGGCGGCTCGCGCCCAGGTTGCTGGCGGACGGGCACCAGGTGCGCTGCCTGGCCCGCAAGGCCGCCCGGCTGCGCGACGTGCCGTGGGCGTCGCGGGCCGAGATCGCCGAGGGTGACCTACGCGGACCGGGAACCCTGCCGGCCGCGTTCGCGGGCGTGGACGTCGCGTACTACCTGGTGCACTCACTCGGTCAGGCCGGCTTCGAGGCGGCCGACCGGGAGGCCGCGGCCAACTTCGCCGCCGCGGCCCGCGCCGCGGGCGTACGCCGGATCGTCTACCTCGGTGGGCCGGAGCCGAACGCCGACGGCGAGGTCTCGTCGCCGCACCTGCGGTCCCGGGCGGAGGTGGCGCGGATCCTGCTGGACAGCGGTGTGCCGACGGCGGTGCTCCGGGCAGCGGTGATCATCGGGTCCGGCTCGGCCTCGTTCGAGATGCTGCGCCACCTCACCGAGCGGCTGCCCGTGATGGTCACCCCGCGCTGGGTGCGCAACCGGATCCAGCCGATCGCCGTCCGGGACGTGCTGCGCTACCTGACGGGCTGCGTCGCGCTGCCGCCGGAGGTGAACCGGGCCTTCGACATCGGCGGCCCGGACGTGCTCACCTTCCAGGACATGATGCGGCGCTACGCCCGGGTGGCCGGGCTGCCCCGGCGGATCATCGTCCCGGTGAGGCCGCTGACCCCGGCGCTCTCCTCGCACTGGGTCGGGCTGGTCACCCCGGTGCCGAACGCCATCGCCCGGCCGCTGGTGGAGAGCCTGGTCCAGGAGGCGGTCGCCCACGAGCACGACATCGCCCGGTACGTCCCCGACCCGCCGGGCGGGCTGACCCGCTTCGACGAGGCCGTCGCGCTGGCGCTGGCGAAGGTCCGCGACGCCCAGGTGGAGACCCGGTGGTCCACCGCGAGCGGGCCGGACGCCCCGGCCGAGCCGCTGCCCAGCGACCCGGCGTGGTCCGGCGGCACCGTCTACACCGACGAGCGGGAACGGGCCGTGGCCGCCCCGGCGGACGCGCTGTGGCGGGTGATCGAGGGGGTCGGTGGGGAGCACGGCTGGTACTCGTTCCCGCTGGCCTGGTCGGTGCGCGGGTGGCTGGACCGGCTGATCGGCGGGGTGGGGCTGCGCCGGGGCAGGCGCGACCCGCACCGCCTCCAGGTCGGTGAGGCGCTGGACTTCTGGCGGGTCGAGGAGATCGTCCCGGGCGAGCTGCTGCGGCTGCGCGCCGAGATGCGGCTGCCCGGCCGGGCCTGGCTGGAGATGCGCGTCGAGCCCGGCGCGGCCGGCGCGAGCCGCTACGTCCAGCGCGCGGTCTTCCTCCCGCACGGCCTGGCCGGTCACGCCTACTGGGGCTCGGTCTTCCCGTTCCACGCCATCGTCTTCGGCGGCATGGCCCGCAACATCGCCCGCAACGCCGAACGCCCCGCCCCTGACTGACCCACGTCAACCCACGTCGATCCTGAAGTCAGTCGCCGGTGCGGGCGCCCGTGACGCGGAAGGCGACCGACTCGCCGGGCGGGACGAAGTCGCGGACCGGCTCGTCCCGCAGGGTGTCGTACAGGATCCTGCCGACGACGTCGACCAGGCGGGCCTGGACCGCCTTGCCGACCGCGTCACGCGGGTCGTCGGGATTCGCCGCGATCGAGGCGACGGCGAGCTGCGGAGTGAAGGCCACGACGGTCTCCGTCCCGTTCCCGTCCGAGCTGCCGGTCTTGCCCGCCACCGGCCGGCCGAGCCGGGAGCGCAGGTCGGCGGCGGTGCCGCCCGCGCAGCGGCGGTACATCGACTGGTCGCCGACCGGGCAGCGGGCGGCATCCGCCGCGCCCCGGGCCACGTCGACGTCGAGCACCTGCCGGCAGTCCGGGCGACCGGCGGTGGCGGTCCGGCCACTGCCGTCGGTGATCGACAGCACCGGCGTGGGCGCGCACCACCTGCCCTCCGCGGCCACCGCGGCGTACGCGCCGGCCAGGTCGAGCGGGGTGGTGGCGGTGACCCCCAGGGTGAACGGCCCCCACTCCCGCGCGCCGTACCGGGCCATCCGGGCGTCGGACTCGGCGCGGAACCGGATGCCGAGCCGCTCGGCCATCTCCACCACCCGGTCCGCGCCCACCCGCTCGGTCAGCCAGGCGAAGTAGGTGTTCACCGAGCGGCCGAAGGCGTCCCACATGGTGCGGTGGCCGTCCATCCCGACGGGGTCGGCGTTGACCGGGCACCACCGGCCGTCGCATTCGGCGGAGCCGCCGGCGACCGGGAACCGGGTGACGATGCGGGACGGGGAGTCGAACCCGGTGTCCAGTGGTAGGCCGGCCTCCAGCGCGGCGAGCACGGCGAAGAGCTTGAACGTCGAGCCGGCCTGGTAACCGGTGATCGCCCCGCCCCCGGCGACGAGCTGGTTGACCGTGTTCGGACGGTTCTTCCAGCCCGGCGGGTTCTCGGCCACGCCGTAGTTCCGGTTCACCGCCAGGGCGAGGACCCGCCCGGTGCCCGGCTGCACCACCGCGGTCGGCGCGGCGCGGCGGTCGTCGACGTCGTACACCTTCCGCACCTGCTCGGTGGCGGTCCGCTGCGCGGCCAGGTCGAGCGAGGCGACGATCCGGAAGCCGCCCCGACGCAGGGTGCGCTGCCGCTCGTCGACCGTGGCGCCGAAGGCCGGCTGCTCGCTCCACCAACGGGTGAACCAGTCGCAGAAGAATCCCCAGTCCTCGTGCCCCTTCGGAACGGCCGCGCAGTCGTTCGGCGTCGTACTGGGCTTCAGCGTCAACGGCTCGGCCTGCGCCGCCGCGGCCACGTCGGGCGCGACCTGGCCGGTCTCGACCAGCCGGTCCAGCACGTACGCCCGGCGCACAAGCGCCGCGTCGGCGTCGCCGTTGATCGGGTCGTCGGTGTTCGGCGAGCGGACCAGCCCGGCGAGCAGGGCCGCCTCGGCCAGGGTGAGCTTCGCCGGCGGCTTCGAGAAGTACCGCTTGCTGGCGGCGCCCACCCCGTACGCCCCGGCGCCGAAGTAGGCGATGTTGAGGTAGCCGGCGAGGATCTGCTCCTTGCTCAGCTCTTGTTCCAGCGCCAGGGCGTACCGCATCTCCTTGAGCTTGCGGGCGACGGTGATCTCGGTGGCCTTGGCCCGCTCCTCCTCGGTGAGCGCCGGGTCGCTGGCCAGCACGTTGCGCACGTACTGCATGGTCAGCGTGGAAGCGCCCTGCCGGGTGCCGTCGCGCTGGTTGGCGGTGAACGCCCGGACCACGCCCCGCGCGTCGACGCCCCGGTGCTGGTGGAAGCGGACGTCCTCGGCGGCGACGATGGCCTGGCGCATCACCGGTGCCACCTCACTCAGCGGCACGTCCACCCGGTCCTCGGTGTAGAACGAGGTGATCAGGGTGGTGCCGTCGTCGGCGTAGAGGTTGGAACGCTGGGCCGTGGGCGGCGTGCGCAGCGACTCGGGCAGCTCGGTCCAGGGCTCGGTGAGCCCTCGCACGCCGAACCCGAATACCAGAGCGGCCGGCAGGGCCGCCACCGCCAGGGCCAGCCCGGCGAGCACCCCCGCGATCACGATGGTCATCAGCTTGTCGAGACGGCGGACCCGGATCATCAGCTCTCCCCGCAGGAGCCAGCGTGCGAACCCGTTCAGAATGACCCGGAAGCCATCAGGCACCCCCGGTTTTCCCCAAAGGGGGACAAGTTTCGCGAGAAAAGCACGCGACGCGCCGCAGGACGCGCGGGACGACCGGCTTGACGCGCGGGACGACCGGCCCGGCCAGGGCGGGCGGCGGTGGGCGGCGGTAGGCGGGGGTGAACGTCAGGGCAGCAGGGCGACGGCCAGCGGGTGGACGGTCTCCTCGATCTCGTCGGCCACCCGGCTGAAGCACTGGTCGCCCCGCCCCCACGGGTCGTCGAGGTCGTCGGTGCGCAGCGGAGACGTACCCTGCCGGGCGGCGTGCGCGGCGGCGACCAGCGCCACCCCGCGCGCGTACACCGCGTCGGGGCCGGACTCGGCGGCCGGCAGCGCGGCGGCGTCCACCGCCGCCAGCAGCCGGCCGAACTCGCCGAGCACGAAGGTGCGGGCGGCGGCGTCGGGGCGCAGCGCCACCACGTACTCCTGCTGGTCGGCGGTGGCGGTGAGGACCAGGTCGGCGGCGTCGATCTGGTCGGAGCGCAGCTTGCGGGCGGCGAAGCCGTCCACGTCGCCGCCCCGGGAGAGCACCTGCCGGGCAGCCGGCGGGTTCATCTCCTCCCCCGCGTGCCAGCCGCCGGTGCCGGCGCTGTGGCTGTGCAGCAGCCCGTCCGCGCCGGTCGGGTCGACGCCGCGCCGGGTCAGCCGCTCGCGGACGGCCAGCGCCAACAGCCGCTCCGCCATCGGCGAGCGGCAGATGTTGCCCATGCAGACGTGCAGGACGGTGAACGGCGGCACTCAGCCCACCCGGCTCTCAACGATGTCGGGCACGACGTCCCGCAGCTCTTCGAACGGGATCGCCCCGGCGCGCAGCACCCGGGGCACCTCGCCGGTGAGGTCGACGATGGTGCTCGGCACCGGGTCCGGGCAGGGCCCGGCCTCCAGATACGCCCGGACGGCGTAGCCGAGCTGCTCACGGGCCGCCTCGGCGGTGACCGTCGCCGGCTGGCCGAGCTTGTTGGCCGACGCCACCGCCATCGGGCCGGTCTCCCGCAGCACCTCCAGGGCCACCGGATGCAGCGGCATCCGCACGGCGACCGTGCCGCCGTCGTCGCCCAGGTCCCACGACAGGCTCGGCGAGTGCTCCACCACGATGGTCAGCGCACCCGGCCAGAACGCCTCGACCAGGTCGCGGGCCGCCCCGGGCAGCGTGAAGACCAGCCCGTCGAGGGTGTGCCGGGAGCCGATCAGCACCGACGACGTCTGCCGGGTGCCGCCCTTGGCATCCGAGAGGGCCTTGACGGCATACGGCGTGAAGGCGTCGGCGCCGATCCCGTAGACCGTGTCCGTCGGCAGGACAACCAGCTCGCCGTTCTTGACAGCCTCGATGGCAGCGGCGATGCCGCGGTCCCGGTCGGCGGGCGACCGGCAGTCGTAGAGCATCACGAGGAGCCAGTCTGCCACGCCCGGGGCCCGTCGGTGTCCTCGGCGTGACCAGGTGCCGCGGGCACGGACTCCCGGCGGCGGCGGGCGGTGGCGAACCGGGGCCGTCCGGCCAGGTCCCGGTGCTCCTCGACCGCCTCGTACCGGCCGTCGGCGGCGAGCAGCGCCGGCAGCACCGCGCCGTGCGTGTCGTCGTGCTCGACCCCGAGCACCCCGCCGGGGCGCAGCAGCTCGGCGGCCCGGGCGAGCACCGGCCGGATCACGTCCAGCCCGTCCGCCCCGCCGAAGACCGCCTCGTCCGGGTCGTGCGCCGCCACCTCGGGCGGGACGAGCACCGCGCGCGGCACGTACGGCGGGTTACACAGCAGCACGTCCACCCGCCCGGTCAGCCCGGTCAGCAGCTCCGGGTCGGTGACGTCGGCGGCCACCACCTCGATCGGCCGGTCCCCGGCGGCGGCCCGGTCGGCGGCGTTGCGGCGCAGCCAGGACAGCGCGGCCGGCGACCGTTCCACCGCCACCACCCGGGCGGCGGGCACCTCCTGGGCGACCGCGAGGGCGATCGCGCCCGACCCGCTGCACAGGTCGACCACCAGCGGCCCGTCGCACACCCCGGCCGTCTCGCCCACCCCGGCCGTCTCGCCCACCCCGGCCGTCTCGCCCACCCCGGCCGTCTCGCCCACCCCGGCCGTCTCGCCCACCCCGGGCCGCAGCCGCGCCCGGTCGACGCCCCAGCCGGCGAGCAACTCCGTCTCCGGCCGGGGCACGAAGACGCCCGGCCCGACCGCCAGTTCCAGGTGCCGGAAGCCGGCGCTGCCGGTGAGGTGCTGCAACGGCTCCCTGGTCGCCCGCCGGGCGACCAGGGCGTCGTACCGGTCGAGCTGGTCGGCGGTGAGGCCGTCGGCCAGCGCCAGCCGCCCCCGGGGTACGCCCAGCACGTGCGCGGCGAGCAGCTCGGCCTCGGCGCGGGACGCCTCGACGCCCGCCGCGGCGAGGGTCCGCGCGGCGCGGGCAACCGCCACCGAGGGCCGAAGCCGTTCTGACCCTTCGGACGGGTGTTGCGGAAGGGAGGTCACGACATAATCATGAAGCGTCGCCGGAGCGCACCACGAGTTGGTGCGTCGGCGCACACCGACAGGGAGGTCGCGGGTGGGCTGGCTCGACCGGGTCAACGACCAGGTTGACGCCCTAACCCGGGCCCGCACCCTGCAGGAGGTGGACCGCTCCGCCGAGGCGTGCCTCCTGCTCGACGGGGTGCTCCACGGCACCGCCGACCCGTACGTCCGGGCGGACGCGCTGGTCCAGCGCCTCTCCGCGTTGATCAATCTCGGTCGCACCGCCGAGTTCACCCGGGCCATCGAGGAGGCGTCCGCCGCCGTGCGGGACCTCGCCGAGCCCTACCTGCACGGGCACCTCAACGCGCTGGCCGCGCTCGCCGCCCACCACCAGGGGGCGCTCGACCGCTGCGTCACCCACCTGGTCAAGGCCGCGCGGGCACTCGGCGCGGTGGAGGACCCGGACCGGGACACCGCGTGGGGCTGGCACGACCTGGCGATGGCCTACTCGTACCTGAGCTTCCACGGCTACGCCCTCGGCGCCATCGAACGCGCCCGCCAGCTCGGGGTCGCCGCCGGCATCCCCGAGGAGACCTTCGCCGCCCCCGGGATCCGGCTGCGCAACGCGGTGGCCCTCGACCACAACGGCGACAGCGACGGCTGCCTACGGGTGCTCCGGGACGTCGCCTCCGACCTGGGCCGGTTCCTGCGCGGCAAGCGGGCCGGCGAGCTGCGCCCCAGCAGCCTCGCCGCGTACGGCTACGCCGCCGCCCGCCGGGCCGCGCTGGGCGACCGGGTGGAGACCGGCACCGACGCGGACCCGGCGCGGCTGCTCGCGCACGGCGGGGACAGCGCGCGGGCCCGGGACATGCGCCAGCTCGGCCAGGTGTGCCTGGCCATCGCCACCGGCAACCCGATCGAGGCGGTCACCCGGCTGGACACCGCCAGGGTCTCCCACGAGACCCTCGGCGCCGCCGAGTCGGCGCGGCTGCGCAGCATCGCGTACGGGCGGGCCGGCGACCACCCGGCGGCGCACCGGGCCGACCGGCACGCGTTCCGGCTCGCCGCCCAGCGCAACGACCGGCTGCGGGACGTCTACATCGACGGCATCGCCGCCCGGATCGACCACGAGGAGATGCGCCGCGAGGCCGCCCGGTACGAGGGCGAGGCGCTCACCGACCCGCTGACCGGGCTGCCCAACCGGCGCCGGCTGGAGCGCTACATCGCGTCGGTGGTGGCCCGCGGCGAGCGGGTGGTGATCGGCGTCTGCGACCTGGACGCCTTCAAGGCCGTCAACACCCGGCACGGCCACCACTCCGGTGACCTGGTCCTCCAGCGCGTCGCCGGGGTGATCAACCGGGTGATGCGCCGGGGTGACTTCGTGGCCCGCTACGGCGGCGACGAGTTCGTGGTGGTGCTGTCGGGCGCCGGGATGTCCGAGGCGGCCGAGGTGGCCCGCCGGATCAAGGCGGCGGTGGGCACGGAGGACTGGGAGTCGCTGGTACCCGGCACCCCGGTCGGGGTCAGCATCGGCTTCGCCGAGGTGAGCGGCTCCGGCGCGGGCCTGCGCGACGCGCTCGGCACGGCGTTCGAGACCGCCGACCGGGAGATGCTCGCCGCCAAGACCCGCTCTCGCGCCTCCTGACCCGGGGGCGGCTCAGGGGCCGGTCAGCGGCGGGTCAGCTCGGTGTCGCCGGCCAGTCGGGCAGTACGGTCGGCCTCGGCGAGGGCGTCCAGCACGCCGTCCAGCTCACCGGCGAGGGCCAGGTCGAGGTTGTACGCCGTGTAGCCGATCCGGTGGTCGGTGATCCGGTTCTGCGGGTAGTTGTACGTACGGATCCGCTCCGAGCGGTCCACCGTGCGCACCTGCGCCTTGCGGGCGTCCGAGGCGGCGGCGTCGGCCTGCTCCTGGGCGGCGGCCAGCAGCCGGGCCCGCATGATGCGCATCGCCTGCTCCCGGTTCTGGAGCTGGGACTTCTCGTTCTGGCAGGAGACCACGATCCCGGTCGGCATGTGGGTGATCCGCACCGCCGAGTCGGTGGTGTTCACCGACTGCCCGCCGGGCCCGGACGAGCGGAAAACGTCGATCCGGAGGTCGTTCGGGTCGATGGTGACGTCCACGTCCTCCGCCTCGGGCAGCACCAGAACCCCGGCGGCACTGGTGTGGATGCGTCCCTGCGACTCGGTGACCGGGACGCGCTGCACCCGGTGCACCCCGCCCTCCCACTTGAGCCGGGACCAGACCCCGTTTCCGCCCTCCGGGACGCCCTTGGTCTTGATCGCCAGCGAGACGTCCTTCACCCCGCCAAGGTCGGAGTCCTGCGCGTCGATCACCTCGGTGAGCCACCCGTGCCGCTCGGCGTACCGGGTGTACATCCGCAGCAGGTCGCCGGCGAACAGGGCGGACTCCTCGCCGCCCTCGCCGGCCTTGATCTCGACGATCACGTCCTTGGCGTCGTGCGGGTCGCGCGGGATCAGCAACTCGGCGAGGCGTTGCTCCAGCGCCGGCAGTCCGGCGGCGATCGACTCCGCCTCGGCCGCGAAGGACGGCTCCTCGGCGGCCAGTTCCCTCGCCGCGACCAGGTCGGCGCGGGCCTGCTCCAGCTCGCCGGCCGCCTTGTTCAGCGGCACCAGTTCGGCGTACCGGCGGCCGACCCGGCGGGCGGTGCCCTGGTCGGCGTGGATGGCCGGGTCCGCGAGGCGCTTCTCCAGCTCGGCGTACTCGTCGAGGAGGGCGGCCAGCCGTTCGCTGCTCATGCTCGGGGTGCTCCTTCGACGACGAGGACCGGCCGGGATGGTGGACCGGACGGGGGCAATACGGACAGCGCCCGCGCCCGGCAGGAAGCCGGACGCGGGCGCCGAACGTGGAGCTACTTGGCCTTCTTGGCCTGAACCTTGGCGTACTTCTGCTGGAACTTGGCGACCCGGCCGGCCGTGTCGAGAACGCGCTGCTTACCGGTGTAGAACGGGTGGCAGGCGCTGCAGGTCTCGACGTGGATGGAACCGCCCTTGGCGGTGCTGCGGGTCGTGAAGGTGCTACCGCAGGAGCAGCTGACCTCGGTGGTCGTGTACTCCGGGTGGATGTTGGACTTCATGTCGCCTCGGTCCTTTCGTGGGTGGTCGCCGGGTCGCCCGTGCGGCGCCGGCGCGTGGTGCGCGCCGGGCTCGGGCGTGAACCGGAACCGGTGGCCGATTGACCAGTGTGCCATGGGCGTGGGCCGACCCGTCAGGCGGGCCGCACAGCAGGTCCGGCTTCGTCAACGTGCCCGTCCCCTTCCGCATTCCCGCCCCGCCGCCCCGCATTCCGGTGGGCCCTCGGAGATCTGAACCGTCCTGGCGGGGAGCCGGGTGGCACGGGAAGGGCCCCGGTCGCCACGTTCCGCGACGGCCGGGGCCCTTCCGCACCTCTCAGGCGGCGGGGGTCCGGGCGGCTGCGGCGGCCGCCCGGGTGAGGGTGACGGTGGCCTCGGCGCGGACGCCGTTGACCGTCACCGCGAGCTGGACCGTCGCGCCCGGACGCAGCGCCGTCAGCACACCGGTCGCCGGGTCGAACCGGGCCACGTGCCAGGGCCTCAGCCCGATGACCGGTCCGACGAGGACGCTCGGCGAGGCGGACCAGTCCGCGCTGACCGGGGCGGCCACCGGCACGACTCGCCCGCCCGGCTGGGTCAGCGTCGCGGTGACCCGGGCCGGGGCGCCGACCGCCACCGTCTCCGGCGCGGTCAGGGCGACTTGGTCGACGTGGGCGTGCAACTCGGCGTCCACCCAGCGGGGGCCCTCGGCGAGCGGGTCGCGGCGGGCCCGCTCGGCCTCCGCCGGGGTGACCGGGTCGACGCCGAACTCCGTCCAGCCGGTGAAGCCGCCGAGCTGCGCCGGGGTGGACGGATTCTTGCCCGAGTTGCCGTTGATCACGTACGGCACCCCGTCGACCCGGTCGGCGTGGAACGCGCCGACGTGGCCGTTGACGACGAGCGCGCCCTTGCCGGTGCGGTGCTGGAAGTCGGCGAGCCACTGCTCGACCAGCGCAGCCTCCTTGCGGTCGCCGAGCTGACTGGCCTTGGCCGGGCTCGGGTCGCGCGGCGGGTGGTGGAACAGCACGGCCACCGAGCCGACGCTCCGGTCGGCGGCGGCCCGGTCGAGGGTGTCGCGCAGCAGCTCCACCTGGTCGAAGCCGCTGCCGCGCAGCGACCCGGCGGAGGTGTTCAGCGTGACGAACCGGGTGCCGGCGTGGTCGAAGACCCGCGAGGTGGCCCCGAACGCGGCGGTGAAGTTGCCGATCGGGGCGCCCATGATCTCGTGGTTGCCGGGGACGTAGTAGTAGGGCAGCTCGCCGCCCAACTCCTCGTCGAGGATCCGCCTCGCCAGGGCGAAGTCCGCCGGGTAGGCGGTGTCCACGAAGTCCCCGTTGATCACCAGGAAGTCCGGCTTGGCGGCCCGGATCTCGCGCAGCGTGCGGCGGGCCTGGGCGACCAGGTCGCTGTCCGGGGCGGCGGCGACGAACTGGGCGTCGGACATGACCGCGAAGCGCCAGGGCGCCCCGTCGACGGTGCCGTCGCGCAGCACCACCCGGTCGGTGCGCGGCTCCTCGGCCGGCACGTCGACCGTCGGGGGAACCTTCGCCACCAGGTCGTCGATGACGATCTCGCTGGTGTACTGGGCTGCGGCGTTGGTCTCCGCGACGTAGAACCGGCGCACCCGCACCGGGTACTGCACCCCGGCCGGGACGGCGAGCTCGACGTACCGCCAGCCGGTCCAGGTGATCAGCGGGCCGCGCAGCACGTGCTGGGTGTCCTGGGCGTCGTGCAGGTGCAGGCTGGGCCACTCCCCCCTGCCGCTGCCGTTGATCCACATGCCGAACGCCTGCGGCTGGCCGGGTACCTCGATCCAGGCCGGCGGGTCGGCGTACGCGGCGCGGGTGCCGGTGGACTGGCTGAAGTCGTACGACATCTTCAGGCCGGTGCCGGTGTGGCCCGGCGCCGGGGCGACGGAGCCGCTGGCCCGGGCCTGGCTGAACTTCCAGGACGCCGCGTTGTCGAAGGTGGCCACCGGGACGTCGGTGAGCCCGACGGTGACCGGCAGCACGGTGGTCCGGGCCCCGACGCGCACGGTGACCAGGGCGGAGCCGCTGTCGGTGAGCGCCTTCACCGAGAGGTTGCCGTCCTCGGTGGAGGTGACGTCGAGCACGCTCCGGTCGTAGTCGAGCCGCAGGTCGGCGGGCTCGATCGGGGCGGTGTTGCCCTCGGCGTCGTAGCCGACGACGCCGAACAGGGCGGCGTCGCCGGCCCGGTTCAGCCCGACCCGGTCGGTCGTGGCGTCGATCCGGGCCAACGGGCCGAGCACGGTGAGGTCGAGCGTCCCGCTGGCCCCGCCCCGCCACGCGGTGACGGTGGTGCGGCCGGGCAAGAAGGCCCGGAAGACGCCGTCGCGGTCGACCATCCCGTGGACCGCGGGATTCGCCCGCCAGGCCGGGGCGCCGGCCGCCGGGCCGTACGTCTCGTCGTGGCCGACGGCGCTGAGCCTGCGGGTCAGGCCGGGGAAGACCCGGTCGGGCCGGCCGCCCCGGACCGGGGCGACGCCCGGCGCGGCGGTGGGGTCGCTGGTGGTGCGCAGCCAGTAGCCGGTGAGCCGGCCACTGCCCTTCGGCGCGTAGATGGCCAGGCCGTTGGGCACGGCGCGCTCGGCGCCGTCGGACGGGCTGTTCGCCACCTCGACGGTCGCCTCGCCGGGGCGGCGGGCCAGCAGGGTCGAGGAGCCGCCGCCGTCGAGGTTGAGCGCGGTCCACGCGCCCAACTCGGCCATCATCCGGCCCATCTCGGTCTGGGTGACGCCCCGGCTGTCCACCTGCCGGCCGTCCACGGTAAGCATGATCATGCGCTTGCCGTCCGCGGTGAAGCCGACCGCGGTGCGCGGCGCCAGGGAGGCGTCGGCGATGCTCTGCACCGCTCCGTCGCGGACCAGCACGTTGCTGCCGCCGACCGCCGCGCGCAGGGTGCCGCCGTCGGATGCCTTCGGCTGGTACGCCACGCTCACCGGGTCGCCCGGCCGCAGGCCGGCGAGGGCGTCCGCGCCGGCGTCCCGCCCGAGCAGCACGGTGGTGCCGGCGGGGATCGGGCCGGCGCCGGCCGCCGTGGTCACCGTTGCGACGCGACCGTCGACCACGGTCACCTCGGCGACGCGCTGCGCGCCCTCCACCGCACGTCCCCGGGGGTACGCGCCCCAGAGCGGGGTGAACAGGCCGACCCCGTTCGCCTGCACCATGTTGTTGAACTGGGTCAGCGACACCGGGCCGGCGGGCAGGGTGGCGGTGCCGTCGAAGTTCACCTGGATCACCCGGCCGAGGCCGTCGGCGCTGATCGCGACGGCGTTGTTGTGCCCGGCGACGGGCGACTGGACCAGTTCCCCGGCCCGTACCCCGATCCCCTGGGCCGCCCCGGAGTTGTTGATGTCGAAGAAGTCGCCGTTGACGGCGGCGACGGCCCGGGACCGGTCCACCGCGCCGCGCAGCGGCTCGGCCTTCGCCACCTCGCCGGAGTTGACGTAGTCCACGGTGACCCCGCCGGTGAGGTCGGCGGTCAACGCGTCGGCGCGTAGCCAGCCGTTGGCGTCGTAGCGGTCGAAGGAGGTCAGGTCGAGGCCGGGGGCGACCGGCCGGACGGTCTTCGCGGTCTCCAGGCCACCGGCCGGTTCGACGCCGGAGGCTGCGCGGGTGGCGGCGCTGGCCGCGGCCGGGTCACCGGCGAGGGCGACCGCGTCGGCGGGGGCGGACGAGGCGCGGGGGGCGTCCTCGGCGGCGGTCCCGCCGGCCGGGGCAGGGGGTGGGCCGGCCGCGGCCGGCACGGGGCCCGTCAGGGTGAGCAGCGGCGTCAGCAGCAGGACGCCGGCGAGATGAGCGGATCGACTGCGGGTGCGCATGACCGCCAGTCAACCCGACGGTGAACAGAAGTTTCAATACCTAACGGCTTAACCGAAGGAAAACTTCACGTCGGCCGACCCGTCCGGCCTGCCCCAGGACGCGGAAGGGCACGGCCGCGAGCGGCCGTGCCCTTCCGCCAGTCCCTCCGGGTCAGTCCCCCGGTGTGGACTTCGCGATCTGCATCAGGAACTCGATGTTGGTGCGGGTCTGCTTGAGCTTGTCGAGCAGCAGGTCCATCGCCGCCTGCGAGTCCAGCGAGTGCAGGACCTTGCGGAGCTTGTGGAGGATGGCCAGCTCCTCGGGTGCGAGCAGGACCTCCTCCTTACGGGTACCGGACGGGTTGATGTCGATGGCCGGGAAGGTGCGCTTGTCGGCGATCTTCCGGTCCAGCTTCAGCTCCGCGTTGCCGGTGCCCTTGAACTCCTCGAAGATGACCGTGTCCGCCATGGACCCGGTCTCCACCAGCGCCGTGGCGATGATGGTCAGCGAGCCGCCGTTCTCGATGTTGCGGGCCGCACCGAGGAAGCGCTTCGGCGGGTAGAGCGCGGTGGAGTCGATACCACCCGACATGATCCGGCCGCTGGCCGGCGCCGCCAGGTTGTACGACCGACCGAGCCGGGTCACCGAGTCGAGCAGCACGACGACGTCGTGCCCGAGTTCGACCAGGCGCTTCGCCCGCTCGATCGCCAACTCCGCCACCGTCGTGTGGTCCTGCGGCGGACGGTCGAACGTGGCCGCGACGACCTCGCCCTTGATCGACCGCTGCATGTCGGTGACCTCTTCGGGCCGCTCGTCCACCAGCACCACCATCAGGTGGCATTCCGGGTTGTTGTGCGTGATCGCGTTCGCGATCGCCTGGAGCACCATCGTCTTACCCGCCTTGGGCGGCGACTGGATGAGTGCCCGCTGGCCCTTGCCGATCGGCATGACCAGGTCGATGACCCGGGTCGTCAGGATGTGCGGCTCGGTCTCCAACCGCAGGCGCTCCTGCGGATACAGCGGAGTGAGCTTGTAGAACTCCGGCCGACGCTTCGCCTCGTCCGGCTCCATCCCGTTGATGGTGTCCAGCCGCATCAGCGGGTTGTACTTGTCCCGCCGCTGCTCACCGTCCCGCGCCGCACGTACCGCACCGGTGATCGCGTCACCGCGCCGCAGGCCGTACTTCTTGATCTGGGACATCGAGACGTACACGTCGTTCGGGCCGGCCAGGTAGCCGGTGGTCCGGACGAAGGCGTAGTTGTCGAGCACGTCGATGATGCCGGCGACCGGAACGAGGACGTCGTCCTCGTTCACCTGCGGCTCGCGGCCACCGCCGCCACCGCCGGGACCGCCGCCACCAGGGCCGCCGCCTTCCTCGCCGCGCTCGCCGCGGCCCCGACGACGGTCCCGGAAGCGACTGCGCCGGCCCCGCCGGCCACCCGCCTCGTCGTCGTCGTCGTTGTCGACGCGCGGACCCCGGTCGTTGCGGTCGTTGCGGTCGTTGCGCTCACCGCGGTCGGTCCGGTCGGCACGCTCGCCACGCTCGGCCCGGTCGGCACGCTCGGTCCGCTCGCCACGCTCGGTCCGCTCGGTCCGCTCGCCACGCTCGGTCCGGTCGGCACGCTCGGTCCGGTCGGTCCGGTCGGTCCGGTCGTTGCGCTCGCCACGCTCGGTCCGGTCGGCACGCTCAGTCCGCTCGGGCCGCTCGGCACGCTCAGTCCGCTCGGCACGCTCAGTCCGGTCGGGCCGCTCGGCCCGCTCGGGCCGGTCGGCACGCTCAGTCCGGTCGGCACGCTCGCCGCGCTCGGCCTGGTCCCGGCCGCCCCGGGCCTCGCCGCGCTCCCGGCGGCCCTCGCCGCGCTCGGCGGGTTCGGTCACGGTCGCGGCCGGCGGCTCCTCGACGCGCGGCTCTACCGGCCGGGTCTCAGCCGGCTGGGCCTCGACCGGCCGGGTCTCGGCCTTGGGGGCCCGGGACTCGGCAGTGGTGGCGGCCCGGCTGCGCCGGGCCCTGGTCCGGCCCTCGGCCGGCGCGGCGACGGCCGGCTCCTGGGCCCGGCTCTGGTCAGCGCCGGACGGGGCCTGGGAGACCTCCACGTGCACCTCCCCACGGGCGGGGGCAGCGGCCGCGACCTCGGCCCGCGGTCGAGGGGTCCCGGCAGCGGCGCCGCCCTGCCGCTCGGTGATCGCGCTGATCAGCTCGCCCTTGCGCATGCGAGCCGTGCCGGAGATGCCGAGCGACGCGGCCAGGCTCTGCAGCTCCGGCAGCAGCATCGCCGACAGGCCGGTTCCGCTACGCCGACGGCGGACGGGGGCGGCGGCGGCGGCATCGCCAGCGACGTTGGAAACATCCGACGTCACGTCGGTGGTGTCGCTCAATGGATTCCTTCCCTCGATAGGCCGGGACTGCCCGGAGTCGACAAGCAGGTGGCCGGGCGGCCTCGGTGCACCCGCCTCGCATGACGCGTCGCGGGAGACTGTGACACAGCAGCCGGTCGGGTTTCCCGGCTCACCAACATCGGTGAGCAGGTCTCGCCGCCTGCGGCGACCTGCGGAAACTGCGGTGCGGCGTGGGCCTTAAGCAGAATTGACGGGCTGACCGCCGAGAGCCTCGGGGGTGCGCCGACCCGCAGGAAGATCGCATGCTTCGCGGCTGTGCTAAGTCTAGAGCGTAATCAACTCTTCCGACCTGCGGCAACAGGGTCCCGCTCGGCGTGTCCAAGTCTACCCCGTGCGACCCGTGCTCCGTGCACATCTATGGCCAACCGCAGAGTCCGCCAACCTGTTCCCACCGAAAAACCCGGGCCAGGCTCGCTCAGCGCCAGCACCGTCGGCCCGGCCCCACTGACCACGGCAGCCACACCGGCCGCACGCAGCGCGCCGACCAGGGCAGACGTGCCGGGCATCCCCTCGGCGCGGTAATCCTGGTGCAGCCGGTCGACCGTGGCGGGCAGCAGCAGGGCCGGCTCGGCGGTCAGGGCGTGCACCAGCAGCGCGGCCCGGCCGGCGGTGAGCGCGGCGTCGGCATGCGGGACGGCGCCGGGCAGCGCGGCCCGGGCCACGGCGGTCAGGCCGCGTTCCTCGGGCACGAAGACCGTCGGCCGCACCCGGTCGTCGACGGCCAGCGAGACCGCGCGGGCGCCGGACGGCTCCGTCCAGGCGATCGTGAAGCCGCCGAGCAGACAGGGGGCGACATTATCCGGATGTCCCTCGATCTCCGCCGCCAACCGCAACGCGCCCGCGTCGTCCAGCCGGGTGTCGCCGTCGACGACCAGCGCCCGGGCGAGCTGCACGCCGGCCACAATGGCGGCCGACGAGGATCCCAGGCCGCGGGCCTGCGGGATCCGGTTGACGCATTCCACGGCGAAGCCCGACGGCTGCCCGCCCAGCGCGTCGAAGGTGGCCCGCATCGCCCGGGCGACGAGGTGCGCGTCGTCGTCGGGCAGCTCACCCGCGCCCTGCCCGGTCACCGTCACCCGGACGCCGTCGGGCACCACCTCGGCGGCCACGTCGTCGTGCAGGCCGAGCGCCAGCCCCAGCGCGTCGAACCCCGGACCGAGGTTGGCGCTGGTGGCGGGGACCCGGACCTTGACCGGCCCGGACACGAATGTCGTCGGCACGCGCTCATGCTAGGCCGCCGGGGCGGTCCGGCGGCGGTCCGGCCCGGCCCGTGGGATTCGTCCGCCTCCGCTAGCCTGGCCGGGACGATCACCGGGCGGGAGTTGACATGGAGTTTCTGACCTACTCGGCCACCCAGGTGGCCACGCAGCTCCCGACCCTGCTGGTGCTGGTGGCCGGCCTGACGCTGGCAGTGGTCTCCCGCGACCGGCTCGGCCGGCCGTCCCGGCTGATGCTGGTGTCGGGCGTGGTGGTGCTGCTGGTCGGCGCGCTGGTCAGCCTCGCCTGGCTGCTCGTCCTGCCCCGGCTCTACACGTCCGGGGGCGCCTCGCTGTCCAGCGTCGCGGTGGCTCAGCTCAACACCGGCGTCAGCCTGGTGCTCGCACTGCTCCACCCCACCGGGCTGGGCCTGGTGATCGCCGCAGCTCTGACGGGCCGGCGGCCGACCGGCGGCGCGTGACCCCACTGCCCCGCCGGGCGGTCAGCGGGCCGGGGCGGGCTCAGCCACCGGGTCGGTCAGCGAGAGCCGCCGGGTGGCGATCCGCCAGCCCACCGCGTAGACCAGCGTGACCAGGCCGCAGCCGGCCAGCACCACCCGCTCGTCCACGATGTCGATGACTCCGGCCACCACCAGCTGGCTGACCGAGACGGCAAGCGTCGCCAGCATCATGTCGGTGGCGAAGACCCGGCCGCGCAGCCGGTCCGGCACCTCGCCCTGAAGGGCGAAGTTCGACATCACCCAGTTGCTCCCACCGGCGAAGTGCGCCACGAAGACCAGCGCCAGCACCAGCGGGAACCAGTCGACCACCGAGGTGCCCACGTAGGCTAGGCCGTAGAGGGACATCGACAGGGCCAGGCCGGGCAGCAGCCAGGCCCGGTTGGTCAGCACCCGGCGCATCAGGATCGGACCGACCAGCGCGCCCGCGCCGCGCACCGCGAAGAGCAGGCCGGTGCCGATCGCACCCACCCCGTACACGCCGGCGAGCAGCGGGAAGACGGTGAGCACGCCGTTGCCCAGGCCCACCGCGGACTTCACGGTGACCAGCCCGAGGACCCGGGGGCGGTGACCGATGTAGCCCAGCGCCTCCCGGATCGCCGCCCAGGTGCGCTGGGCGGGCACGGCGGCGTCCCGGGGGGCCTGCAACGGACGGCGGATCAGCGCCGCCAGCCCCGCCGCCAGCGTCAGGCCGACCGCGGCCACCCAGAAGCAGACGTACGGGCCGGCGGCGGCGCTGAGCACGCCGCCCAGCGAGGCGCCGACGACGGTCATGGTGCCCCAGGCGGAGCCGGCGACCGCGTTGCCGGCGGCCAGCTCGTCCGGGTCGAGGACGTTGGGCAGGGCGGCCTGGGCGGCCGGGGAGTAGAACGCCTTCGCCACCGCCACCACGGCGATCCCCGCCATCGCCAGCCACGCCGTGTCCGCGCTGCGGACGCCGAGCAGCAGCAGCACGCCGAGCAGCGACGCCACGTTGGCCGCCATCATGATCTTCTTGCGGTCGAACCGGTCGGCGATCGTCCCGGTGTACGGCAGCAGCAGCGCCACCACGCCGGTGTCCACGGCCAGCACGAGCGCGCCCCAGACACCGCTGCCGGTCAGCGTCGGCAGCAGCACGAGCAGCGGCACCATGACGAACCAGTCGGCACCGAAGACGACCAGCTCGGCCAGGAAGAGGTTGCGGAAGTTCCGGTTGCGGACCAGAACCGAGGCGGTGGGCGACACGGACCGGAACCCTACCCGGCTACGGGCGGCGGGCTCGCCCGGCGCAGCAGCTCGGAGACGGTGACGAAGGTGAAACCGCGGTCCCGCAGGCCGGTGATCAGGTCGGGGAGGCCGCGCAGCGCGACCAGCCGGCGGGGGTCCCCGACGTCGTGGGCGAGCAGGATGGTGCCGGGCCGCACCCCCGCCACGATCCGCCTGGCATGGCCGACCGGATCGTCCGGGTACTGCCGCTCGACCATCTGCAACGACCACAGCACGACCCGGTAGTCCAGCCGGGCGGCGGCATGCAGCACCGCGCCGCCGAGGTGCCCGTACGGCGGGCGGAGCAGCCGGGGGGCGACCCCGGCGGCCTCGGTGATCGCGTCGTGCGACCGGCGCAGGTCGTCGTGGACCTCGGCGGCGTCGTGCCGGGCCAGGTCGTGGTGCGCCCAGCTGTGGTTGCCCACCTCGTGCCGGCCGAGCCGACCGCGCAGGATATCGGCGTGCCGCCGGGCCCACTGCCCGACCAGGAAGAACGTGGCCGGCACGGCGTACCGGTCGAGGGTGTCCAGCACCATCGGCGTCCAGTGCGGCCGGGGGCCGTCGTCGAAGGTGAGCGCCACCAGTGGCTGCTCGGTCCGGGCCGCCCAGACGACCGGCACCTCGCCGTCGCCGACCTGCTGGCTGTCGCTGCCGAGGGTGGCGCTGGCCGGGCCGCCGGCCAGCGGCAGGCGCCGGTCGGCGATCCAGGTGCTCTGGGCCGTGGCCCCGGCGCCCAGCACCGCGCCACCGGCGAGCAGCCCGGCCCGGCGCAGCACGGTCCGCCGCTCCCACCGGCCACCGCTCTCCGCCATGGACCGCTCCGCTCGCCGGCGGCCGCCCACCCGGAACGACCGAGACCCCGTCAGTATGCGTCAAATGATCCACCGCATCCGGTCGGATGCACGACGCACCCTGCGGCGACCGTACGCGACACGCCCCCGCCGGGCGGACCCGGCGGGGGCGTGTCGTGGTCGTGCCCGGCTACTCGGCCGGCGGCAGCGGGGACTGCCGGCTCTTCGGCAGCCGCAGCACCTCGAACTGATCGGTGCCGTCCACCAGGGCCGCCGACGGCGCCGGCCGGGCCGGACCTGCGGGCCGGGCCGCGGACGCACCGGACGGCGAACCCACCGGCACCGGCTCGGTCACCGGGGCGTCGTCCGTGCCCGGCGCACCGGACTCCGGCGCCGACCCGCCGGTACGCCGCCGACGGCGGGCCCGCAGCGACTCCTTGGTGTGCTCCACCATCGTGTACAGCGTCGGGACCAGGATCAGGGTGAGCAGCGTGGAGCTGAGCAGTCCGCCGATCACCACGACCGCCAACGGCTTCGAGATGAAGCCGCCCTCCCCGGTCAGCCCGAACGCCATCGGCAGCAGGGCGAAGATCGTCGCGACCGCGGTCATCAGGATCGGGCGCAGCCGGCGCCGGCCGCCCTCGACCACCGCCTCCCGGACCCCCATCCCCTGCGACCGGTACTGGTTGATCAGGTCCAGCAGCACGATCGCGTTCGTCACCACGATGCCGACGAGCATCAGCACGCCGATCAGCGCCGGCACGCCCAGCGGGGTGCCGGTGACCAGCAGCAGGCCGATCGCCCCGGTCGCCGCGAACGGGATCGAGATCAGCAGGATCAGCGCCTGGGTGAGGCTGCGGAACGTCGCCACCATGATCAGGAAGACGATCGCGATGGCGGCCAGCACGGCCAGCCCCAGGTCGGCGAACGCCTCCTCCTGGTCGGCGCTGACGCCGCCGATGCTGATACTCGCCCCGGGCACGTCGATCGCGTCCAGCTTCTTCTGCAACTCCTTGCTGGTCGCGCCGAGGTTCGCGCCGGTCGCCGTGCCGGTGACCGTGACGCTGCGCTCGCCGTCGATCCGGGTCACCTGCTGCGGCCCCTCGGCCTGGGTGACGTCGGCGATGTCGTCCAGCTTCACCGGGCCGACCGGGAGGGCTCGCAGCTCCTCCACGGTCGTCGGCGGCTTACCGCCGCCGCGCAGCACCACGTCCTGCTGCCCGCCGTCGAGGGTCACCTGTCCCAGCGGGACGCCCCGGTACACCTGGGCCACGAGCTGGCCGACGGCCGCCTCGCTGAGCCCGACCCTGGCCGCGGCCAGCCGGTCGACGGTCACGTCCACCCGCGGCACCCGCTCGGCCAGGGTGGTAGAGACGTCCTCGACGTCGGCCGTGCCGGCCATCGCCGCCCGCGCCTGCTCGGCCGCCCGCGCCAGCACCTCCGGGTCGGCCGCCTGGACGACGACCGCCAGCTGGTTGGTCGCGCCCTGGGCCCCGCCGAAGCTCAGCTCGCCCACCTCGGCGCCGAGGGCGTCGAACTCCCGGCGCAGCGTCCGCTTCACCTCGGCCACGTCGGTGTCGCCGTCCAGCGCCACCGAGAAGGTGGCGGCGTTGTTGCCGCCGCCGCCCGCCCAGGGCTGGTCGCTGCCGCCTGCGCTGACCTGGTACGTCTCGACGCCGTCGGTGCGCTCCAGCACCGCCTCGACCCGGCGGGCCGCCGCGTCGGTGGCCGCCAGGCCGGCGCCGACCGGCAACTGCTGGCTGACGGTCAGGGTGTCCTGGCCCGAGTCGTCCAGGAAGTTGGTCTTGAGCACGCTGGACAGACCGAAGGTGCCGAGCAGCACCAGCAGGCCCAGGCCCAGGGTGATCCAGCGGGTGCCCCGGCCCCGCGTGGCGAACCCGATCACGGGCAGGTACGCCCGCTGCAACGGGCTGCGCAGCTCCTTCTCCTCGGCCGCGCGGCGTGCGGCGTCGTCCGCCCCGCCCTGCTTCGGCTTCAGGAACCAGTACGCCAGCACCGGGATCACCGTCAGCGAGACCAGCAGCGAGGCGAGCAGGGCCACCGTCACGGTGATCGCGAAGGGCGCGAAGAGCTGCCCCACGAAGCCGCCGACCAGCGCGATCGGGGCGAAGACCGCCACCGTGGTCAGCGTCGACGCGGTAACCGCGCCGGCCACCTCGCGGACCGCCGTGAGGATCGCCTCCCGCTTCGGCTCGCCGTACTCCAGATGTCGTTTGATGTTCTCCAACACCACGATCGAGTCGTCCACCACCCGCCCGACGGCGATGGTCAACGCGCCGAGGGTGAGCAGGTTGAGCGAGTAGTCGCCGATCCAGAGCGCGATCAGCGCCACCAGCACCGACAGCGGGATGGAGACCGCCGTGACGACGGTGGAACGCACCGACAGCAGGAAGACCAGGATGACCACGACCGCCATCACCAGGCCGAGCAGGCCCTCGGTGGTGAGGCTCTCGATGGACTTCTCCACGAACGGCGCCTGGTCGAACATGACGGTCAGGTCCGCGCCGGAGGCCGAACGCAGGTCGGCGAGCCGGTCCCGAATCTCGTGGGAGATCTCGACGGCGTTGCCGTCCGGCGACGCGGTGACCGCGATGCCGAGGCTGTCCCGGCCGTTGGTGCGGGTGAGCGAAGTGGCCGGTGCGAGCTGCTGCTCCACGGCCGCCACGTCGCCGAGCCGGACCGGGGCCGCCTTCGGCGCGGTCGGGGCCAGCACGATGCCCTTGAGGTCGTCGACGGAGCGGACCGGCGTACCCACCTGGACGGTGAGCGACCGCGAGCCGTCGGAGACCGCGCCGGCCGGCACCGCGACGCCGTTGGTCTTCAGGGCCGTGCCGATTGCGGTCGGCGAGAGCTTCGCGGCGGCCAGCTTGGCCGGGTCCGGGGTGACGGTCACGACCTGGTCGCGGGTGCCGGTCACGGTGACCGTGCGGACCCCCTCGATCGACTCCAGCTCCGGCACCACGGTGTCGCGCAGCTTGTCGGCCAGCGCCCGCTCGTCACCGCCGCCGGCCGCGGCGAGCACCACGGCCGGGAGGTCGTCGGTGCTGCCCGTGAGGACCTGCGGGTCGACGCCCTCGGGGAGCTGGGCGTCGATCCGGCTCAGCGCGGTCTGCATCTTGTTGACCACGCCGTCCAGGTCGGTGCCGAACGCGAACTGCACCTGGACGGTGGCGGAGCCCTCGCGGGACGTCGAGGTGACCCCCTCCAGCCCGGGGATGCCCTGGAGGCTGTTCTCGATCGGCTCGGTGACCTGGGACTCGACGATCTCGGGCCCGGCGCCGGGGTAGACCGCCACGACGAAGGCACCGGGGAACTCCAGCGAAGGCAGGAGTTGCTGTTTCAACGACGGCACGGCGAACAGGCCGAACATCGTCGTGACCACCGCGATGAGGGCGACCAGCCCTCGGTTGGCGAGGCTGAATCTGGCAAGCAACGACATCGGAGTGGCTCACTCCTAGGGAAGAGGGTGGAACAGCTCGGTGAGGAAGAGTCTGCCGCACCGGATCCCTTTTCCGGCGCGGGGGCGTCGCCCGGCGAGCCGCCCCGGCTGGCCTGGGGAGCTTCGCCGGTCCGTCAGGCCAGGTCGAGGGAGCGCGCTGCGGCGAGCGGGTCGTTGGCGATGGTGACCGGGGTGGGAGCGGTGGAGATCGCCCACTCCGGATCCTTGAGGCCGTGACCGGTGACCGTGCAGACGACCGTGGCGCCGGCCGGGACCTTGCCGGCGGCAGCCTGCTGGAGCAGCCCGGCGACGCTGGCCGCGCTGCCCAGCTCGACGAAGACCCCGACCTCGCGGGCGAGTAGCCGGTACGCGGCCAGGATCTCCCGGTCGGAGACGGCGGCGATCAGCCCTCCGGAGGCGTCCCGGGCGTCGAGGGCCTTGGTCCAGCTCGCCGGGTTGCCGATCCGGATGGCGGTGGCGATGGTGGACGGCTCGTGCACCACCTGGCCGCTGACGATCGGCGCCGCCCCGGCGGCCTGGAAGCCGTACATCTTCGGGGCCTTCGTGGCGTTGCCGTCCCGCAGGTCCTCCGAGTACCCCATCCAGTACGCGGAGATGTTGCCGGCGTTGCCGACCGGCAGGCAGTGGATGTCGGGGGCGTCGCCGAGCGCCTCGACGATCTCGAACGCGGCGGTCTTCTGCCCGTGCAGCCGGTCGGGGTTGACCGAGTTGACCAGCGCGACCGGGTAGTCCTGGGCGAGTTTGGCGGCCAGCGCGAGGCAGTCGTCGAAGTTGCCCTGGACCTGGAGCAGCTTCGCGCCGTGCACCAGCGCCTGGGCCAGCTTGCCGAGGGCGATCTTGCCCTGCGGCACCAGCACGGCGCAGGTGATCCCGGCGCGGGCCGCGTACGCGGCGGCGGACGCGCTGGTGTTGCCGGTCGAGGCGCAGATGATCGCCTTGTCGCCGTGCTCCACGGCCTTGGAGACCGCGAGCGTCATCCCCCGGTCCTTGAACGAGCCGGTCGGGTTGGCCCCCTCGACCTTCAGGTGGACGTCACAGCCGAGCCGGGCGGAGAGCACCGGCGCGGGCAGCAGCGGGGTGTTCCCCTCGTGCAGGGTGACGACGGGGGTGGCGTCGGTGACCGGCAGCCGGTCCCGGTACGTCTCGATCAGACCCCGCCACATGTCGCTCTCCTCGCCTCTGACCGCCCCACCACGCCGGGGGCACCCCCAGCGTGGCCCAACCTCCCCGACCCACGCCTGCCGCACCCGCCCATAACCACCAGGCGAGACGCGAACGCGGTTCGGGCTCCTCAGGCCTCGCCCTCGACCCGCAGCACGCTCGTCACCGACCGGACGATGTCCAGCCCGTGCAGCTCCCCCACCGTGGCGGCGAGCGCGGCGTCCGGCGCCACGTGGGTGACGATGACCAGCTCGGCGTCGTCGCCGGAGCCGGGACGACCACCGCCCGCCGAGCCCTGCCGGACGGTGGCGATGGACACGTCGTGCCGGGCGAACACCCCGGCCACGGAGGCCAGCACACCGGGACGGTCGGCCACGTCGAGGCTGATGTGGTAGCGGGTCAGCGCCTCCCCCATCGGCCGCACCGCCAGGTCGGCGTACGCGGACTCGCTGGCCGCACGCACCCCGGCCAGCCGGTTGCGGGCCACCGCCACCACGTCGCCGAGCACGGCGCTGGCCGTCGGCGCGCCGCCCGCACCCCGGCCGTAGAACATGAGCTGCCCGGCCGCCTCGGCCTCGACGAAGACGGCGTTGAACGCGTCGCCGACGCTGGCCAGCGGGTGGGTCAGCGGGATCATCGCGGGGTGCACCCGGACGCTGACCGTCTCCGCCCCGGTGCTGTCCCGGCCCCGGGCGGCGATGCACAACAGCTTGATCGTGCAGCCCATCGCCTTGGCGCTGGCCACGTCGGCGGCGGTGACCTCGGTGATCCCCTCGCGGTGCACGTCCGCGGCGGTGATCCGGGTGTGGAACGCCAGCGAGGCGAGGATGGCCGCCTTGGCCGCCGCGTCGAAGCCCTCCACGTCGGCCGTCGGGTCGGCCTCCGCGTAGCCCAGCGCGGTGGCCTCCTCCAGCGCCTCGGCGAAGCCGGCCCCGGTGGCGTCCATCGCGGAGAGGATGAAGTTGGTGGTGCCGTTCACGATGCCGGTGACCCGGTTGACCCGGTCGCCGTGCAGCGAGTCGCGCAGCGGGCGCAACAGCGGGATCGCCCCGGCCACCGACGCCTCGTAGTAGAGGTCCGCCCTGCCCTCGGCCGCCGCGTCGTGCAGCGCCGCGCCGTCCTCGGCGAGCAGCGCCTTGTTGGCGGTGACCACGCTCTTGCCGGCCCGCAGCGCCTCGACCAGCCAGCCCCGGGCCGGCTCGATCCCGCCGACCACCTCGACCACCACGTCGACGTCGTCGCGCTTGACCAGGCCGAGCGCGTCGGTGGTGAACAGCGCCTCGTCGACCGGCAGGCCGCCGCGGTCCCGGCCGAGCCGGCGGACGGCGATCCCGACGATTTCCAGGGGCGCCCCGATCCGGGCGGCGAGGTCGGCCGACTGCTCGTGCAGCAGCCGTACCACCTCGCTGCCGACCGTTCCGCAGCCGAGCAGCGCCAAGCGAACAGGTGAGGTCATCCGACATCCAATGCGAGCAGGTCCTCTTCCGTCTCCCGCCGGACGATCAGGCGGGCCCGGCCGTCGCGCACCGCGACCACCGGGGGCCGGGGCACGTGGTTGTAGTTGCTGGCCATGCTCCGGCAGTAGGCCCCCGTGCCGGGCACCGCGACAAGATCTCCCGGTTGCACGTCGGCGGGCAGGAATTCATCCTTCACCACGATGTCCCCGGACTCACAGTGCTTTCCCACCACGCGGGCGAGCAGCGGCTGCGCGGTCGAGGCCCGGGAGGCCAGCGTGGCCGAGTACGACGCGTCGTAGAGGGCCGTGCGGATGTTGTCGCTCATCCCCCCGTCCACGCTCACGTACGTCCGGATCCCGTCGACGTCCTTGACCGTGCCGACCTCGTAGAGCGTGAACACGGCGGGGCCGACGATCGCCCGGCCCGGCTCGATGGACAGGTGCGGCACGGCCAGCCGCTCGGCCGCGCACTCGCCGTCGACGATCTTGCGAAGCCGCTTGGCCAACTCCTGCGGTGCGGACGGGTCGTCCTGGGTGGTGTACGCGATGCCGAAGCCGCCGCCCAGGTCCAGCTCGGGCAGCTCGACCCCCCGGGCGTCGCGGATCTGTGCCTGAAGGGCGAGCACCCGCCGGGCGGAGACCTCGAAGCCGTTGGCGTCGAAGATCTGCGAGCCGATGTGCGAGTGCAGGCCGCGCAGGTCGAGCACGTCCTCGTCGAGGACCTTGAACGCGGCCGTGGCGGCGGCCCCGCCCGCGAGGGAGAAGCCGAACTTCTGGTCCTCGTGGGCGGTGGCGATGAACTCGTGGGTGTGCGCCTCCACGCCCACGGTGACCCGGATCAGCACGCCGGGGCGCACCCCGCGCTCCCGGGCCAGCGCGGTGAGCCGGTCGATCTCGGTGAACGAGTCGAGGACGATCCGCCCCACGCCCGCGTCCAGGGCCCGGGTCAGCTCGGCCACGGACTTGTTGTTGCCGTGGAAGCCGATCCGCTCCGGTGGCATCCCGGCGGACAGCGCGGTGGCCAGCTCGCCCCCGGTGCAGACGTCGAGGTGCAGGCCCTCCTCGGCGATCATCCGCACCACGGCCCGGCAGAGGAACGCCTTGCCCGCGTAGTAGACGTCGGCGTCGGCGAAGGCGGCCCGGAAGTCCCGGCAGCGCGAGCGCAGGTCGTCCTCGTCGAGGACGTACACCGGGGTGCCGAACTCGGCCGCGATCTCGCGGACGCCGAGCCCACCGACGGCGAGCGCGCCGTCGGCGGCCCGGGTCGCGGTGCGCGGCCAGAGCTGCGGCACCAGGGCGTTGACGTCGGCCGGGGTACGCAGCCAGGCCGGCCCCCGGTTGCCGATGTCGCTGTGCAGCGCACCGGCCTCATGAGCCCGCATCAGCAGTCTCCACTTCGCGACTGCGGGGCTCGCACGCTCACTCCTCGCGCTCGCACGCGATCACATCCTTTCGGGCGCGGAGACGCCGAGCAGGTACAGCCCGTTGGCGATCACCGTGCGGGTGGCGTCGTTGAGCCAGAGCCGGGCCCGGTGCAGGTCGGTGATCTCCTCGTCGCCGCGCGGCAGGATCCGGCAGTTGTCGTAGAACCGGTGGTACGCCCCGGCCAGCCCCTCCAGGTACCGGGCCACCCGGTGCGGTTCGCGCAGTTCGGCGGCGGAGGCGACCACGGCGGGGAACTCGGCGAGCGCCTTGAGCAGCTCGTTCTCCTTCTCGTGGGCGAGCAGCTCGGGGCGGAACGCGTCGGCGTCGCCCCGGGTCAGCCCCACCTCGGCGGCGTTACGGCCCACGCTGGCCGTGCGGGCCGCCACGTACTGCACGTAGTAGACCGGGTTGTCCCGGGTGGCCCGGGTCCACAGCTCGACGTCGATGTCGATCGGCGAGTCGCTGGAGTAGCGGGCCAGCGCGTACCGGGAGGCGTCGATGCCGATCGCGTCGACCAGGTCCTCCAGGGTGACCACGGTGCCGGCGCGCTTGCTCATCCGCACCGGCGCGCCGTCGCGGACCAGGTTGACGAGTTGGCCGATCAGGATCTCCAGGTTGGTGTCCGGGTCGTCGCCGAAGCAGGCGGCCATCGCCTTCATCCGGCCGATGTAGCCGTGGTGGTCGGCGCCCAGCATGATCACGATGCGGTCGAAGCCGCGCTCGCGCTTGTCCAGGTAGTACGCGCAGTCGGCGGCGAAGTAGGTCCACTCACCGTTGGACTTGCGCAGCACCCGGTCCTTGTCGTCGCCGAAGTCCGTGGTGCGCAGCCAGACGGCCCCGTCGGTCTCGAAGACGTGACCCTGCTCACGTAGCCGGGCGAGGGCCTGGTCCAGCTTGCCCTGGTCGTGCAGGTCCTTCTCGTTGAAGTAGGTGTCGAACTCCACCCCGAACTCGCGCAGCGAGGACTTGATCTCGACGAACATGAGCTGCACGCCCTCGACCCGGTACACCTCCTGGGCGGCGGCGTCGTCCAGGTCCAGCACGTCGGGCCGGCGGTTGCGCACCTCGGTGGCGATCTCGGCGATGTACGCGCCGCCGTAGCCGTCCTCCGGGGCGGGCTCGCCCTTCGCGGCGGCGAGCAGGGACCGGGCGAACCGGTCGATCTGGGAGCCGGCGTCGTTGAAGTAGTACTCCGTGCCGACCTCGGCGCCGGCGGCGCGCAGCAGCCGGCTGAGCGCGTCGCCGACGGCGGCCCAGCGGACCCCGCCGATGTGCACCGGGCCGGTCGGGTTGGACGAGACGAACTCCAGGTTGAGCCGTTGGCCGGCGAGCGCGTCGCCGCGCCCGTACGCCGGGCCGGCCTCGACGATCGACCGGGCGAGCTGACCGGCGGCGGCCGCGTCGAGCCGGATGTTGAGGAAGCCCGGTCCGGCGATCTCCACCGACTTGACCCCGGGGGCCCGGCCGAGCTGCTCGGCCAGCTCGGCGGCCAGTTCCCGCGGGGGCACGCCCACCTTCTTGCTCAGCTGGAGGGCGAGCGTCGAGGCGTAGTCGCCGTGCTCGGGATTGCGCGGTCGCTCGACGACGGTGCGCTCCGGAAGCGCCGCGCGGTCCAGGCCTCGGTCGGCGAGGACGGCGTGGGCTGCGGAGAGGACGGCGGCGGCGAGTTCTGCGGGAGTCACCGAACCATGTTATCGGGGGTAGACTCGGGCACTCGGCGGCGACCCTGCGCGTGATATCCGGCCCGCCACCCACCCTGACCGACCGACCTGACGAGGCACGATGAGCATCAGCACCCCGGGCGGCCCAGAGCGCCGTCCGACCGTGGTCACCACCGGCAAGAAGCCGGCGGCGGGCCGGCCCGCGTCCGGCGCCAAGCCCGGGGCCGGCAAGTCGACGGGCGACAGCCCACGCCCCACGGCTGGCGGCAAGGGCAAGGGCCCCCGCAAGCCGATCGCCCCGGTGAAGGTCAGCCAGGGCCGGTCCTGGGGGCCGATCGCGCTGTTCGTCGCGGTCGGCGTGCTCGCCGTGGCGATCATCGGCTACGGCGCGTGGGCCTCGTTCGAGGGCTCGAAGTCGTGGGAGAAGCGGGCCGCCGACATCAGTGGCATCGTCAACTTCCGCGACAAGGACCCGGAGCTGGTGAAGGGCAGCAACCACCAGGCGGGCTCGATCAAGTACGCGCAGTCCCCGCCGGTGGCCGGCCCCCACAACGCGACCTGGCAGAACTGCATGGGCGACGTCTACGAGGCCCCGATCGCCAACGAGCACGCGGTGCACAGCCTGGAGCACGGCGCGGTGTGGATCACCTACCGCCCCGACCTGCCCGCCGACCAGGTGGCGAAGCTCAAGGACAAGGTCCAGGGCCAGGAGAAGCTGATGCTCAGCCCGTACGAGGGGCTGGACAAGCCGATCTCCCTCCAGACCTGGGGATACCAGCTCAAGGTCGACAACGCCGACGACAGCCGGATCGACGAGTTCGTCAAGACGCTGCGGGTGAACGCCTCGATCGAGGGCCCGACCGCCAACTGCGGGCAGCCGGGCATCACGGCCACCGGCACCACGCCGCGTGACGGCACCCCGATGCCCACCCAGTGATCCGGACAGCGAGGACGAGAACCCGATGACCGCACCCACGACGACAGACCGCGACCTGGCTGACGGCCCGGTGGACGACGGCGGCCGGCCGCCCGTGCGCCGGTTCGGCGTCCTGGTGGTCGCCGCCGCCGTCGTGGTCGGCCTCCTCCTCGGGTACGCGGGCGGCCTGCTCACGCCGAAGCTCACCCGGCCGGGCGACGCCTCGGCCGAGGCGGGCTTCGCCCGGGACATGACCGGCCACCATGCCCAGGCGGTGGAGATGGGGCTGATCGCGTTCCGGCAGGGCACCGACCCCGAGGTGGTCAGCATCGGCGGCGACATCGCCACCGGCCAGCAGGGCGAGATCGGCACCATGCAGACGTGGCTGCGCTCCTGGGGCCTCGACCCGACCGGGTCGCAGCCCCGGATGGCGTGGATGCCGGACGGCGAGGACACGGTGCGCGACGGGCTGATGCCGGGGATGGCCACCCCGGAGGAGCTGGCGAAGCTGCGCGCCGCCCAGGGCCGGGAGCTGGACGTCCTGTTCCTGGAACTGATGATCGATCATCACACCGGCGGCGTCCACATGATCGACGGCATCCTCGACGTGAGCGACGAGTCCGACGTGGTGCGTACCGCCCGGACCATGAAGAACACCCAGCAGACGGACCTGACCAACCTCAGGGCCGCCCTCGCCCGACTCAAGGGCTGAGGAGTCCTCGACGACCCGGAAGGCCCGCGCCACCGCCCGCCCGGCGGTCGGCGCGGGCCTTCCGTCTGCCACCGGCACCCGCACCCCGACGGCCACATGTCCGATTAGCCGCTTTGGCGGCAGGACACCCGATTGCTGCATTTGATGGACTTTTCTACCCACATATCGTGACCAGTTGCGATTCGGGCTCGTTGCGCAGGACGTGGGGGTTGCACTCAGAGACGCAGGGCGCTCGGTCACCAGCTGGTGCCGGCGCCACACCATCGGCGGTGACGGAACGGTGGCAGCCGTCCGTCGCGGACAGCGGCAGGGCGAGCCGGGAACGCTCAGCCGCGAACAGGAGCTGGAACTGATCGATGTCCTGCGGGGCGTCCACCCCGACGAGTTCGGCCTGGACGAGGAGCTGTGGACACGGCAGAGCCTCACCACGCTCATCCAGCGCCGCTTCGACCCGGCGATGGACGTCGGCGCCGTCGGGGCGTACCTGCGGGCCTGGGGGTTGGGGCCGCGCGAGCCGCGCGAGCGCGCCTGCGGCCTCTGCGTCAGCGCGGTCGAGCGCTGGGTGCGCCTGGAGTACCCGGCGATCGCCCGGGCCGCCCAGGAGCACCTGGCCGAGGTCTACTGGCTCGGCCGGGTACGGCTGCGCGGGACAATGCCGGCGGCCGACGTGGTCTCCGCCGTCTCGTCCCGGGGCCGGGTCCGGTTCATGGTGACCACCCCGTCGGTCGACCCGCCGCTGCCCCGGGACTTCGTGCTGCGGCTCAGCGGGGCCGAGGAGCGGCCCGTGCACCTCATCGTCGACGGCTCCTGGCCGAGGAACGAGTGGCCGCGCCGGCTGCCCCGGCGGATCGCGCTGCGCCCGCTGCCGAGCTGCGGACGCGCGGTCGCGGCCTGAAGCCGCAGGCGGCCCCGGCGGGGCGGTGCCAACGCAGCCCCCGACAGGGCCGGCACCGCCCCGTCGACACGAAGTCGCTCACCGGGTACCGATTCGGCGATCGGCGGGGCCATTTGCTAGTCTTCACCAGTCGCTGAGCCCCCGTAGCTCAGGGGATAGAGCACCGCCCTCCGGAGGCGGTGGCGCAGGTTCGAATCCTGCCGGGGGCACACTTGCCAGGAAATATCTGACCAGCACAGAAAGGCCGCCGACCAGGGCAAACCCGGTCAGCGGCCTTCATCGTGTGTCCGGCCGTCAACGGCCCCTGGCGGGTGCCGAAGTGGCGCCGAAGTTCCGGCGCGGGTCAGTCGCGACTACCCGGCCCGTTCGGCTGCCTGGATCGGCGGGACCGGCGCCCACTGGCGCACAAGCACCCGCAGCGGGGGCAACAGCGGCGAGTGCGTCGCGGTCGCCGGCGACCGGGCAGTCGCCGCCGCCGGCTCGCGGAACCGCTCCGGCACCGGCCGCACCAGTAGGTTCGCCACGAAGCAAGGACAGGACCGGCCCCACCTCACCTTCGCCACCACCACCTTGGTCCACCTTCGTAAGGGCCAACAAGACGACGCGCTGAGGGCCGCCCCACATCGACAGTGCCCCCGGTTCATCGGCCGGAGGCACCGTCGTCGAGGCTGGCGTGGTCCACAAGATCCTTCAAACAACAAGGGGTCGGGATCTATCCCTCGATCCTCTCCAGCGACCACACCGAGCCGATTACGAAACTCGATGGCGGGGTTAATCGCCGGATGACCACTTTAGCGGCAGCACTCACACCATCTACTAGACGTACTTCCACAAAGCAAGATCTATCGCCGGAGACGCAGACGTCGACGGCGACGGCGACGGCGACGGCGCTGGGGACGACGACGAAGTTGCTCCCGGGCAGGTTTTCAGGATGACGATCGCTCCGGCCGACGGGTTATCCCCGTAGATAGTGAGACACCAGGGGCCGCCTGCCAAGTTGCTCAAGAGCCTTCCGTCGTTGTTAAGGGTCCATTGTTGATTCTGCAAGCCGTGGCACCCCCAGTTGACGACGGAAACTCCGTCGGCGGCTGTACCGCCGTAGACGTCGACGCATCTGGTGTTGTCGGCTTGGCTCACAAGAGTGCTACTTTCACCGGCAATTGTCCACAAGTTATTTTCGACCGCAGGGTCGCATGGCATGACGACCAACGGGGCGCCATCGTACGCGTTACCGTTATAGAGCGTCAGGCACATATTGGTGTCTGGGTTCTGCAGCTGATGGTAGCTAGCCTGGATAGTTGTCCTGCCGTTCGGATCGGCAATGTCCGGTTGCGCCGTCGCTCCGGCGGTTGGCCACACCAGCAGGCTCACGGCGAGAATAACCGCCCCAAAGCCTGCTGCGAAGACGCGGCTGCCGCGGTGGGAGTGAATCATGCATTCATCCATTCGTAGAGGTAAATGTCTTCCACAAGTATCCAAGCGGGAGCGAGGGGTTGCAATAGCTGGTCGGATGTTGTCGTCCTCAATCCTGCGCAATCGGGCACGATCAAACGCTTGCGTGCGCGTTCAGTACGCCGGCACGAAACGATCATCACTCAAACGAGGACGCAGCCGCCGGGCTCGATCCACTGGTGCGGCAGTGAGGTGATCTCAACGAGGTCTGCAACGCCGATGGGGAGGCCTCCACGCGATCGCCCGTTCCGCCAGGCTCGACGTCCCCAGCGAACTCACACAGCACGTGGCGCGGCTGCTTCGCGCCGAGCGGTCGGCACCCGATCGAGGACACGAGCGTTGACCTGCTCTTGCGTGACCCTCCCGGCCCACTCCTCCGCCATCACAACGCGAGGCAGCCGCGCGCGGCCGGCGACGCTGTCCTCACCAGTGGCGACGACGCTCTGGTAGCGATTGCAAGGAATCAACCACCCGTCCAGCCAGGTTGACGATTTCCTGCGAAATCGCCGGGAATCTGCTGGAGAACCGTTGGTCAGGCGGTTGGGGCCGTGCCAAACTCCCCGGCATTCCAAGCGAGCCCGCCGGAAGGGAACAGACCATGCCATCGTTGCCAGCTCAGGACCATGCCCGTCTCTCGATGGACCGACGCCGGTTGCTCGGCCTGGGCGTCGGCACGGTCACCGCGGCGGCCACCGGCGCGATGGTCGGCGGGTCGCCCGCGGCGGCCGGCTCGCCCGTGCACGGCGGGCCGGGCAGGCAGTGGTCGTCGGGGTTCGCCCTGCTGGGCGACACGCAGATCGACGTGGATCTTCCTGAGCGGACCGAGGGGGTGCGCTGGGTGTACCAGCAGATCGCCGCGGCGAACGCGCCGATCGTCTGCCACGTCGGAGACCTCGTCGAACATGGCTCGGTGGCCGAGTACGACACCTATCTGGGCACCATCCCGGCGGCGCTGCGGCCCCGGATCCGGCACGTCCCGGGCAACCACGACTGGCGGTGGGACAGCACTGCCGGCGAGCGGTACGGATCGCTGTTCGGGCCGAAGCGGTACTCGTTCGACTTCGACGGCCTGCACTTCGTGGCGCTGGACCCGAGCCACCTGCTCCAGGAGCCGGGCGGGTTCGGCGAGTCCGGCATCGAGTGGCTGACCCGCGACCTGGACAAGGTCGCGCCCGGGGTGCCGATCGTGCTGCTGTGCCACTTCCCGTTCGGCGGCGACAACTACTACGTCTCCGACCAGGAGCGGCTGCTGAAGCTGCTCGACCGCTACAACGTGCGGGCCATGTTCGCCGGGCACGTGCACGAGGAGCAGGTACAGCGGTTCAACGGGGTGACCCAGCTGGCGGTCGACGACACCCGTGGCGCGCCCATCTACTACTGGGTGCAGCGCGCGGTCGGGGCCGACGGCCCGGTGCTGAAGGTGGCGGCCGTGCGGCGGGCCGCCGACGGCAGTGCCGAGTCCCGGCCGGTGCTGGACATTCCGCTCGCCGGCCCGCGGATCGCCGCGGAGCAGCGGCCCCAGGCTGTCTCGCTCGACCCGGCCGGCGCCGCGCTGGCCGTGTCGGTACGGCTCTCCCCGCACGTTCGGGCCGCCAACGTCCAGGCCAAGCTCTACCCGCAGCACACCTACGGGCTCAAGGACGCCGGACCCTGGCGGAATCTCTCCCCCGACTCCGCCGGCCGCCGCTACACCGGCGGCCTGGACATCACCACCCTGCCACCCGGCGAGCACCGGATGACCGTACGGGTCACCGACCCCGACGGCGCCTGGCACGAGCAGACCCGCGCCTTCGCTCTCCCCGACGCCGGCCGGCGACTGCGCTGGACTGACCAGCTCGGCGCACCGGTGCAGGCCGGCCTGGCCGCCCGGGACGATCTGCTGGTCGCCGCGACCACGGGCGGGACCGTCATCGGCGCCCGGCCCACCCGTCGCGGGCTGCAACGACGCTGGCAGACCCGGATCGGCCCGGTGCACGGCCGGCCGGCGTTCGCCCCCGACGGTGGGACCGTCTACGTACCCTCCGACGACCACCGCCTCTACGCCCTCGACCCGGCCACCGGCCGCCGCCGGTTCGCCCACGACGCCGGTGCCCCGGTGCTCGGCAGCCCGCTGGTGACCACGGTCGACGGCCGTACCCTGGTCGTCCTCTCCGCCGGCCAGACCCGGCAGGCCCTCGACGCGCGTTCGGGTGAGACGGTGTGGACCGTGGCCGGACAGGGCATGTTCGCCGGGCGCGCGGCCAGCGACGGTGCCCGGGTGTACGCCGGTGCCGGGGACGGAAACGTCTACGCCCACGACGCCCGAACCGGTGCCGCGCTGTGGTCGTTCTCCACCACCACCCGCGCCACCGCCTACAGCCGCCTCATCTACGGCCCCTGGGCGGACACCCTGGAGGTGCTCTCCAACGGCCTGCTCCTGGTGTCCACCGTGACCAACGCGTTCGCGCTCGACCCCGCCACCGGCGAGGCCCGCTGGTCGATGGCCGGCTCCTACATCTACGCGCCCAAGCTGCTGCTCGACAACGGCGACGTGCTCATGTTCGACGACGGCGGTCGCACCGCCTCCCGGGTGGACCCGGCCACCGGCCAGGCCCGGTGGACCACCGGCCTCGGCGCCCGCCCGGTCAACACCGGCGCGGCGATCCACGGCAACGTCGCGTGGACCCCGACCACCACCGGCCTGCTGGTCGGCCTCGACCTCACCACGGGGTCGGTCCGGGCCCGGCTCCAGCTCACCACCACCGCGAACTGCTACAGCCCGCCGGTCGTCATCGGCGACATGCTCCTCGTCGGCGACCAGGACGGCCTGCTGCACGGCATCGCCGTGGACTGACCATCCGGTGACGCGTCGCCCGCCCCGCCGGTCAACGGGGGCGGGCGGCGGGGCCGGGACCAGGACCGGCTCCTCGGCCCGCCGGGCGCGGGGGCGGCGCTCACCCCTCGGGCACGGCCTGCACCCCGGCGATCGGGGGTGCCCCGGCCCGGCTCCGCGCTGCTCATCACCCCACCCTCCCGGCCCGGCCGCCCGGCGGGGCAACCGGAACCGGGATGCGGGCGCCCTACGCCGAAGGCGGGGCGTACGGGTTCCTGCCGGCCCGGACCGCGTCGAGCAGCGCGGCGGTCCGCGCCTTGACCGCCGTGTACGGGCCGGCGCCGTAGCTGATCCGGGCCGCGCCGAGCCGGGCCAACTCCGCCAGGCTCGGGGCGCCCGGCCTGAAGACCAGGTTCACCGGGGCGTCCGCGCCGGCCACGAACTCCGCGATCTGCTCCGGGTCGCCCAGGAAGATCGGGTAGACGCAGTCCGCCCCGGCGGCCCGGTAGCGCCGGGCCCGGCGGACCGCCTCGGCGGTACGCCCGGCCGGATCGCCGGCCTCACGCAGGTACAGGTCGATCCGGGCGTTGAGCACCAGCGGCACCCCGGCCGCGTCGGCCGCGGCCCGGACGGCGGCGAGCAGGTCGGCCTGCTCCTCGGCGTCGTACAGCGCCCCGGTGCGCGGGTCGGAGTCCTCCAGGTTGCAGCCGACCGCGCCCACGGCGAGCATCCGCTCGACCAGCTCGGCCGGGCTCAGACCGTACCCCCGCTCCAGGTCGGCGGTGACCGGGACCGGCACGGCGCGGGCGATTCGGGCGACGGCGGCGAACATCTCGTCGACCGGGGTGGCCTCGCCGTCGGCGTACCCGAGGGACTCGGCGACCGCGGCGCTGCTGGTGGCGACGACGGGGAAGCCGGCCGCGGCGACGGCCCGGGCGGAACCGGCGTCCCAGGCGTTGGGCAGGACCAGCGGGTCGCCGGCCTTGTGTAGGGCACGCAGCGCGTCCGCGCGCTCGGCGGGAGTCGATGAGTTTTCGGTCATCACCGCATCATCGCAGCCATCGGGGCGACGGCTGTTCTTCGAAAGAGCCGTGTCTCGTCGCCCGCGCCGTACCCGGATCCGATCCGGCACCGGTGTCGGATGGTACGAACGGGTACCGGGAACCCCGGAACGGCGGGCTGTGGCGAATGCCACCCGACTTCTCTGACCGATCGGTCAGGGCCTGACCGATCGGTCAGGCATGCTGGTGGGCGGGGGGTGGGCGACATGGCTCGGGTGGTATCGGAGACGCACGCCGAGATTCTCGCCGCGGCGGCGCGGAGATTCGCCGTCACCGGATACAAGGGCACCTCGTTGCAGGACATCGCCCGCGAGGTGGGCGTCTCCAAGGCCACCGTGCTCTACCACTTCGCCAACAAGGAGGCCCTGCTCAGCGAGCTGATGGCCCCGGCGATCACGGCGCTGCACGAGCTGGACGACCGGTTCGCCGGGCTGGCCGGCCCGGATGCCCAGCGGGTCGCCGGCGAGGGCTTCGTGAACCTCGCGGTGCGCTTCCGGCGGCAGATCGCGCTGCTCCGCGGGGAGTTCCCCGAGCTGCTCCAGCAGCCGGAGTTCGCGCACGTACACCAGATCTCCGAGCGGCTGATCGCGGCGCTCGCCGGCCACTCGACGCGCCCGGCGAACCGGATCGCGGCGCTGGTCGTCCTCGCCGGGATCGCCGAGACGTGCGGCGAGTTCGGCGACGTCGCCGACGACGAGTTGCGCGACGCCCTGCTCGGCCTGGTCCGGCGGGCACTGGCACCTCCCGACTGACCCCACCACCGTCCAGCTCACCAACGACCGAGAAAAAGGATCTGATGGCGACCCTGTTGTACCGGCTCGGCCGAGCCTCGCTGCGCCGCCGACGGCTCGTCGCCGTCGTCTGGCTCGTCGTGCTCGTCGGCCTCGGCCTCGCCGCGGCGACGCTGCGCGGCCCGACAACGAGCAACTTCACCATGCCCGGCACCGAGTCGCAGCAGGCGATCGACCTGCTCAGCGAGCGGTTCCCGGAGGCCAGCGGGGCCACCGGCACCATCGCCGTGAAGGCTCCGGCGGACGGCCAGCTCGCCACGCCCGAGGGGCAGGCCCTGGTCAAGCAGGTGACCCAGGAGGCGGCCACCCTGCCCGGTGTGGTCGGGGCGGTCGACCCGTACCAGGCCCAGGCGATCACCCCGGACGGCCGGTACGCGCTGATCCAGGTGCAGTTCGCCGGCCGCGCGGACGACGTCACCGACGCCCAGCGCGACGCGTACGAGAAGGTGGGCGCGCAGGCCGAGGCGCAGGGCTGGCAGATCGCCCCGGGCGGCGAGGTGCTGGGCGGCGAGCCGGAGATCGGCTCGACCGAGGCGCTGGGCGTGCTGGTGGCGGCGGTCGTCCTGGTCATCACGTTCGGCTCGCTGGTCGCGGCCGGAATGACCATGCTCAACGCGCTGATCGGCGTCGGCGTCGGCATGGCCGGTCTGTTCGCGCTCAGCAGCGTCATCGAGCTGACCAGCACCGCGCCGATCCTCGCCCTGATGCTCGGCCTGGCGGTCGGCATCGACTACTCGCTGTTCATCACCTCCCGGCACCGGCAGAACCTGATGGAGGGGCTGTCCCCCGAGGAGGCCGTCGGCCGGGCGGTCGGCACCGCCGGCTCGGCGGTGGTCTTCGCCGGCGCCACCGTGGTCATCGCGCTGGCCGGCCTCGCGGTGGTGCGGATCCCGTTCCTGACCGTGATGGGCCTGGCCGCCGCCGGCACGGTGACCATCGCCGTGCTGGTCGCGATCACCCTCGCCCCGGCCCTGCTCGGCTTCGCCGGCACCCGGGTGCTGCCCCGCAAGCTGCGCAAGGCCGAGGCGGCGGCCAACGGCGCGGACCCGACCGGGACCCCCGAGGCGGCGGCCGCGGCGGAGGACCGGTCCGGCTTCGGGTTCCGCTGGGCACGCCTGGTCACCCGGCTGCGCGTACCGGTGATCCTGGTCGCCCTGCTCGGCCTGGGTCTGCTCGCGCTGCCCGCCCCCGACATGCGGCTGGCCCTGCCGGACGCCAGCACCGCCGCGGCCGGCTCGCCGGCCCGGGTGAACAACGAGCTGATCCGGGAGGGCTTCGGGCCGGGCTTCACCGGCCGGCTCGCGGTCCTCGTCACGTCGGACTCGCCGGAGGCCACGGCCGCCGCCGCACCGCAGGTCGCGCAGCTCGTCCAGCAGACGGACGGGGTGCTCGCGGTGGCCCCGGCGCAGACCGACCGGACCGGGCGCACCGCGCTGATCGGGGTCATCCCCAAGAGCGGTCCGACCGACGAGGCCACCGAGAGCCTGGTGCACGACATCCGCCAGCGGGTTTCCGGCGTCACCGGCGCGGACGTGCTGCTGACCGGCGCGACCGCGATCGGCATCGACGTGTCGGAGAAGCTCTCCGACGCGCTGCCGGTCTACCTGGTGCTCGTCGTCGGCCTGTCGATCCTGCTGCTGATGCTGGTGTTCCGGTCGATCCTGGTACCGGTCAAGGCCGCCCTGGGCTTCCTGCTCACGGTCGCCGCGACGTTCGGCATCACCGTCGCGATCTTCCAGCAGGGGCACCTGGCCGATCTGGTCGGCCTGGACACCCCGGGCCCGCTGGTCAGCTTCCTGCCGATCCTGCTCATCGGCATCCTGTTCGGCCTGGCCATGGACTACGAGGTCTTCCTGGTCTCCCGGATGCGCGAGGACTTCGTGCACGGCGACACCGCGCAGCAGGCCACCGTCAACGGCATGGGACACGGCGCCCGGGTGGTCACGGCCGCCGCGCTGATCATGATGGCGGTGTTCGGCGGCTTCGTCTTCCTCGACGACCCGATCATCAAGTCGATGGGCTTCGCGCTGGCCATCGGCGTGGCCATCGACGCCTTCGTGGTCCGGATGACCATCGTCCCGGCGGTGATGTCGCTGCTCGGCAAGGCGGCCTGGTGGATCCCCCGCTGGCTCGACCGGCTGCTGCCCAACGTGGACATCGAGGGCGAGGGGCTGCGCGCCCACCTCGCCGAGAAGAAGCCGGCCGACGCCTGACCGGTCCGGCCCCGGGCCCCGCACCGCCGCTGACCCGGCGGGGCGGGGCCCGTCCGGCTCAGACCCCCGCCGGGTACGTCTCCATCTCCCCGAACGAGGTGAGCGCGGGCAACGGGTGCAGCGCGGTGGTGTCGTCGCACCAGACGAAGGCGTCGTAGCGCTCGCCCAGCCGGGTCGGCACGTAGTTGCCCCAGGACTCGAAGGTCGGGTCGTAGACCACGCCGATCGCCCGGTGGTCGTGCTCCTCGGTGACCCAGCCGGGCTGGTCCGGGCCGCCGAAGATCAGCACCGCGCGCTCCGGCAACAGCTCGTGCAGCCGCCGCTCGACCGAACCGGGCCGGGCCGGCGGCACCACCATCGCCTCGGCGGGCGACCCCCACCGGGGAGCCGCCACCGTCGTCCCCCGGTAGCTGCCGAAGCCGACCAGCACCACGTCGTCCGCCCCGTGCCGCTCCCGGGCCAACTGGCCGATGTTGACCAGCCCGTCGGCGGCCATGCCGGTGGCCCGGGCGTCGCCGACGTGGGTGTTGTGCGCCCAGACGACACCCCGGGCGTCCGGGCCGTGGAAGTCCAGCAGCCGGTCCAGGGTGTCCGCCATGTGGATGTCCCGCACGTTCCACGACTCCGGGCCGCCCGCCACCATCGCCCGGTAGTAGCGCTCCGCGCCGGCCACCACCTCCGCGTTCTGCCAGGCCGAGAAGCGGTCCGGGCCGTCCGAGGCGGCCCGTTCCCGGGTACGCGCCAGCAGCTTGACCACCTCCTCCTCGCAGCGGGCCGAGACGAACCGGCTCGCCGCGCCGTACTCCTCGACCCGCCGCCCGTACGGCTCGAAGCACCGGTACGCCTCCTGCGCGGCCTCCAGCGAGGTCGGGTCCTCCTCGCCCAGGTAGTCGAAGATCGCCTGCATGGACTCCCAGAGGCTGTAGACGTCCAGGCCGTGGAAGCCGGCCCGCCGTGGGACCGGCTGCTCCAGGTTCCACGCCCGCAGCCAGCGGCAGAACCGGGCCACCTCGGCGTTGGCCCACATCCACGTCGGCCAGCGCTCGAAACGCTCCAGGGCGACCTGCGGGTCGGCGAGGCCGTCCGGGGCGGCCGTGACCGACCGGTGCACCCGCTCGCAGTCGGGCCAGTCCCCCTCCACGGCGACGAAGGAGAAGCCCCGCTCGGCGATGAGCCGCCGGGTGAGCTGCTCGCGTAGCCGGTAGTAGTCGTGGGTGCCGTGCGTCGCCTCGCCGATCATCACGATCCGGGCGTCCCGGATCCGCTCCAGCAACGGATCGAAGTCGCTCGGCGCGCCGAGCCGCTGTACCAGCATGTCCGCGGCTACCCGGCCCGGTTCGGGGCAAACCGACCGCCGGCGGGGCCCGCCCTCTCCGCCGGGCCCCGCCCCCTCCGCGCGGCGCGGCGCGGACCACCCGGGCATGTCCTGCCGGGCAGCGGGTAGTGGGCTGGTATGGCGGTCAGTGGAACGGAGTTGCAGGAGTACCTGGCCGGGCTCGACTACCCGGCTTCCCGGGAGGACCTGGTCCGTTGGGGGCAGGAGAACGGCGCCAGCACGGAGGTGTTGCAGATGCTCCGCGCACTGCCGGCTGAGGAGTTCAGCTCTCCGACCGAGCTGAGTCAGGCGCTGAGCGGTCTCGCCTGACAAACGAGCCGCCGCCCGAAGCTGATGGGTGCCGCTCGGCCCGGGGCGGTGCCGGCGCAGCGAGGCCCCGAGCGGCCCGCCGACTCAGCCCGGGAGTGCGACGGTGCGGCCCTCGGCACGGGCGGTCTCGGCGGCGTCGAGGACGGCCACCACCTCCCGGCCGAACCGGACGTCGCAACGGTGGTCCCGGGCACCGGCGTCGATCTCCTCGACGAGTTGGTCGATCGCGGTGGAGAGCGCGGTCAGCGCATTGCCGTCCCCGGGCGGGACTTCCAGCGCGCCGTTCTCCCCGAAGAAGACGAAGTCGCGGGTGGCGGCCTCGGGCGGCGCGTCGAGGGTGAGCGACACCGTGCTGGTCGCCCCGCCGTCGTGGGTGAGCAGCAGGTGGACCAGGCCGCTCGGGCCGTCGATGGCCGTGACCCGGGTCACCCGGCCGAGCACCGGCAGGATGATCGACAGGGCGTGCGGGCCGATGTCCCACAGCGCGCCCCGGTCCCGCCGCCACTGCGACGCGCCGTACGGGTTGCCGGGCTGGAAGATGGACGTGAACATCGTCGCCCGGGCGTGCTGCCAGCCCCCGGCCGCCGCGGTCGAGGCGAGGAAGCCGGTCACGTTCGGGTGGAACCGCTGGGTGAAGAACACCACGGAGGCGACGCCGGCCTGCCCGACCGCGGCGACCACCCGGTCGGCGTCGGCGAGGGTGAGCGCCAGCGGCTTGTCCAGCAGCAGGTGCCGACCGGCCGTGGCGGCTCGGACGGCGATGTCGGCCTGCACGTCCGGGGGCAGCGCCACGGTGACCGCGTCGCAGGCGTCGATCAGCGCGTCGACCTCGGTGAAGACGGGCACCCCGTGCCGCCGCGCCAGCTCCGCCGCCTTGTCGGGGTTGCGGCCCCAGACCCCGGCCAGCTCGGCGCGGGGGTGCGCGCCGATCGCCGCCGCATGCGTCTCCGCGGCCCAGTGGCCGGTGCCGAACAAGCCGAACCGCAGCACGTGTACTCCCGGTGTCGTCGCCGACCACGGCGGTCCCGTGGCCGTGATCCACGCTAGTCGCCCGGCCGATCCGACGCAGCCGACGGGGCCGGACCGGACCAGGTCAGGCCCGCGGACCGGGACGGCCAGACCGCTGGACCCGACCCGGACAGGCCGACGGCGGGCGTGGCGGCGGGCCGGGCCGGGGTGAGTACTACACCGGTTAGTAGGCTGTCCCGGTGACCGAGACTCCGACTCCGGTGCCGTCGATGACCAGCATGGCCGCGGCCGGCTCGCCGGTGGACGGGATCCTCGCGACGGCGACGATCGTGCTGTCGCTCGTACTCGCGGTGTGGGCGCTGGTGGCGGCGATGCGCAACCGGTCGCCGGACCGGGTGCAGTTCGTCGGCCTGGCCGTGCTGGAACTGGGCCTGCTCGCGCTGACGGTGGCGGCGCTGGTCGCGCTCGGCGGCGGCGAGCGGCCGGGCGAGCCCGGCGCGTTCTTCGGTTACGTGGTGACGCTGGTCTTCCTGCCGCCGCTGGCCTGGGTGCTGGCCCGGATGGAGCCGACCCGGTGGGGGTCGGCGATCATCTGCGCGATCTGCCTGGTGACCCCGGTCGTGGTGGTCCGGCTCCAACAGACCTGGGAGGCGCTCGGTGGTTGAGACGGAGACACCCCGGCTGGCCACCAACTCCGGGCCGGGCCGGTTGCTGATCGCCGTGTACCTGCTGTTCGCCATCGCCGCGACCTCCCGGGCGGGGTTGCAGATCGCCACGAAGTTCGACGAGGCGCCGGTGGCGTACCTGCTCTCGGCGCTGGCCGCGCTGATCTACATCGTGGCCGCGGTGGGGCTGGCCCGGGCCGGCCACGCGGGCCGGTGGGTCGCGCTGGCCTGCTGCTCCGTGGAGCTGGTCGGGGTGCTCGGCGTCGGCGTCCTCAGCCTGGTCGACGCCGAACTGTTCCCGGACGAGACCGTCTGGTCCCAGTTCGGCAGCGGCTACGGCTACATCCCACTGGTGCTCCCGGTGCTCGGCCTGTTCTGGCTCTGGCACACCCGCCCCCACCCCCGCTGACCCACCCCCACCCCCGCGCAATTTCACGGAAGGAGTGGGCACGGGACGCGAAATGGCCACTCCTTCCGTGAAAGAGCGGCCATTCGTGGGTGCGGGTGGGGAGGGTTAGGCCCTTGGGCCGCCGGCTACGTAGATGACCTGGCCGGAGACGAAGGATGCGCCCTCGCTGGCCAGGAACGAGATGGTGTGGGCCACGTCCTCCGGGCGGCCCACCCGGCGGACCGGGATCTCCGACTCGGTGTGCTTCTGGAGCGCCTCGAAGTCCACCTTCATCCGGGCGGCGGTCGCGGCGGTCATGTCGGTGACGATGAACCCGGGGGCGACCGCGTTGACGGTGATCCCGAACGGGCCCAGCTCGATGGCGAGGGTCTTGGTGAAGCCCTGCATGCCCGCCTTCGCGGCCGCGTAGTTGGCCTGGCCCCGGTTGCCCAGCGCCGAGGTGCTGGACAGGTTGACGATCCGCCCCCACTTCCGCTCGACCATGTGCTTCTGGGCGGCCTGGCTGAACAGGAACGCGCCGCGCAGGTGCACGCCCAGGACGGTGTCCCAGTCGGTGTCGGTCATCTTGAACAGCAGGTTGTCCCGGAGCACCCCCGCGTTGTTGACCAGCACCGTCGGCGCGCCCAACTCGGTGGCGACCCGCCCGACGGCCACCTCGACCTGGTCCCGGACGGAGACGTCCGCGCCGACGCCGAGGGCCCGTCCGCCGGCCGCGACGATCGCGTCCACGGTGTCCCTGGTGGCCGACTCCTCGATGTCGACCACGGCGACGGCCAGTCCGTCGGCGGCCAGCCGGCGGGCGGTGGCCGCCCCGATCCCCCGCGCGGCCCCGGTGACGATCGCGACCCGCTGCTCCTCGGACATGCCTACCTCCCGGTAACTTACGGCGACCACCGGAGCCTAGCCCACCCCCGGGGTCAGTAGGCGGCCCCACGACAGAGGCGGATCCAGCGGTAGCCGTACCCGGCGAGCTTGAGCGAGTCGAGCTTGCCCACCTCGCCGTAGCTGCGGTCGGCGAGGACGTCCGTCGGCAGGTCCGCCTCGTCGGCGAGCGTGCCGAGGTCGACCTCGACGTCGTCGGTGCCGAGGTTGTGCAGGAAGACCATGGTCCCGGTCGGGCCGTCGGCGCGGTGGGCGAGCACCCCGTGCGGCGTCGGCACGTCGATGTGGGTGGTCGAGCCGGAGCCGATCTCCGGCGCCTCGCGCAGCGTCCGGATCATCCGCTCGAACCAGGACAGCAGTGACTTGTGGTCGCCGCGCTGGGCGGTGACGTTGACCTTCTCGTACGAGAAGTCGCCCTTGTCGATCACCGGGCGGACCAGCTTCTCCGGGTCGGCCGTGGAGAAGCCGGCGTTCGGCTTGTACGACCACTGCATCGGGGTACGGATCGCCTCCCGGCCGGGCAGCGAGAGGTCCTCGCCCATCCCGATCTCCTCGCCGTAGCGCAGCACCGGCGTGCCGCGCAGCGAGAACTGGAGCGCGTACGCCAGCTCGACGCGCCGCCGGTCGTTGCCGAGCATCGGGGCGAGCCTGCGGCGGATGCCCCGGTCGTAGATCCGCATGTCCTCGTCGGGGCCGAACTCGGCGTACACCTGGTTGCGCTGCTCGGTGGTGAGCCGGGACAGGTCGATCTCGTCGTGGTTGCGCAGGAAGGTGGCCCACTGCCCGCCGGTGGGCAGGATCGGGGTGTCCCGCAGCGCCTCGATCACCGGCTCCGGGTCCTGACGGGCCAGTGCGAGCACGAGCCGGCCGTTGAGCATGAAGTCGAAGAGCATGTGGATCCGGTTTCCGGAGCCGCTGCCGTCGCCGAAGAAGGTGGGGAGCTGGTCGGGCTCCACGTTGGCCTCGGCGAGCAGGACGGCGTCGCCGCGCCGCCACTGGACGTGCTGGCGCAGCTCGGTGAGGTACTCGAAGTCCTTCGGCGAGTTCGGGTTCCCCGGCTCGGTCAGCTCGATGATGAACGGCACCGCGTCCATCCGGAACCCGGAGACGCCGAGCTGGAGCCAGAACGAGACGATCTTCTTGACCTCGGCGCGGACCTGGGGGTTGTTGAAGTTCAGGTCGGGTTGGTACTTGTAGAACCGGTGGTAGTACCAGGCCTTGGCGGTCCGGTCGTAGCTCCACGTCTCCTTCTGCTCGCCCGGGAAGACCATGCCCTGGTGCCGGTCGTCCGGCTCGTGGTCGGACCAGACGAACCAGTCCCGGTACGGCGAGTCGGGCGAGGACCGGGCGGACTGGAACCACGGGTGCTCGTCCGAGGTGTGGTTGACCACCAGGTCGATGATCACCCGGATGCCCCGGTTCTGCGCCTGGTGCAGCAGCTCGGCGAAGTCACCGAGGGTGCCGAAGCGGGGGTCCACGTTGTAGAAGTCGGTGACGTCGTAGCCGTCGTCCTTGTTCGGCGACGGGTGGATCGGGTGCAGCCACAGGCAGGTCACCCCCAGCCGGGCCAGGTAGTCGAGCCGGCCGATGAGGCCACGGATGTCGCCGACCCCGTCACCGTCGGAGTCCGCGTACGTGTCAATGTCAAGGCAGTAGACGACCGCCTCGGAGTACCACCTGTCACCCATGCCGACGTACCTTCTCCGATTCCGGCTCCCGGCAAACGCGAACGGATTCCGGCTCACGGAGAACGCGAACGCCGCCCGCCTCGGGGCTGGTCCGCGCCGGGGTTGGTCCGCGCCGGGGCCGGGTCGGCGGACCCCCGATCACCGGCAGGTGTGATCGCCTCCGAACTGGGTATCACCTTCCGATCCCCCCGGCGGCCCGCGGAAGGACAACCATGGCCCTCGCCCAGAACGTCGATCCGTCGCAGTTCACCGGGCTGACCGGGTGGGTGGCCAGTGTGATCGACTCGCTCGGCGCGGTCGGGGTGGCCGCGCTGGTCGCCCTGGAGAGCATCATCCCGCCGATCCCGAGCGAGATCGTGCTGGCCATGGCGGGCTACCTCGCGGCCGAGGGCCGGTTCAACCTCGTCCTCATCGTGGTTGCCGCGACGGTCGGCTCGGTGGTCGGCGCGCTGGTGCTCTACTGGCTCGGCGCGGCCGTCGGCGAGGACCGGCTCAAGCGATGGCTGGACCACATCCCACTGGTCGACCGGGACGATCTGGAGAAGGCCGACCGATGGTTCGAGCGGCACGGCCGGTGGGCCGTGCTGATCGGCCGGGTGGTGCCGGTGGTGCGCAGCCTGGTCTCCATCCCCGCCGGGGCGAACCGGATGCCGCTGGTCGAGTTCGTCCTGCTGACCACGCTGGGCAGCGGGGTGTGGAACGCGCTGATCGTCGGCGCCGGCTTCGCACTCGGGTCGCGCTGGGAGGAAGTGGACCAGTACAGCAGCTGGTTCAACTACGCGATCTTCGCCGTCTTCGGCGTGATGATCCTGAGCTGGGCGGTGAAGAAGGTGCGCCGCCGCCGCGCGCGGCGCGACCGGCAGTCGATGACCACCGGCCGCTGACCGCACGCCCGCCCGGCCGTGCCGGGGCGGTACTGCTGCGTCGGCGATACTGCTCAGTTGTACTGGGCGGTGATGCTGGTGAACTCCCAGGTGTTCTGGGCGATGCCGGAGCAGTGGGCCACCACTCCCCCGCCGGCGCACGGCCGGTCGCGGTTGACGGCCCAGAAGGTGAACCGGGACAGGCTGCGGGCCTTCGCCCAGTCGCGGATCTGCGTCCAGGTCGCCGGGGAGGTCAGCTCCTGCTGGTCGGACAGGCCGTTCATGCCGGAGATGCCCATGTGCGTGTACGCGGCGGCGTCGGACCAGCCGAAGGCGGTCTTCAGCGCGTTCTTCAGTCCTTCGGCCGCGTTGACGGTGCTCTGGTACATGTTCGCGCCGCCGGCGAAGTCGAACGGCATGATCGTGAACGTGTCGATGTTCGCCCCGAGCGCGGCGGCCTGGTTGATCAGCCGAATGCCGTAGTACGACGGCCCGGTGGTCGTGGTGCCGAAGGTGACGATCGTCTTGATCCCGGGGTTGTTCTGCTTGACGATCTTCAGCGCGCCGAGGATCCGGTCCTGCACCGCCTCGTTCTCGAACTCGTCGCTGTTCTCGATGTCGATGTCGATCGCCTTGAGCCCGTACGCGTTGATCACCTGCTGGTACGCCGCCGCCAGGGCGCTGGCCGACGAGCAGTTCGGGCCGAGCTTGTTACCGCTCCACCCGCCGAAGGACGGGATGACGTCGCCCCCGGCGGCCCGGATCGCGGCGATGGTGTTGGCGTGCGCGCCGCCGGTGAGCGGGCCGCTGCCGTCCCAGGCCGGGGTGCAGCCGCCGCCGGAGAGGACGAACGCGATGGTGAACCACTTGATCCCGGTCGCACCCATCACCGTCGACGGCGCGGGCGGGTCGCCCCAGCCCGGGTAGAGGTACGGCGCGGCGGCCATCGGGGCGTTCCCGCCGCTGCAACCGGTGGTGGTGGCGGAGACTGCCGGCGACTTCGCCGACTCGCCCGAGGAGTTGTACGCCGCCACGGTGTAGCTGTGCGCGGAGCAGGCGGTCAGCCCGGACACCGTCGTCGAGGTGCCGGGAAGGGTGGCCTTGACGGTGGTGCCCTCGTACACCCGGTAGCCGGTGACCGTGCCGGACACGGCGTTCCAGGCCAGCGAGACCGAGGCGTCGGTGGTGCCGGTGACCCGCAGCCCGCCCGGGGTGGCCGGGCCGCCGGGGTTGCCGCCGCCGGTGCAGGAGGCGCCGTTGACGGTGCAGTTGGTCGGGTCGCCGGTGCCGGCGACGACGAACCCGAACGACGTGCTGGCGCCCGGGGCGAGGGCGCCGTTCCAGGACTTGTTGACGGCGGTCACGCGCTGGCCGGCGGTGGTCATCGTGGCGTCCCAGAAGGTGCCGAGCGAGCTGCCGGCGGGCAGGTCGAACTGGACGTTCCAGGAGCCGATGCTGGCCGAGGTGTTGTTGGTGACGGTGAACTTCGCCTCGTACCCGCTGCTCCAGCTCGAGGTGCGGACGAAGGCTGCGGTGGCCGCCGACGCGGCCGGCGGGGCCACGAGGGTGGCCGCGACGACGGCGGCGGCGAACGCGGCGGCGAACGTCGCCGCGCGGGGGGACCGGAGTTTCACGTGGCCTCCAGGGACCGGTGGTGGGGGTTTCCGCCCGAGGGGGGCGGGCGGGACCGCCGGCCCGCGCAGGGCGGGCCGGCGGTGGTGCGGGGGCGGTGGTACGGGGTGGTGCGGGCGGGTCAGGGCAGGGTGGACAGGTGCGGCTTGACGGTGCGGGCGAAGCCGTTGCCGTTGCTGACGTCCCAGTTGACCGACCAGGTCATCGCGCCCCGGATGCCCGGGTAGGTGCGCGGCGGGCGGAAGCTGCCGCAGTTGGTGCCCTTCGCCAGGCAGTCGAGGGCGGCGTTGACCACGCTCGGGGCGACGACGCCGCCACCGGCCGCGCCGGGACCGGCGGGCAGGCCGAGCCCGACCTGGTCGGGGCGCAGCCCGGCCTCCAACTGGATGCAGGCGAGCGCGACGATGAAGTTCACCGTGCCCTGGCCGTACGCGGCGTTCTGGTCGCAGCCGAGCATCGCCCCGGAGTTGTAGAACTGGGTGTTGACCACGGTGAGGATGTCCCGGATGTCCAGGGCGAGCTTGAAGTAACCGCCGGCCGGGTTCTGCATGTCGATGGTCTGCGGGGCCATCGCGATGATCAGGCCGGTCCCGACCTTGGCCCGCAGGGCGCGCAGCGCCTGGGCCATGTACGTCGGGTTGAGCCCGTTCTCCAGGTCGATGTCGACGCCGTCGAAGCCGTACCGCTGGATGAGGGCGTAGGTGGTGTTGGCGAAGGCCGTGGCCGAGGCGGCGTCGTTGACCGCGACCCGACCGGTCTCGCCGCCGACGGAGAGGATGACCTTCTTGCCGCGCGAGCGCAGGGTCTGCACGTCGGCGGTGAAGTCGGCGTCGGTGTAGCCGCCGAGGGCGGCGGACAGGCCGGGATCGACGGCGAAGGTGACCGCCCCGGGGGTGCCGGTGGCCTCGGCGAAGGCGACCGCGACCAGGTCGTACTCGGCGGGGACGTCGCGCAGCCGCAGCTCGACCGCCGGGTTGTCGAAGTTGTGCCAGTAGCCGGTGAGCATGTGCTTCGGCAGGTTGCCGGTGGGCGGGGCGGTGGTCGGGGGCGGGGTCGTCGGGGGCGGGGTGGTCGGCGGCGGCGTGGTCGGGGGCGGGGTCGTCGGCGGCGGGGTGGTCGGCGGCGGGGTCGTCGGGGTGGGGCCGCCGCCGCAGGGGGCGCCGTTGAGCTGGCAGTTGGTCGGGCTGCCGGAGCCGGTCGCGAGGAAGCCGAACGACGTCGACCCGCCGGGGGCGATGCCGCCGTTCCAGGAGCGGTTGGTGAAGGTGTACCGCTGGCCGGAGCTGGTCAGCAGGGCGTCCCAGTAGCTGCCGACGGTGGTGCCGGCCGGTAGGTCGAAGGTGACGGTCCACGCGGAGATGGCGGTGGCGCCGCCGTTGGTGATCGTGTACTTGCCCTCCCAGCCGGACCCCCAGTCGGAGGTCTTGACGAAGTTCGCGGTGGCCCCGGCGGCGAACGCCGGCAGTGCCACCCAGGCCGCTCCGACGGTCGCGGCCAGCGCCGTCACCAGGGCCATGACAAGGGATCGGGAACGCTTCATGCAACCCTCCACGCCCGGACGGGCATTCACACTCATCAACGTTGGCGCTTATTATTAGGACTATTAACTGTTTCTGTCCAGAGGGAGATGCGGCATCGACCGGACCCGGTCGTCCGCCGAGGTCCGATCGGCGGTCAACGAACCTCGACGGGTGCCGCTCGGGGGCGACGCAACACCGCCTGCTCCGCCGCCGTCCACGCCGTCGTCCGTGCTGAACAGCCGGTACATGATCAGGAAGAACGGGGCCTGGAGCAGGGCCGGCAGGCAGCCGGCGACCGGGCTCGCCCCGGCCGACCGGTAGAGCCCGAACAGTTCGCTCCGCAACCGGGCCGGGTCGTCGGCGTACCGGCGTTGCAGGTCGCGGACCTGCGGGGCGAGGACCGCGCGGCGCCGCTCCCCGCGCACCTGGGCCAGGGTGAGCGGCGAGACCAGCAGGCGGACGGCGACGGTGAACAGGACTATGGCGACGGCCGTGGCGGCCCCGCCGGTCAGCGGGTGCAGCGTGTCGGCGAGCCAGGTGACGGCGGCGGTGCCGACCGCGCCGCGCAGCGGTGCGAAGGCGAGCATGGGTGACCCCTCGGTCCGGTTCCGGATGTCCCGACCGGCCCGGAAACGGGCGCGCGGCGGGACGGACGACGGCGGAGGCGACCTGATGGCGGGGGGCGACGCCGACGGGGAATGCCCGTCGTCGCCCCGGGGGGGCCGACGCCGACGGAAGCCGGCGCGGCCCGGGAGGCTACCCGGCCGCGGGGCCCGGTCCGGGCGCGCGGGGTCGGGGACGGCCGGCGGCGTCCGGGTCGACCTGCCGGGGAACACCCCGACGCCGGGCGCGTTCCCGCAGGCCGGCGCCGTGCCTGGCGGCCCTGGCCGGCGGGCCGGCCGCCAGCCCGGGGCGCCCGGCCAGCAGCACGGCGGCGGCCACGGCCGCCCCGGCCAGCAGCTCGGCCGGGCGGTCCGCGAGCACGATCAGGTGGGTGAGCGCGTACGCCCACATCCCCGTCACCGTCACCAGCAACCCGCCCACGCGATTCCCCTAGGCCCCACCGTCCACCCCGAAGGGCGGAACGTTCCTCCCCGGAACGCGGGGCCCGGCAACGGGGATGCGGAACGCGAGCGGCGTGCCGGCGGGCGACACGCGGGCGGCGGAGTTTCCCCGCACCGACACTGCGGGTATTGGCCGGTCACGTCGCGGCACAGCGCCGCGGCCGGCACGGAAACGGACGGTGAGGACGATGAGCGGTTCAGTGGTGCAGCGGGAACCGAACGTGGCCCCGGGCGGCACCGGCCTGCTCACCGTCGGCGTCGAGGAGGAGTTCCTGCTCGTCGACCCGCACACCGGCACCGCCGTGCCGGCCGTCGACCTGGTGATGGAGCAGGTGCCGGCCGAGCTGCGCGGCCAGGTCGAGCGCGAGTTCCAGACGAGCCAGATCGAGATCGGCAGCCCGCCGGGGCTGGAGCTGTCGTCGATCCGGCACTCCCTGGGGATGCTGCGCCGGGCGCTGTCCGAGGCGGCCGAGCGGGCCGGCGTACGGGTACTGGCCATCGGCACCGGACCGGTCGACGGCCCGGTGCCGCCGGTGGTCGACAAGCCCCGCTTCGACCGGATGATCGAGCGGTTCCGGCTGCTGGTGCCCGGCCCCGGCAACAACGGCATGCACGTTCACGTCGGGGTGCCGGACCCCGAGACCGGCGTACAGGTGCTCAACCACGTCCGGCCCTGGCTGCCGATCCTGCACGCGGCGACGGTCAACTCCCCGTTCTCGGCCGGTGTGGACACCGGCTACGCGAGCTGGCGATCCGTGGAGTGGGAGCGGTGGCCGTCGGTGGCGCCGACGCCGTACCTGGAATCGCACGAGCACTACGAGCGGCTGATCCGGCAGCTCATCGCCAGCGGCGTGATGCTCGACGAGGGGATGCTCTACTGGTACGCCCGGCTGTCGGCCAAGTACCCGACGGTGGAGCTCCGCATCGGCGACGTCTGCCCGTCGGTGGACGATGCCGTGCTGGTCGCCGCCCTGGTCCGGGCCCTGGTGGCCAGCGCGATGACCGACATCGCCGAGGGCCGGCCGCCGGTGCGCACCGACCACCACCTGCTGGTCGCCGCGCACTGGCGGGCCGCCCACGACGGGCTGGAGGGCGACGGGGTGGACCTGACCGACGGCGAGCTGCGCCCGGCGTGGGAGCTGCTGGGCCGGCTCGTCGAGCGGCTCCGCCCCGAGTTGGAGCGGCACGGCGACCTGGCCGAGGTGACCGACCTGCTCGGTGGGCTGCGTCGGCACGGCACCGGGGCGGCCCGGCAGCGGGCGGTCTTCTCCCGCACCGGAAGCCTGGTCGACGTGGTGCGGGACGTGGCCCGCCAGACCCGTGGCTGAGCGCCCGGCCACCCGGGCGGCCGGGCGCGGGACCGCGCGGGCGGCCGGGCGCGGCGGGGTCGGGTGGGCGGCGCGGCGGGACGGGCTCCGCCGGGGGCGTGGCGTGACAGGATGGTCGGCGTGGCGCAACGGTTGATCGTCATCGGCGGGGACGCCGCCGGCATGGCGGCGGCCTCCCAGGCGCGGCGTCGCCGCGACCGGTCGGACCTGGAGATCGTGGCCTTCGAGCGGGGGCACCACACCTCGTACTCGGCGTGCGGCATCCCGTACTGGATCAGCGGGCTGGTCACGGATCGGGACCAGCTCGTCGCCCGAGCCCCGGCCACCTTCCGCGACGAGTTCGACATCGACGTCCGGCTGCGACACGAGGTCACCGCGATCGACCTGGACCGCCGGGAGGTGGTCGCCCGTGACCTCGACCGCGGCGGCGAGGTCCGCGAGGGGTTCGACGACCTGATGTACGCCGCCGGAGCGGTGCCGACGACACCCGGCTGGGCCGACACGGACATGGGCGGCGTCTTCGGCGTGCAGACCCTCGACGACGCCGGGGCCCTGCGCGACTGGCTGGACGGCGACCCGACGCCCCGGCGGGCGGTGGTGGTCGGCGGCGGCTACATCGGGGTGGAGATGGCCGAGGCGCTGGTCCAGCGCGGGCTGTCGGTCACCCTGGTCGAGAAGGCCGACCAGCCGATGGCGACCGTCGACCCGGACATGGCCGCTCTCGTCGCGACGGCCATGCGCGGCATCGGCATCGACATCCGTACCGGCGTGGGGGTGACCGGGCTCGACCAGCGCGACGGCCGGGTGTCCGCGGTGGTCACCGACGACGGGCCGGTGCCGGCCGATGTCGTGGTCCTGGGCCTGGGGGTACGCCCCAACACCGCCCTCGCCGAGGCCGCCGGCCTGCCGGTCGGCCCCTCCGGTGGGCTCCGGGTGGACCGGCGGATGCGGGTGGTCGGGGCGCCGGGGGTGTGGGCGGCCGGCGACTGCGTGGAGAGCCTGCACCTGGTCAGCGGCCTGCCGGTGCACGTCCCGCTCGGCACCCACGCCAACAAGCAGGGCCGGGTCGCCGGGATCAACCTCGGCGGCGGATACGCGACCTTCCCCGGGGTGATCGGCACGGCCGTGACGAAGGTCTGCGAGCTGGAGGTGGGGCGCACCGGCCTGCGCGAGCGGGACGCCACGGCCAGCGGCTTCGAGTTCGTCTCGGTGGTGGCCGAGTCGACGAACCGGGCCGGGTACTACCCGGGGGCGCGGCCGATGACGGTGAAGCTGATCGCCGAGCGCCCCAGCGGGCGGCTGCTCGGCGCGCAGATCGTCGGCTGGTCGGAGGCGGCCAAGCGGATCGACACCCTGGCCGTGGCGCTGTGGAACGGCATGACGGTGGACGAGATGACCGCCCTCGACCTCGGCTACGCCCCGCCGTACGCGCCCGTCTGGGACCCGGTGCTGATCGCGGCCCGCAAGGCCGTCGACGCCCTCGACCGCAGCCGGGGATAGACCGTTTCTGTCGGGGGTAGCGGTTAGCGTGTGCCCGCTGTCGTGGTGCCGGGTCCGGCGCTCTTCCCCCCGAAAGGCGATCCCATGTCGCAGGAGACGACCTACCTCGAACTGTCCGAATCGGACGGTGCGGCGCACAAGTTCTACGAGGTGGTGGTGGACGACACCGCGCTGACCGTGCGCTACGGCCGGATCGGCGACCAGGGCCAGGTGAAGACCACGGCATACCCGGACAACCTCCGCGCCCGCGCCGCCGCCGCGAAGAAGATCGGGGAGAAGGTCCGCAAGGGGTACGCCCCGGCGGTGTTCGGCGCCCGCCAGAAGCGGCCCGTCTCCCGCCGCCAGATCGTCAGCACCCGCTCGACCGCCCGGACCGCCCCGGTGCTGTGGCGGTACGCCTCGGGCGCGCCCGCGTTCGGCATCTTCGTCGACGGGCGGCACTGCATGGTCGGCAACGAGCACGGGGTGATCACCACCCTCGACCACGACGCCCGGCTGCTCAACCAGGTCCGGCTCCCCGACGGGGTGAAGTGCATCGTCGCCGACGACGCCTGGATCTACGCGGGCTGCGACGACGGCAACGTCTACGACCTCTCCGGCAAGGTGCCCCGGGCGGCGTACGCGATCGCCCCGGACATCGACATCTACTGGCTGGACATCCACGACGGGGTGCTGGGCGTCTCCGACGCCGGCGGCGGGATCGCCGCGATCGACCACGAGGACGAGTTCCTCTGGCGACGGCAGGGGCGCGGCCGGGGCGGGTGGATGGTCCGCTGCGACGCCGACGCGCTCTACCAGGGCCACTCCCAGGGGGTGACCGGCTACGACTGGCGCACCGGGCGGGAGCTGTGGCACACCCGCACCGGCTCGGTGCTCTTCGGCTGGCAGGAGCGCGACGCCGTGTTCGCCGGCACCGGCACCCGCGAGGTGGTGCGGCTGCGCAAGGACGGGCACGCCGAGCGGACGTACCGCTGCGACGCCGCGGTCTTCTCCTGCGCCGCCGCCGAGGACGGCCGGTACGTCTTCGCCGGCGACAACCAGTCCTCCATCTACTGCTTCGACGCGGCCGGCAACCGGCTGTGGAAGCTCGGCACCGGCTGCGGCTCGGCATACTCGATGCAGTACCACGACGAGCGGCTCTACGTGGTCACCACCGGGGGCTACCTGGCCTGCGTCGACGCGAGCGAGCCGGCGATCCGGGCCGCCGAGGCGGGCAGCGTACCGGAGGTGGTGGACGTCAAGGCCCCGGCCCGGCTGCCCGAGCCGGCGGCCTGGACCACGGTGGAGGTCACCACCGAGGAGCGGGACGGCGTGGTGGTGCAGTGCGTCGACGAGGGCGGCCGGCTGCGCGTCCACGTCCTCTCCGACGGCTACCACCGCGACTGGTCGGTGCAGTTCCCCAAGGGCATCCGCGAGGCGGGGGCGCGCTACCTGATCACCGAGGTCCGCCCGGCGGGCCGGGGCGGCTTCTACCGGGCCTACGGCGACATCCGTCGGCTTCGCTGAGCGGGCTCTTCCTGTTCCAGGCGGTGGCGGGCATTAACCGGTGGTGCCGACCGGCCGGTCGGGTCGAGGATGGTCCGATGGGCGTGCGGCTGGAAATCCCCGAAGGGCTGCGCTGGACCGAACGCGTCCCGGCCGGCCGGGCCTGGCTCGCGGCGCTGCCGGGCCGGGTGGCGGAGTGCGTCGACGGGTGGGGGCTGCGACTGTCCGGCCCGCCGTTCCCGTCCGCGTTCGCCTCGCTGGCGTTGCCGGTCGAGCTGCCCGACGGCACCCGGGCGGTGCTCAAGCTCCAGTACCCGGACGCCGACAGCACGCATGAGGCCACCGCCCTGGCGCACTGGGCGGGCGACGGGGCGGTCCGGCTGCTCGGGCACGACCCGGGCCGGCGGGCGCTGCTGGTGGAGCGCTGCGCCCCGGGCACGCCGCTGCACGCCCTGCCGCCGGACGAGGCGCTGGACGTGGTCGCCGGGCTGCTGCCCCGGCTCTGGCAGCCGGCCGGCGCGCCGTTCACCCCGCTGGCCGAGGAGGCGGCGGGTTGGATCGAGCGGATGCCGGCGGACTGGGAACGGGCCGGCCGGCCGTACGAGCGGCGGCTGCTGGACGCCGCGCTCGGCCGGCTCGCCGAGCTGATCGGCACGCAGGGCGAGCAGGTGCTGGTCAACCAGGACCTGCACGCCGGCAACGTGTTGCGGGCCACCCGGGAACCGTGGCTGGTGATCGACCCGAAGCCGCTGGCCGGCGAGCGCGAGTTCGGGGCGGTGGCGATCGTCCGGGGGCAGGAGCTGGGCCACTCCCCGGCGGCGGTACGGCACCGGCTGGGCCGGCTCGCCGCCGAGCTGGGCCTGGACGCGGAGCGGGTCCGGGGCTGGGCGATCGGGCACACCCTGGCCTGGAGCGTCGCCGGGGACGCGGTGTTCGGCCACCAGATCGAGACGGCCCGCTGGCTCGCGGAACTGGGCTAGCGCTGGCAGGTGGGGCACCAGTAGAGGTTGCGGCCGGTCAGCGTGCCCCGGCGCACCTCGTCGCCGCAGACGTGACAGGGCTGGCCGGGGCGGCGGTAGACGTACACCTCGCCGCCGTGCCGGTCCACCCGGGGCGCCCGGCCGGTGGCCTCCGGCAGGTGGGCGTCCCGGACGGTGTCGATCCGGCCCACCTCGACGGCCCTGGTCATCAGGTCCACCAGGTCCGCCCACAGCTCCCGCCAGCGCGCCGGGGTCAGCGTCCGGCCGGGCAGCAGCGGCGGCAGGCCGGCCCGGAACAGCGCCTCCGTGACGAAGATCAACCCCGTGCCGGCCACCACCGACTGGTCGAGCAGCAGCGCCGCGAGCGGGGTCGGGCTGCGGGAGATCCGGGTGTACGCGCGGGACGGGTCGGCGTCGACGCGCAGCGGGTCGGGGCCGAGCCGGTCGCGCAGCGCCGCCACCTCGGGCGGGGTGAGCAGCTCGCAGGCGGTGGGGCCGCGCAGATCCAGCCAGTGGGCGTCGCTGGTCAGCCGCAGCCGCACCTGGCCGACGGGCGGCGGCGGCTCGCCCGGCCCGTCGGCGAACTTGCCGTACAGGCCGAGGTGCACGTGCAGGGTCAACTCGTGCGCGTAGTGGTGCAGCAGGTGCTTGCCGTACGCCTCGGTGCCGTCCAGGACGGTGCCGGACAGCCGGGCCGCGCCCTCGGCGAAGCGGCCCTGCGGGCTGGCGGCCTGCACCTTGTCGCCGGCGAACAACCCGGCGTGCCGGGCGGCGAGGCGGTGAATGGTGTGTCCCTCTGGCACGCCCGCAACGGTAGCTCCCCCACCCGCCGGGCGTGCTGACCGCCGGGCGTGCGACCCCGATCCGTGGACCGGGGCCGGGGCCGGGGCGGCTTCGTGCCGGCGTCTGTGGAGCTGATGTGGGCCGCCCTTGTCGGGTGACAGGGGGTGTCGGCGGCTCGACGGTTGGGTACCTCGGGGGTGTTACCGCGTGGCTGCCACTGACGCTTCCCAGGCATCACGCACTGACCAGGAGGTGATGAGGTGAAGATTCCTTCGCTGTTGTCGGGCCGGAGCGAGCCGGCGACGACGCACGACAGCAACGGCGACGGCCACGTCGACAGCCACGCCGACGGCTTCGAGAGGGCCGTCGCGACGGACACTGGCAGCCGCCCCAACGGGCGGCCGGTGCTCGCCGACCGCGACGACGAGCAGGCGACGTACCGCAGCAGCACGACCGTCAGCGACGGCGAGCGGGCCCCTGCCGCGGAGCGACAGGCGGCGGAGCGACAGGCGGCGGAGCGGGGAGCCATCGCCCGCGCCGCGACCGCCCGCGCGGCCACCACCCCCACCACGACCGGCTCTCCCACCAAGGAACCAGCCCTCGACGGGGACCGTACCGCCGGACTTTCGGCACCGGTGGACCGCACCACGGCCGGCAGCGAGACCCGGCCGGAGCCGGAGCCGGTGGCGGTGGCGGTCGGGCCGAAGCCGCGCGCGAGCCTGCTCGCCACCCTCGGCCTGATCGTCGGCGTCGCCGGGGCGCTCGCCGTGCTGACCGGAACCCTCGCCGGGTACGGCATCGCGGTCGGCGTGCTCGGCGGGGTGCTGTCCGTGTTCGGCCTGCTCGCCACCCGGCGCCGGCACATCGCCGGCAAGACCGACGCCCTGCTCGGCATGGCCTTCGGCATCGCCGCCGTGGTCCTCGGCGTGCTGGCGATGACCGGCCAGTTCGACTGGCCGACCACGGACGGCGACTGGGTGCAACGGCTCCGTGAGTGGCTCGACTCACAGTTTGTCGACCGGTTCTGACGGGCACTTTGATCTCCGCCGGCGGTTCGCCGGCCCAGCCCGACCAGTCTGGTGGTTCACCAGCCGGGCACATCCTCTTTCGGGGGGCGGCGGTTCGCCGCCCCCCGAAGCGCGTCCGGCCTCGACTCGCCCCACGGCCGGGGGTGAGTGCTGATCGAGGAGCGGGTCTGCGCAACGAATCGTCGGGCGGGTCCTGCTATACGCAATGATCAGTCGGTCGACGCAAGTTCCACCGGTGGATGTCGTCGGTGCCGGCCGCATACGGTTGGGCCACGGCGCCAGCCCCGTGGGCCGAAGGTGGCCGGGGCGCGCCCGACCCCTGGGAGCAGGACAATGACGATGGACGCCACCAGCCAGCGCTTGCTGATGTGCCGGCCGACGTACTTCGCCGTCGACTACGCGATCAACCCGTGGATGGACCCCACCGCACCGGTCGACGCCGACCTGGCGATCCGGCAGTGGGAGGAGCTGCGCGGGATCTACCGCGAGTTGGGCCACACGGTCGAGGAGATCGCCCCGCTGCCCGGCCTGCCCGACATGGTCTTCGCCGCCAACGGCGGCACCGTGATCGACGGCCGGGCGATGGCCGTGCAGTTCCGCGACCCGCAGCGCGCCGACGAGGCCCCCGCCTACCGGGCCTGGTTCGAGGCCGCCGGCTTCGAGGTGTACGACCCGAAGCACGTCAACGAGGGCGAGGGCGACATCCTGCTGGTCGGCGACGTCCTGCTGGCCGGCACCGGGTTCCGCACCGCGCACGCGTCGCACGCCCAGTTGCAGGAGGTGTTCGGCTACCCCGTGGTCACCATGCAACTCGTCGACCCGCGCTTCTACCACCTGGACACCGCGCTGACCGTGCTCGACGAGCGGACCGTGGCGTACCTGCCGGAGGCGTTCTCGCCCGGCAGCCAGGCCGCGCTGCGCCGGCTCTTCCCGGACGCGGTCCACGCCACCATGGCCGACGCCGAGGTGCTGGGCCTGAACGCGGTCGGCGACGGGCGGCACGTGGTGCTGCCCGCGCAGGCCACCGACCTGGCCGCGAAGCTGCGCGACCGGGGCTACGAGACCATCGGTGTCGACCTGTCCGAGCTGCGCAAGGCCGGCGGTGGACCGAAGTGCTGCACGTTGCGGCTCCGTCAGGGAAAGGCGAGCAATTGATCGTGGATGACAGGCTGCGGACGCCGGGCGCGGTCCGGGACGCGGAGCGTTTCACCGCGCACAACTACCACCCGCTGCCGGTGGTGATCACCTCCGCCGAGGGAGTTTGGCTCACCGACGTGGACGGCCGGCGCTACCTGGACTGCCTCGCCGGCTACTCCGCGCTCAACTTCGGACACCGGCACCCGCAGCTGATCGCCGCCGCGCACGCGCAGCTCGACAAGCTGACCCTGACCAGCCGGGCGTTCGTCCACGACCAGTTCGCCGACTTCTGCCGCGAGCTGGCCGAGCTGTGCGGCAAGGACCTGGTGCTGCCGATGAACACCGGCGCCGAAGCGGTGGAGACCGGGATCAAGGTGGCCCGCAAGTGGGGCTACCAGGTCAAGGGCGTGCCGGCCGGGCAGGCGAACATCGTGGTGGCCGAGGGGAACTTCCACGGCCGCACCACCACCATCGTCAGCTTCTCCACCGACGAGGACGCGCGCGCGGACTTCGGGCCGTACACCCCGGGCTTCACGGTGGTCCCGTACGGCGACCTGGAGGCGCTGGCCGCCGCCATCGACGAGAACACCGTCGCCGTGCTGCTGGAGCCGATCCAGGGCGAGCAGGGTGTGGTGGTGCCGCCGGAGGGCTACCTGCCGGGCGTACGCCGGGTCTGCACCGAGCGCAACGTGCTCCTCGTCGCCGACGAGATCCAGTCCGGCCTGGGCCGGACGGGCACCACCTTCGCCTGCGGGCACGAGGGCGTGGTGCCCGACATGTACCTGCTGGGCAAGGCGCTCGGCGGCGGCATCGTGCCGGTCTCCGCGGTCGCCGCGAACGCCGACGTGCTGGGGGTGCTGAAGCCGGGCCAGCACGGTTCCACCTTCGGCGGCAACCCGCTGGCCTGCGCCGTCGCCACCGAGGTGGTCCGGCTGCTGGCCACCGGCGAGTTCCAGCGCCGCTCGGCGGAGCTGGGCGAGCGGCTGCACGCCGGCCTCCGGTCGCTGGTCGGCAAGGGGCTGGTCGCCGTCCGGGGCCGGGGCCTGTGGGCCGGCCTGGACATCGACCCGGCGCTGATGACCGGCCGGCAGGCCTGCGAGCGGCTGATGGAGCGGGGCGTGCTGGCCAAGGACACCCACGGCTCGACGCTCCGGCTGGCCCCGCCGCTGGTGATCACCGCCGAGGAGATCGACCACGCCGTGGCCCAGCTCGCCGCCGTGCTGGCCGGCTGATCCTCTCGTACGACGACGGCGGGGGGGGGGGGCCCCGGGCCCCCCCCCCCCGCCGGGGGGCCCGCCGGGGGGGGGGGGGGGGGGGGGGGGGGGGGGGGGCGCCCGGGGGGGGGGGCGGGCGGGGGGGGGGGCCCCGCCCCCCCCCCCCCCCGCCGCGGGGCCCCCCCCCCCCCCCCCCCCCCCCCCCCCCCCCCCCCCCCCCCCCCGCCCGCCGAGGCGGCCCGGGTCAGGGCCGGGGCAGACGCATCGCCATGGTGGGGGCCTCGGCCATCACCGAGGTGGGGGTGAACGGGGCACCCGTCGGAAGCTCGTCGGCGCGGCCGATCTGCACCCCCGGGTACAGCTCGACCATGTCGTTGGCGGAGAGCACCCGGGACTGCTGCGGCTTCAGCGGAATCCGGTCCGGCTCGGCCATCGACCCGGACGGGCGGATGCCCGAGCCGTTGGTGCTGACGTCGGTGACGATCACCTCGCCGACCCGCAGCTCGAACCGGACGTGGCCGCGGCTGATCCAGCGCCGCGCCTCGTCGTTGAGCCACTGGCCGAGCACGATCCCGCCCTGCTGCTCCGGCGCACGCCCGACCAGCACCGACTGCCCCTCGGTGAGCACGAACCGACGGCGGATCAGCCCGCCGACGCGCACGGCCAGCACCTCGGTACGCGGGCGCGGCCCGGCGTCGCCGAGCCGGGCCCCGTGCCGTGGGCAGGTCGGCACCCCGCCGCGCAGGGCGGGCGGCGGCTGCCCGGCCGGGGCCCGCTCCACCGCGGCCAGGTCGGCGAACGCGCCGCCGCCCCCGCCGCCGCCGAACAGGGCGCAGCCCGGCTCGGGGCAGCGCCACTGCCGGGCGAGCAGCTTCGCGCCGGTCGCCGAGCGGGTGCCCGCGATGGGCACGTTCCCGCCGCCGACGTGGCCGATGAACACCGGCCCGCCCGCGCCGGGCACCGGGGCAAGCACCCGGCCGGGCTGCTCGACCACCCACGGGAACCGGCCGCGCAGTCCGTCGAACCGGGCCCGGCTGAGCACCGGTAGCCCGAGCAGGTCGGCGACCTCCAGCATCCGGTCGCCCGGGTTGTCGAGCACCTCCACCAGGCCGTCGTCGGCCCAGCGGCGGACCACCATCCGCTCGTTGGACGTCAGGTCGGCGTCGGAGAGCAGGGCCCGGTGCACGATCGCGTAGACCGGGACGCTGTCCTCCTCCAGGTCGCGGGCGAGCGCGTCGATCACCATGCCGAGCCGCAGCAGGTTCGCCGGCCGGCCGCCGTCGAGGTTCTGGTAGCGGATCACCTCGGCCAGGTCGAGGACGGCCCGGGCCAGCGACGGGTCGGTGCAGACCCGCCCCTCGATGGCGTCGAGCACCTTGCTGATCTCGAATCTCATCGGGCACTCCGGACGATGTCGTCGATCCGCCGCGCCAACTCCAGGTCACGCTCGGTGACCCCACCCGCCGAGTGGGTGACGCAGCGGAAGGTGAGGGTCCGCCACCGGATGTCGATGTCGGGGTGATGGTCCAGCTCCTCGGCCACCTCGGCGACCCGGTCGACCACAGCGATCGCCGCCGGGAAGCTGCCCAGCTCGGTGGTACGGCTGATCCCGGTCGGGTCCCCCGTCCAGTCCGCCAGGCCGCCCAGCCCGTCTCGCACCGCCTCTGCGGTGAGCACGTCTGCCATGGCCCGACCCTACCGGCAGGGCCGGGTGACCGGCTCTCCCGCCACCTCGTCCGCCCCCGCCGACCTGCGCGGACAGGCTGGGCGGGGCACGGAGGCGGGCGAAGCTGGCCGCTGACGGACCGACGGCTGTCGCCCCGGCCCGCTACGCTGGCCCGCGGCCCGGCCGGGCAGCCACACACCGCCGCCCGGCCCACCCTTCACGAGGAGTGATCCACAATGAACACTCGACGGCTGGCAACCACGGGGGTTGCGCTCGTCGCCGCGTTCGGTCTTGGTCTCGGCCTCACCGGCTGCGGCAACCAGAACGAGGCGGACGCTCCAGCCGGCAACGGCAACGTCGGCGCGAGCGCGGCGCCCGCCAGCAGCGCCCCGGCCGACGCGCTCGCCGAGCTGACCGCCGCCGCGCTGAAGCTGAACGAGCAGAGCGTCCGGGTCGACATCAAGTCCTCGGTCATGAACGGCGGCGGCCTGATGGACCCGCGGACCAAGTCCGCCGACATGACGCTGGACCTGGGCGCCCAGGGCGGCAAGGTCCGAATGATCACCATTGGTGACGACATGTGGCTCAAGGCGAAGAGCATCTCCGCCAAGTGGCTGCACATGGACGCCACCAAGCTCGGTGCCAACGGGCAGATGAACCTGATGCCCGACGGCGACCCGGGCGGCGCCAAGAAGATGATCGGTGGCGTGGTCGAGGTGAAGAAGACCGGCGAGGGCACCTTCTCCGGCACGTTGGATTACACCAAGGCCAACCCCGACGACAAGAACATCAAGGCGCTCGGCGCGAAGGCCAAGGCCATCCCCTTCACCGCGAAGACCGACGCCGAGGGGCGGCTTGTCGAGCTGGACGTGGACACCAGCGTGCTGCTTGCCTCGCTGGGCAAGATGACCACCACGTACTCGGACTTCGGGGCCACCGTGTCGCCGGAGAAGCCCGCGGCCGGCGAGACCGAAGAGGCGCCGGAGTCGCTGAGGAAGGCGTTCGGCGGCTGACCTGTGCGGAGCACCGGGACGGGGCGGCGCCGGTCGGTGCCGCCCCGTCGCGCGTCCGGGGTCAGCCGCGCAGCGGGCGCCCCACCTCGTGCAGGTGGGCGAGCGCCTGCCGGTACGACTCGACCAGCCCCGTCTCCGCGTACGGCAGGTCGAGCTCGGCGCAGTACGCCCGCACCAGGGGCTGGGCCCGGCGCAGGTTCCCCCGGGGCATGTTCGGGAACAGGTGGTGCTCGATCTGGTAGTTCAGCCCGCCGAGCGCCACGTCGATGAACCGGCCGCCCCGCACGTTACGAGCGGTGAGCACCTGCTTACGCAGGAAGTCGAGGTCGTCGTCGGCGGTCGGCATCGGCATGCCCTTGTGGTTCGGGGCGAACGCGCACCCCATGTAGAGCCCCCACAGGCCCTGGTGGATGGCGATGAACGCCAGCGCCTTCCCCGGCGACAACACCGCGAACAGCAGGCCGAGGTAGCCGACGGCGTGCGCCGCGAGCAACACCCCCTCGACGGCCCGGTGCCGCATCGGCGTCGCGTACCGGCCGTCCGGCCCCCGGGCGACCAGCGCCCGCACGCTCGCCACGTGCAGGGCGAGCCCTTCCAGTAGCAGCATCGGGAAGAACAGCCAGGCCTGCCGGCGGGCCAGCCGGCGGCCGAACCCCCGGGTCACGGCGGCCTGCTCGTACGTCCAGACCAGCGCCCCGGCGCCCACGTCCGGGTCCTCGTCCTCATGGTTCGGGTTGGCGTGGTGGCGGTTGTGCTTGTCGACCCACCAGCCGTAGCTGAGCCCGACCGCCAGGTTGCCGGCGAGCAGCCCGGTCACCTCGCTGGGGCCCCGGCGGCGGAACATCTGCCGGTGCCCGGCGTCGTGCCCGAGGAACGCCACCTGGGTGGTGGCCACGGCCAGGCCGACCGCCACCGCGAGCTGCCACCACGAGTCGCCGACCAGCGGCACCGCCACCCAGCCGGCGACGAAGGCCGCCACGGTCAGCACGATCCGGGCCCCGTACCCGCCGGGCCGGCGGTCCAGCAGGCCAGCCCGGCCGATCCGCCGGGACAACTCCGCATAGTCGCTGCCCCGCCTGGCCGGCCGGTCCATTGTCGCTGCACGCACCATCTGGGCTCCCGCGTCTCCGCACCCAGGCACGCCGGACGGCGTGCCCTACCGTCAAGTCTGCGGGCAACCGATTGCGCAGCGTAACCCGGGCCACCCCCGTCTCCGGGGTAGGGCGTGCCCTACCCCGGCCCGCCCGGGCTCCCTACGCCCCGCCCCGCCCTGCCCCGCTCCCTCCGGCTTCGTCCTGTTCAACGCGCGTGCCCGCACGCGCGGAACGCCGACGGGTTCACCCCATCCGGCCGACCACCGCCCGGAGCCTGGCCAGATCGCGCCGGCGTCGCTCGTAGGTGGCGGCCAGGCCGATCAGGGCCAGCCCGCCGACGGCCAGGAATATCCAGCGGGGCAGCAGGTCCCAGCTACGCACCAGCTCGTGCAGCGCGAGCAGGGCCAGGGTGATCCCCCCGAGCAGCACCGGCGCCTGCCAGCGGCGGGCCGACCCGGCCAGCACCACGGCCAGGGCGCCGGCCCCGAGCAGCAGCCGCCGCCAGGGCTGCGGCTCCGGCGCGAACAGCACCGACACCAGGCCGGGCAGCAGCGCGGCGGCCAGCCCCGGCCCGAGCGCGAGCCAGCTGTTCAAACCCGGGCGGGTGCGCAGCGCCACCACCCCGGCGGCCAGCGCCACCCCGGCCGTCGGCAGGGTGTACGCCTCCAGCAGCACCACCCCGCCCGCGCCCAGCAGCAGCCAGGTGCCGAGCAGCTCGCTGCCCCCGGCAACGCCCGCGAACGCCCACCGCCGCCCGGTCGGCTCGCCGCGGCGCAGCAGCCGCAGCCCCACGGCGACCCCCCAGAGCACGCAGACCGCGGCGGCGTGCCGGGGTGACCCGCCGGCCAGTAGCACCGCGAGCAGGGCGACGGCCTGGGCGGCGACGTCCAGCGCCGGGCCCCGGGCCGGGTCACGCCCGGCCGGCAGCGCGGCGACGGCCAGGACCAGCACCGCGACCGTCAGCACCGCGAACGAGGCCGAGCGCAGCGGCAGGCTGGCCGCCAGCGCGGCGGTGACCGCGAACCCGGTCGCCGCGCCGACCGCCATCAGGGCCCCGCCCAGCCGGACCGGGCCCACCCGGCCCCCGACGGCGACCACCGTGGCGACCACGACCAGCGCGCCGAGGCCGGCGAGGGTGCCGGCGCGGGTGGCGAGCAGCCCGGCCAGCCCGAACACGGTGGCCACCAGTCCCACCGGCACGGTGACGGGGACGAGCAACGGCCGGGGCCCGGCGAGCGCGGCAGCCAGCAGGGCGGCCAGCCCGGTGAGCAGGAGGACGGCCGGCACCACCGGCCACGGCGTGCCGGCGGCGGCCAGCAGCACCGGCAGCGCCGCCGCGGCGAACGGCACCGCCGGCAGCAACGCACCGGCCCCGCCCACCATCGCCCAGGGCTCCCGACCGGCCCCCGCACCTGCACGGGAAGAGAGGGCCTGGAACGCCGAATGGCCACGCTTTCCGTGCAGGTGCAGGTGCGGGGGCCGGCCCGCTAGCGCCGCCGTCAGGGTGAGCATGAGCAGGGCCACGCCGGCCGGGGTGGCCCCCGGGATCGTTCCGCCGATCGGCGCGCCGGACCAGGGCAGGGCCGGCCCGCCGTGCGGGGCCACCAGCGCCGCCACGATCGCCGGGGCGGCGGCGAGGAGCGCGACCACGAGCAGCCCCAAGCCGGCGACCCGGGGCGCGCCCGGCCCGGCGAGCACCGTCAGCAGCACCGCCAGCGCGGCGTAGAGCGCCACCGGCTCGTCGGCCCGTACGACCAGCGGCGCCAGCCCGGCCAGCGCGGACCCGACGGCGAAGGCGGTCAAGGCGTAGCCGGTCAGCTCGGGCCACCAGCGGCGAACGGCGAGCAGGCCGACCAGCGCCAGCCCGGCGGCGGCCAGGGCGGCCCGCGCCTGCCACCAGGGTGCCGCCCCGGCCGCGAAGCACGCGACGGCCACCGTGCCCTGAAAGGCCGGCAGCGCGGCGGCCAGGGCGGCCCCGGCAACGCCCCGGGCGACGCCGGTTGCCCGGCGGCCCCGGGCGGCGACCGCCGTCCCGAGCAGCACGACCGCGCCGAGCAGCACCGCCTCCCCGGCCGGCGTGGCCAGCCCGACCAGGAGGGCGTGCCCGACCAGGGCCCCGCCGGCGATCGCCGCCACCAGCGCCTCCCACCAGGGCCGGGCCCTGGTGACCGCGTACAGCAGCAGGGCCGCTCCGACGACCAGGTCGGCGGCGGGCACCGCCGGCCACGGCACCGGCCCGACGCCCGTGAGCGCGAGGGTGCCGAACGCGACCGCGACCACCCCGGTGACCGGCCTCGTCACCCGGGGCAGCAGTGCGGCCAGCGCCACCGCCGCCAGCACCACCGCGACCGGAACCTGCCACCCCCACGACAGGTCCGGACCGGCGCCGACGCCCCGCCACGGCGGCAGCGCCCTGCCCACCGCGACCGCGCCGAGCACGACCGCGAGCAGCGCGGCGACGTGGGCGGCCCCGGTGGCCACCACCAGGGCCCCGACCCGGGGGCCGGGCCCGACCAGGCGGGGCAGCGGCCGGACCGCCCCGACCAGCGCGAGGGCGATCAGCGCCGTCGCCACGGTCAGCAGGTTCGGCCGCAGCTCCGCCACCGGCCGGAGCAGCGCCAGGGCGAGCACCGGGACCACCGCCCCGGCCGTGATCGCCCGGAACAACCGCCCGCCGGCGACCAGCGCCGCGCCGAGCAACGTCAGGGTCACCAGCAGCAGCGGCCCCCCGGCCAGCAGCGGCGTGCCGGCGACCCGGCCCAGGGCGAGCGGTACCAGCGCGCACCCCGCCGCGACGGCCAGCGCGACCCCGTGACCCAGCCAGGCCAGCACCCGCCCGGCAACGACGGCCGCCCCCCCGGCGGCCGTCGCCACCACCGCCGGCCCCCCGACCGCCGGCCCCCCGACCGCCGGCCCCGCACCCCCCGCCAACACCGGACCGGTCGTCGCACCCGGCACCCCCACCGGAACCGGGCCGCCCCCCGCACCCGGCGCCCCCGTCGGCCCGGGACCGGCCGCCGCACGCGGGCCGCGCAGGGCGGCGACCACGGCCAGGTTCAGCGCCGCGACGCCGACGAACACCAGCGTCCACCCGGCCGCCGAGGGGCGGGCCGGGGCGGCGAGCAGGGGCAGCACCGGCTGCACGGTGAGCAGTGCCGCGAACCACGGCACCGCGAGGCGGGTCAGCCGGCCGTAGCCGGCCGCCAGCGCCGCGCCGACCCCCCCGACCAGCGCGGCGTAGCGGGCCGCCGACCAGCCGGTCACCCCGAACAGGTCCACCGACCAGGCGGCGTACCCGTCGAGCACCACCAACAGCAGGCCCACCGCGGCGAAGGTCTCCGCGGTGCCCCGCAGCCCACGCCGCGCCAGCAGCGGCGGGACGGCCAGGGCGAGCACGGTGAAGGCGAGCAGGATCAGCGCCCGACCGACGACGCCCACGGCGGCCCACGCGACCGCGGTGAAGACCACCGCCGCGGTGCCGAGCAGCAGGCCGCCGAGGACGAAGAGCAGCCCCTGCACCGTCCGGGTGGAGGCCTCCGCCCCACCGACCGGCGCGGCCGGCACCGGCCGCTGCGGCGGCACCGGTCCGGGCGACCCGGCCGGCACCGGTCCGGCACCCCACACCGCCGGGACCGCCAGGGGCCCGGCGGGACCGACCGCAGGCGCGGGAACAGGACCGGCAGGACCGACCGCAGGCGCGGGAACGGCGGGCGGCGGCACGGCCGGGCGTGGGGCGCCGACCGGGGTCGCCGCCCGCACCCGAGCGGCCAGATCCGCCCGGCGGGCCTGCGCCGACCGCACCGCCCCGGCCAGTTCGAGGTACGTCCGGCGGGCCTGCTCCGCCCGCCCGGCGAGCAGGACGATCTCCCGGTCGAGCCGGATCACCTCAGCGGCGGCCGGGTCGGGCGCCCGGCCGCAACGCCGGCAGCCGACGCGCAGGTCGGCGGGGGTCCCGCACCCCGGGCAGGGGTAGCCAGTGGTGTCCACGCGGCCATCATGCCGCCCGTGATCCGCCCCGCCCAGAGTGCGGATACTCAGGGACGGGTCTGCTCGTGCACCCAGGCCGCGTAGTCGGGGTTGCCGCTCTCCGTCCGAGTGACCAGGATCTCCGGCACCTCGTACGGGTGGGTGGCCCGGATCTGGTCGACCAGCGCGTTCACCCGGTCCGGCGCGGTCTTGAACAGCACCGACCACTCCGAACTGGTTTCCACCGCGGACCGCCACCAGTAGGTGCTGTCCACCTGGCCGCCCACCTGCGCACAGGCGGCGAGCCTGCCGGCCACCGCAGCTGCCGCCAGAACGTCCGCGACGGAGCGGCTGTCCACCACCGTCGTCACCACGCTGATCTGCTCCACGACCGCACCCTACGCGGCGTCGACCCCGTCGTGGTGCGCCGCGATCCATTCGTCGATCCGCGCCCACCAGTCGAAGAGCCAGTCGATGCGCTCCTGCTTGCCGACGGGGACCTCCTCCGGAGGCACGGACCAGAACCGCATCACGATCCGCTTGTCCATCGGCAGCTCCCGCCAGACATCGGCGACGGTGAGCATCCGATCCAGCCCGGTGTGCGCGACGAAGATCACCCCGGCGTCCGGGGCGGCGTCCAGGGCGGCGAGCAGCCCGCCGGGTTGCGGCGCGAGCACGTGCTGCATCCGTTCGGCGCGCAGCGCCATCCGCTCCAGCCCGAGGGACCGCAGCCGGGCGATGGCCCGCAGCCGGCGGCGCGGGGTGAAGTTGCCGCCCTCCGGGAAGATCACGAACGCGTCGTTGTCGTCCAGTCCGGTGGCGAGATGGCCGATCTGCTCGGCCACCGACCCGTCCCGGTTCCGGGCCGGGGCCAGGAACCGGCTCGGCAGCCGGTTGAGCAGCACGTCGATGGCCGGATCCCACTGGAGGCTGTCCTTGAGCACGATCCGGGGCTCCCGGTGGAACCAGTTGACCAGCGCGTGGATCAGGATGAACGAGTCGCCGGGCCCCGCGTGCCGGCAGAGCACCAGCTCGGGTCGGCCGGGCAGCGCCGTGTCCGGGTCGGTGCCGACCACGTCGATGCTCAGCCGCAGCGTCCACCGGGCCTGCCAGAAGAGCACCCGGAGGAACCACCCGGCGAGCACGTAGTGCGCCCGCTGGAACGGCGGCGTGCGCTTCCACACCCCGAAGCCCGAGGCCAGCCAGAGCACAAACAGGGCGAGCAGCGCCGCCGCGTCCCAGACCAGGTAGACGCAACCGATCCAGAGCAGCCGCAGCGGCCGGAGCCGACCCGGCACCAGCGGGGACAGCGCCAGCGCGGCGAACGCCCAGACCGGCAGGGTGGTCACGACCAGCACCGCGAGCAGCACCACACCGGGTGCCAGCAGCAGTCGGCGTACCCACCGGGGCGGCAGCGGCATCAGCGTTCCAGGTGGGTGGCCAGGTAGCGGCGGGAAGCGGTGTACGCGCGGCTGATCCGCCGTCCCACCGCCGCCATGTCCCGGTACGCCCACGGGCTGTCCTCGCGGGGGCCCGGCCCTCCGGTCGGCAGCACGTGCACCTGCACCCCCTCGGGCAGCGCCGCCATCTCCCGGGCGAACCGGTGCCGGCGGGCGATCTCGAACGCCACCTGGGCGATCTCCCAGGGCCGCCTGGGCGGGGTCAGCTCCCGCTCGATCCGGCCCACCTGGAGGACGAAGATCTGCCGCGCCCCGACGGCCACCGCCTCGCCGATCGGGATGGAGTTGACGATCCCGCCGTCGATGTAGTGCTGCCCGCCGATCTCGGTGGGCGGCAGCAGCCCCGGCACCGAGGCGGAGGCGAGCACGGCGGGCACCAGCGGCCCGCTGTCGAACCAGTGCTCGGCGGCCCGCTCGATGTTGGCCGCGCAGCACCGGAACGGCACCCGCAGGTCGGCGAACGTGGTCTCCTCACCGAGTTCCGCCTCCAGCAGCCGGCGCAGCGGCCGGGGCGAGTGCAGGTGGGTGCGGGCGGCGAAGCGGCGAAGCTGCCGGGCCACCGAGTCGCCGTACACCTCGCTGGCCTCGGGGGAGGCCCAGAGCCGGACCAGCCGGTCGGTGACCGCCTCGGTCGGGTCGGCGGCGACCAGCGCGCCGTTCACCGCGCCGATCGAGGTGCCGAGCACCAGGTCGGGCCGGACCTCGGCGCGGAACAGGGCACGCAGCATGCCCACCTCGACCGCACCGAGGACTCCCCCGCCGCCGAGCACGAACGCCACCGGACCGCTGACCATGCCGTCCATCCTGGCACGGCCCGTCCGGTCGGCCACCCACCGCCCGAGCCGCCACCGGCCACGGGCCGGACGGGTGGAACCGGACGGCCGTTGACACGCTGGACACATTCGCGCAACCTGATACCGCCCCGACACCAGGCAGGTGCGCTCCGTGATGGCAACACTGCACGCCGGAAGGCTGCTGGCCCGTAGGTACCGGCTCATCGACCAGATCGGCGCCGGTGGCATGTCGGTCATCTGGCGTGCCCGGGACGAGGTGCTGGACCGCACGGTGGCGCTGAAGGTGCTCGCCCCCTCGCTGGCGGCGGACGCCCGGTTCCGGGACATGGTCCGCGAGGAGGCGCGCAGCGCCGCCCAGCTCGTCCACCCGCACGTGACGGCGGTGCACGACTACGGCGAGACGCTCGCCCCGGACGGCAGCATCACCTCGTTCGTGGTGATGGAGCTGCTCGTCGGGGAGGAGCTGGAGTACCGGCTGACCGAGGGCCCGCTGCCCTGGCCGGACGCGGTCGAGATCGGTGCCCAGGTGGCGGAGGCGCTGGCCGCGGCGCACCGACTCGGCATCGTGCACCGGGACATCACCCCGGCCAACGTGATGATGACCCCGGTCGGCGCGAAGGTGCTGGACTTCGGCATCGCCACCCACATCGGCGCGCCGGACGAGGACGAGGACGGCGGCACCTTCGGCACCCCCGCGTACGTCGCCCCTGAGCGGCTGGACGGGGCGCCGGCGCAGCCCGCCACCGACAGCTACTCCCTCGGGGTGCTGCTGTACGAGATGCTGACCGGGCGGGTGCCGTACCCGGCGGACACCTGGGAGCAGCTCGGCGCGGCGCTGGAGACCGGCGACGCCCCGCCCCCGCTGGAGGTGCCGGCGCTGCCGACCGAGGTGGCCCGTATCTGCCTGCGGTGCCTGTCCCGGGAGCCGCGCGACCGGCCCTCCGCGCACCAGGTCGCCCTCGCGCTACGCGATCAGCTCCTGCCGGCCGACCCGCAGGCCGCCACCATGCTCGCCCCGACCATGACCCTGCCGTCGATCGTCGGGCCGTCCGAGCCGGCCCCGGTCGCCGGGCCGCCGGCCTCCGCCGCGCCGGCCGCGTCCACTCCGGACATGACACCGCCGGGCGAGGGCGGGCGGCGGCGCGCCCGGTCCGATCGTCGCCGCTGGCCGGTGCCAGTGCCGGTGATCGCGGTGGGGGTCGTGGTGGTAACCGGGCTGGCACTGCTCCTGCCGACGGTGACCCGGGATGCGGACCCGCCGCCGCCCGGGGCCGCCCCGACGGGCGCCCCGACGGTGGCGGCATCGACACCCGCGCCGAGTCCGTCCCGGAGCGCCCCGACCACCCCGGCCCGGCCGCCCGGCCGGACGCGGCCCACCCCGTCGGCGACCACGCCGCCGACACCGTCCGGCGGAAGCCTGGCCGAGGCGGCCAGCCGGATCGACCAGCTCATCGAGGCGGGGGTGGCCGACGGTGGCATCCGCACCGACGTCGGCACGGACCTGCGCAACCTGCTCGGCCACGCCACCGCCGCAGACGGCCGGGACGACCTGGCCGGCGCGGTGCGGCGGGCCCGTGACAAGGTCGCCGACCGGCGGCGCGAGGGCAGCATCACCCCGGCGTACGCCCGCCAGCTCGACACGGCCTTCCAGCAGCTCGGCGTGACCCGGGTCTGACCCGTCGGCGTCGGACCGAGGCAACCCGACGAGGCGGCGTGGCCTCGGGGCGACGCCGGTCAGCGGGCGGTGACGGGGACCGGCCGGCGGGTCGCGGCGTGCCCGGAGGTGCCGAGGAAGTCCCGGTACACCGCCTCGTAGCCCAGGGCCATCCGGGCGGTCGAGAAGTTCTCCGCCACGTGTGCCACGCACGCCACCGGGTCCAGCCGTCCGGCCTGCCGCAGCGCGCCCGGCAGGTCCTCGGGGCGGTCGCAGACCAGACCGGTCACGCCGGGGCGGACCAGCTCCGGCACCGCCCCCCGGCGTAGCGCCACCACCGGCGTGCCGGTCGCCATCGCCTCCAGGATCACCATGCCGAAAGGCTCCTCCCACTGGATCGGCATGATCAGGCAGAGGGCGTCCACGAGCATCCGCAGGGTGGCGTTCCGGTCCGCGTTGAGCACCACGGTCACGTCCTCGTCGAGCATCGGCTCGACCACCTGCTCGAAGTACCGGCGCTCGGCGGGCTCGTTGCACTTGCCGGCGAGCACCAGTGGCAGGCCCGCCGCCCGGCAGGCCCGGATCGCCACGTCGGGGCCCTTGTCCGGGCTGAACCGGGCCAGCCAGAGCACCGGGCCACGGCCCCGGACGGCCTTGTGCGGCACGTCCCCGGTGTCGAGCGCGTTGTGCACGGTGCCGACCCACGGCAGCCCCGGGTTCAGCCGGCGCTGGGTGTTCGAGATGGCCACCAGCCCGACCCCGTGGTCGGTGTTGCCGAGCACCGTGCCGTACTCGCCGACCGGGTTGCCGTGCACGGTGGCCACGGTGGGCACCGCCCGGCGGCCGGCGACCAGCGGCCCGATGGTGGTGTGGTCGTGCACGAGGTCGAAGTCGTCCGATCCGACGAGGCGGTTGACGTGGGCCAGGTGGGCCAGCTCCGGCAGCGACTCGCCGAGCCGCTCGTACTGGAGGTCGTCGCAGGTGGAGACGTATCCGGCCCGGGTGCCGTGATCCGGGCCGGCCCCGAAGACCGTCAGCGCGTGCCCCAGCTCGGCCAGCGCGTCCACCAGCCCGGCGACCACCTGTTCCAGGCCGCCGTAGCCGGGAGGTGGCACGGGCAGCCACGGTGGGACCACCATCGCGATCCTCAGCGGGTGCTCCCCCGACCGGTCGGATGGCAGGTCGTTCACGGCCACGAGTCCTCCCCGTTGGTCCCAGTGCGCGTGATCGGCGGCGCTTTCCCGCCCGGAACGGTGGTCAAACCGGGCGCACGGCACCAGCGCCACGGCCAGGGCCGCCGCACCGCCGTTGAAGGTGGCCCGTGCCGGTCGCCCGGCCCGGTCGGTCCCACCAGCCGGTCGCCCGCGCCCCTAGCCGACCACCACGAGCCGGTCGTCGACGGCCCGCACCCCCGGGGCCGACCAGGCGATCCGTTCCGCCTCGTCCCGTTGCCACCAGGAGCGGACCACGCCGGTGAGGACCACGGTGTCGCCGCGCACCCGGGCCTGTACCCGCTCGGTGCCGAGGATCCGGGACACGGCCCGCTGCACGTCGTGCCGGGCGCGTTCGCCGGCCGGCCGCCGCGCGGGGCGGACCTCGACGAGGTTGGTCACCCCGCGCACGCCCCGCAGCCGGCGCAGCTCCCGTTCGGCGGTACGCCGCTGCCAGCCGAACTCCGCCTCGCCCCGCAGGGTCAGCCACCCGTTGGCGGCGGTGACGTCCAGCCGTTCGGCCGGCACGAAGCTGTCCCATTCCAGGGCCCGCCCGGCCGCGAGGGCCAGCTCGGTGTCGGTCTGCCCGGGGACGTCCGACGGGCGTACCTCGATGTCGTCGGCGACCGCGCGGACGCCGCGGATCCGCTGGGCGCACCGTACGGCTGCCCAGCGGTGGGCGTAGCTGTCCACCGAGCCGGTGAGGGTGACCACGCCGTGCAGCACGGCCACCCCGACCACGGTCGGCGGGACCTGGGGGTCCCAGTCCAGCTCCGCGAGGACGTCGTGGTGGATCTCCGGATCGGTCCGGGCGCTCGTCGCCATGTTCATGGTTCCCCCTCCCGCGCTACCCCACGCGTGGTCACCGTGCCCGGCGAGGGGGTGAGACCGGCTCACCCGGATCGGGTGGGGAGGCCCGGCGGCCCAGGCACCGCCATTCGAGCGGCGTGCGCCGGAACAGGGAGGGGGCGGTGGGTGACAGAGCCAACCCCCTTGGCTCCGCCACCCACCGCCCCGGAGGAGGTAGGTCTGCTGGTGTTACGACGTCTCGGAGAGCGTGACGGTTGCCGTCGCCGCCGATCCGTTTCGCTGGTATTGAACCTCGACCCGATCGCCGACCTTGCCGGCCTGGACGGCGCCCACCAGATCGTTGGAGTCGTTGACCACCGTGTCGCCGAACTTGGTGATCACGTCGCCCCGCTGGAGGCCGGCCTTCTCGGCGGCGCTGCCCGGGATGATGGACGCGACCACCGCGCCGCCGTCCTCGGCCGGGCTCACGCTCACCCCGAGCGAGGGGTGGCTGACCTTCTCGCCGCGCTGGAGCTTCCCGGCGACGTCCTTGGCCTTGTTGCTCGGGATGGCGAAGCCGACGCCGATGTTGCCGGTGCTCTGCCCGGAGGTGGCGATGGCGGTGTTGATGCCGATCACCTCGCCCCGGGTGTTGACCAGCGCACCGCCGGAGTTGCCCGGGTTGATCGGGGCGTCGGTCTGGAGCAGCCCGGCGATCGAGCTGATGCCCTGGCTCGGGTCCTGCTGCTGGCCCTCGCCGGCCTGGATGGTGCGGTCCCGGGCGCTGATGATGCCCGAGGTGACCGAGCCCTGCAGGCCCAGCGGGCTGCCCAGGGCCAGCACCTGGTCACCGACCTGCATGCCGTCACTGTCGCCGAACTTGGCGGCCTTGAGGCCGCTGACCCCGTTGGCCTGCACCACGGCCAGGTCCGTCTTCGGGTCGGTGCCGACGATCTTCGCCTCGGCGTTCTTGCCGTCGGCGAAGACCACCCGCACGGTTTCGCCGCTGGCGGAGGCCACCACGTGGTTGTTCGTGAGCACGTAGCCGTCGGCGCTGAGGATGACGCCGGAGCCCTCGCCGCTGCCGGTGGTGATCGAGACCACGCTGTCCTGCACGGCGGCGGCGATCTTCGGCAGGTCGGCGCTGTTGATCACGGGCGCGGCGGAGTAGGTACGGGTGATCCCGCCCGAGTAGCCGTCCACGGCGAGCGCGAGTGCGCCACCGGCGACACCGGAGCCGAGCATCAACGCGAACACCGCGACGCCCGCGCCGGCCAGCTTGGCGATCCGGCTCGGCTTGGGGGCCGGGCCCTGCGCCCACTGCGGGACCTGCTGGCCGGGGTGCTGCGGCGGCACTGGACCGCCCGGGTACGTGGGAGTCCCGGCGTGCGGGGCGTACTCGGGGGTCGCCGGCCCGTGCTGGCCCCCCGCGGCCCAGCCGGACTGCTGCCCGGGCTGCCAGGGGCTCGTCGGGTACTGCCCGGCCGGCTGCTGCTGCCCGGCGACCGGGTACGGCGCGGCGGACGGGGTGGCGGCCGGCGGAGCGTAATTGCCGTACGGGTGCGGGCCTGGGCCGGAGACCGGGGCGGCGGAGCCGGGCGCGGCACCCGGAGCGTGGGAGGCGGCGGGCGCGTCAGCCGCAGCGGCGGGCGCGTCAGCCGGGGCGGCGGAGGGGGTCGTGGGGGCGGTCGGCGCGGCCGGAGCGTAGGGCTGGACGGCCGGGGAGTCGGACTGCCCGGGCTCGCGGCGGGACAGCTCGGCGGTGGGGTACGACGGCTCGGCGTCGGAGGGCGCCGGCCGCCGCTGCGGGTCGGTCTCGTACTCGGTCATGTGTCCACCATCCCCCCTGCCACTGCGATCAGCCTGGAACCAGCCTGGAAGTTGCCTGAAAGTCACTCGCCCGGATCGTCGATGTCCGGCAGCATCGGCAGCCGGACCCGGAAGGTCGCGCCCCCGCCGGGAGTCTCGGCGACCTCGACGGCGCCGTGGTGGGCGGCCACTAACGCCGCCACGATGGCCAGGCCCAGCCCGGTCCCGGTGGCCCCGCCGGCCCGGCGGGTGCGGGCGGCGTCGGCCCGGTAGAAGCGTTCGAAGACCCGCTCGGCCTGTTCCGGGGAGAGCCCGCGGCCGGTGTCCGCCACCTCGACCACCGCCAGGTTCCCCGGCTCGGTACGCAGCCGCAGGGTCACCGAGGCGTCCGGCGGGGTGTGGGTGAGCGCGTTGGTCATCAGGTTGCCGATCACCTGGCGCAGCCGGGCGTCGTCGCCGAGCACCACCAGCGGCCCGGAGCCGGGCTCGATCTCCAGCTCGATCCGCCGGTCCGGGGCCACCACCCGGGCGGCCTGCACCGCGTCGCCGGCCAGCAGCGGCAGCTCCACCGGGGCGAGCGAGAGCGGGCGCTCCCGGTCCAGCCGGGCCAGCAGCAGCAGGTCCTCCACCAGCAGCCCCATCCGGGATGCCTCGTCCTCGATCCGGCGCAGCAGGCCGGCGGTCTCCTCGGGGGCGCGGGCGGCCCCCTGCCGGTACAGCTCGGCGAAGCCCCGGATGGTGGTCAGCGGCGTACGCAGCTCGTGCGAGGCGTCGGCGACGAACTGCCGCATCCGCTCCTCGGAGCGTCGGGCCCTGGTCTCGGACGCCTGGGCGGCGGCTGCCGCGTCGCGGGCGCCGGCCTCGGCCGACCGGGCGGCGATCTCCGAGGCGGCGCGGGCGGTGAACGCGGCCTCGATCTGGGCGAGCATGGTGTTCAGCGCCCGGGACAGCCGCCCCAGCTCCGAGGTGGGGCAGGGCTGCCCCTCCTCCGGGTCGGGAACCCGCCGGGTGAGGTCGCCGCCGGCGATGGCCCCGGCGGTGCGTTCGATGTCCACCAGCGGTTTGAGGCTGGTCCGCACGATCGCCGCCCCGATGGAGGCGAGCAGGATCAGCACCGCCCCGCCGACCAGTAGGTCTATCCAGATCAGCCGCTTCACCGCCTGGTCCACGTCGGTGAGGTTCTGCGCGATGGCGACCATCTGCCCGTTCGGAAGCTCCGCGTAGATGATCCGCCAGCGCACCCCGCTGTTGCGGGCCGGGACCGTTCTCGGCTCGCTGGCCTGGGCCGCGAAGCCGGCCGCGTCGCTCGGCCAGGACGGCAGGTCGTCGGCGTGGAACCGGCCCCTGTCGTACTCGACGATGTCCGCCACCCCGGTCCGCCCGTCGGTGGCCACCAGCAGGTAGTCGGTGGGGATGATCGATTTGGTCTGCTGTGCGGTGACCAGCGTCGTCCTGATGTTGTTCACCGCGCCTTTCAGCTCGCCGTCGACCTGATCGACCAGGTAGTTGCGCAGGAAGTACGTGGTCAGCGAACTGATCACCACGAGAGCGACGGCGACCAGCGTCAGCACGGCCGCGACCAGCTTCACCCGCAGCGGTACGCTCCGCAGCCGCCCCTTCGCCTGGGCGACGGCGTTCACGCCGCCGGCTTGCGCAGGACGTACCCCACTCCACGCAGGGTGTGGATCAGCCGGGGCTGGGTGTTGTCGACCTTGCGTCGCAGGTAGGAGATGTACGACTCGACGATGTTGTCGTCGCCCCGGAAGTCGTAGTTCCACACGTGGTCGAGGATCTGCGCCTTGGACAGCACCCGGTTGGCGTTGAGCATCAGGTACCGCAGCAGCTTGAACTCGGTCGGCGAGAGCTGCACCCGCTGCCCGGACCGGTGCACCTCGTGGGTCTCCTCGTCCAGCTCCAGGTCGGCGAAGGTGAGCCGGGACGGGGCCTGCTCGCCGCTGGCCGTCCGGCGGAGCACGGCCCGGATCCGGGCGGTCAGTTCCTCCAGGCTGAACGGCTTGGTGACGTAGTCGTCGCCGCCCAGCGTCAGGCCACGGATCTTGTCGTCGGTGGCGTCGCGGGCGGTCAGGAAGACCACCGGGGTACGCGTGCCGCCCTCGCGGAGCATCCGGATGACCTCGAACCCGTCGAGGTCGGGCAGCATCACGTCGAGGACCACCAGGTCGGGGCGGTGGTCCTTGGCGGCGCTGAGCGCGGCGCTCCCGCTGGTCGCGGTGGCCACGTCGAAGCCGGCGAAGCGGAGGCTCGCGGAGAGCAGTTCGAGGATGTTGGGGTCGTCCTCGACGACGAGCAGTCGCGCCTCGGTCTGGGTAGCGGCCATGCCGTCCATCATCCGTGACATGGCTGCGCCCACGCTGGGCGGTTGCTGGAAAAACCCTGAGAGCGCCGCCCGGGCCGTCAGCGCAGCAGGTGGCGCAGCCCGTCCAGGGCACCGTCGAGCGCCCGGATCGCCGTGCGGAGCTGGGCGTCACTGAGCCGGCCGGCGCGGACCAGGCCACCGACCTCGACGGTGAACGCGGCCAGCCGCTGGTCGAACTCGGCCAGCAGGGGCGACTCCCCCGCCGGGCCGGTCGGCCGCGCCGGGCCCGGGGGCGGCTCCCACCTGGTACGCCGGGTCTGCCGGGTGGCCTCGCGCAGCTCCCGCTTGAGGTCGTGGATCGAGCCGCGCACCTCGGAGCGGATCTCGCCGGCCAGGGCGGAGAGGTCCGCTACCGAGGCGCTGATGTCGGACTCCAGGGTGGCCAACTCGCCGGCCCGCTGGCGCAGCTCGGCCCGGCCCGCCTCGGTGATCTCGTAGACCTTGCGGCCACCGGCGGCGGTGTGGGTCACCAGCCCCTCGACCTCCAGCCGCTGGAGCCGGGGATAGACGGTGCCGGCGCTGGGCGCGTACAGGCCGAGGAAACGGTCCTCCAGCAGGCGGATCAGCTCGTACCCGTGCTTGGGGCCGTCGTCGAGGAGCTTGAGCAGGTAGAGCCGGAGCCGCCCGTGGCTGAACACGGCGGTCACGGCAGCTCCTCATTCTCGTCGTCGACCGGGCGGGCGAGCAGCGCGATGCTGCCGGAGGTCGCGGACGCCCAGAGCTTACCCGCGCCCGTGCCGATGACCCCCTCGCTCTCCCGCATGCCGCCCAGCCCGGCCCGGTCGCGCACCTCGGGGAAGCCGCTGGTGATCCGGCCGGCGGTGGTGTGCAGGCGCACGGAGAGGTCGCTGTCCCGGCGGACCCGGACGGTGATGGCGCCGGAGATGGTGCTGAGCTGGATCTCCCCGCCGCGCGGATTGTCCAGGTCGCAGGTGATCTCGCCGGAGACGGTGTGCGCGCGGACGGTGGCGGTGGCGCTGTCGGCGAGGACCACCTCGCCGGAGACGGTCTCCAGGCTCAGGTCACCGGCGGCCCCCAACGCCTCCACCGACCCGGAAACGATCTTCGCGGTGGTCCGGCCACGGACGCCCATCAGGGTGATCTGCCCCGTCGTGACCTTGGCCTGGGTCTGCCGGCGCAGGCCCGAGGCGACCAGCGGACCGACGACCAGGGTCAGGTCGGCCGGCACCTCGGCGGGGACGGCGATCGAGACGTCGGCCCGGAAACGCCGGCCGAGCCGACCGAGCCACCACAGCATCCCGGGCATCCTCGGGCGCCGTTCGTGCCGGACGGTCAGCACACCGTCCCGGTGCTCGACGATCACCGGCCGACGGCTGATCCGGGTGACGTCCACCCGGGCCGGCCCGTCCGTGCCGACCACGTTGAGCCGCCCGGCGACCAGGTCGACCTTCAGCGAGGTGACCGGCTCGTCCAGGGTGAGCCGCCGTGGGCTGTCGACGGTCCAGCTGGCCATGGTTTCCTCCCCGCCCGGACGTGCCCGAGCGGCGCGTCCACGAGGAGAGCATAACGCGATACATCGCGACTGAACAAGACTGTCGCGTGTCGGGAAGGCGTCCGGCGGACGCCACCGGGCGATCGGCCCGGACCGGGATGAGAGGGTGGTCCACGTCACCGGAGACGACAGGAGGACCGTCCATGACAGTGATCATCCCGGCGCGGTTCAACGGTCCGCCCGGCTCGGGCAACGGCGGCTGGACCGCCGCCGCCCTCGCCGCCGCCACCGGGCACGACGGGCCGGTCGAGGTGACGCTGCGGCAGCCGCCGCCGCTGGAGACCCCGCTGACCGTGGCCGGCGGGGAGGTCCGCGACCCCGGTGGCCGGCTGGTCGCCGAGGTGCGGCCGGCCGGGGACGCCCCGGAAGCGGTGCCGCCGGTGGACCTCGGCACGGCGCGGGCCGCCGCGGCGGCGTACCCCGGGCTGGCCGAGCATCCTTTTCCCGGCTGCTACGTCTGCGGGCCGGACCGGGTCGACGGCCTGCGGATCTTCCCCGGCCGGCTGCCGGACGGGCGGACGGCCGCGCCGTTCACCGCCCCGGCCGAGGTCACTGTCGAGACGGTCTGGGCGGCGCTGGACTGCTCCGGGGGTTGGGCCGTGATCGGCCCCGGCCGCCCGTACGTGCTCGGCCGGATCGCCGCCGTGCTGGACGCGCTGCCGGCCCCGGGCGACGAGTGCGTGGTCACCGGCGTGGCGGACGACGCCCGGGGGCGCAAGGCGCTGGTCCGCACCGCCCTGTACGGCCCCGACGGCCGCCTGCTGGGCCGCGCCCGGGCCACCTGGATCGCGCTGCCCGGGGCGTGACCGGCGGCGGGGCGAGGCGGGCGGCCTCGTCCCTGGGGAGGATGCCCTCCTGCCTGAGACGGAGTCGGGTGTAGGTGTCGCGCCTGATTGACCTGGTTGCGCCGTCTTGCCACGCTGTGCGACGGCGCATCCGCAACAGCGCCGCACACGTCGGCGCGTCCACGCGCCACGCACGGGAGGAGAACGATGTCTGACGGGCAGCGAAGCCCCACCATCGGCAGCGGTCAGATCGTGGTGTCCGGCCTGACGAAGCAGTACAAGAACGTCCGGGCGGTCGACAATCTGTCGTTCACGGTCGCATCGGGGCGGGTGACCGGCTTCCTCGGCCCGAACGGCGCCGGCAAGACCACGACGCTGCGCATGCTGCTGAACCTGGTCACCCCGAGCAGCGGCGGCGCGACCATCGGCGGCCAGCGGTACGTCGACCTGGCCGACCCGCTGCGCCACGTCGGCGCGGTGCTGGAGGCGTCCAGCGCGCACAAGGGCCGTACCGGGATCAACCACCTGCGGGTGATCTGCGCGGCGGCCGGGCTGCCGAAGCAGCGTGCCGACGAGGTCCTCGCCCTGGTCGGGCTGACCCCGGCGGCGAAGCGCAAGTTCAAGGGCTACTCACTGGGCATGAAGCAGCGCCTCGGCATCGCCGCCGCGATGCTCGGCGACCCCCAGGTGCTGATCCTCGACGAGCCGGCGAACGGGCTCGACCCCGAGGGCATCCGGTGGATGCGTGGCTTCCTCAAGGGCCTGGCCCACGAGGGCCGCACGGTGCTGGTCTCCAGCCACCTGCTGTCGGAGATGCAGCTGCTCGCCGACGACGTGGTGATCATCGCGGCCGGCAAGTTGATCCGGCAGGGACCGGTCGAGCAGGTGCTCGGCTCGATGGCGCAGGGCGGCCGGGTGCGGGTGCGCACCCCGCAGGCCGAGGAGCTGGTCGCGGCGCTGCTCCATCAGTCCGCCACGGTGGAGACCGACGAGCACGGCGTGCTCCTGATCGGTGGGTTGGACGCCCCGGCCATCGGCAAGGCCGCCCTGGCCGCGAAGGTGGAGCTGCACGAACTGACCCCGGAACGACCCGACCTGGAACGGGTCTTCCTGGAGCTGACGGCCGGAAAGGCGGGCATCCGATGAACCTCGTCCGATCCGAGCTGCTCAAGATCCGGACCACCAGCACCTGGTGGATCTTCGGGCTCATCTCGCTACCGCTGTGGGCCCTCGCCCTGCTGTTCAACTGGCTGCAGACCGACGCGCTGGCCAGCGGGGGCTTCGAAGACGTGCCGGCCGAGCAGGCCGACCAGATCCAGGCCGTGCAGTCGGTGGACAGCCTGGCCGCCAACATCTACACCAACGGCCAGTTCTTCGGGCTGCTCATCATGATGCTGCTGGGCATCATCGTGGTGACCAGCGAGTTCTTCCACCAGACGGTGACCACCACGTTCCTCACGGTGCCGCACCGCACGGCGGTGATGGTGGCGAAGCTGGTCGCCGGGGCCACGATCGCGATGCTGTTCTGGCTGGTCACCACCGCGCTCAACCTGGTGTTCGGCGCGCTGGTCCTGAACAGCGTGGACGTCGGCGCCCAGTTCGGCAGCGGCGCGGTCTGGCGGGCGATCGGCCTGAACGCGTTGGCGTACCTGCTCTGGTCGGTGCTGGGCGTCGGGATCGGGGTGCTGATCCGCAGCCAGATCGGCGCGACGGTCACCGGCATCCTGCTCTACCTGGGCGGCTCGATCGGGGCCGTCGCCGTGCTGAGCCTCCTGGCCTCCAGGTACGGCGAGTGGATCAACAAGCTCCAGGTGGTGGTGCCCTCGCTGGCGTCGTCGCTGATGGTCAGCGGAGTCGACATCCCGGGCAACCCGCCCCGCTGGGTGGGGGCGGCTGTGCTGATCGGGTACGCCGTGCTGGCCGGCCTGATCGGCGCCCTCACCATCCGGCGGCGGGACATCTCCTGACGCCTGCGGCAGACCGCGACGACCCGGCCCCGGGGGGGGGGGGGGGGGGGGCCCCGCCGCGCCCCGGGGGGGCGGGGCGGGGGGGGGCCCGGCCCGCCCGGGGGGGGGGGCGGGGGGGGGCAGAGTAGGTGGGGTACGGC
>NZ_JBIATC010000001.1:706241-771234 GCF_042891255.1 Micromonospora sp. NPDC001898 | reverse complement strand
GGGCGGGGGGGGGGGGGGGGGGGGGGGGCCCGCCCCGCGGGGGGGGGGGCCCCCGCGGCCCCCGGGCGCCCCCCCCCCCCCCCCCCCGGGGGGGGGGGCCCCCCCACCCCCCCCCCCCGGGGGCCCGGGCCCGTTCCAGCCGGCGGTCAACTGAACACGCGGCGTCGACCGGACTTCTGCATCTTCTGTGAAACGGACCACGCGCCGGAGCCGGAAATGCCTAGCGTGTTCCTACGGCGTAGCCTGGGGGCCGTCTCCCGTCCACCCGCGTACCGGGCAACGGCTGACACCGCGTGACACACAAACCCGCGTGAAAGAGGCGATTACCGGCCGTGTCGACCCAGCAGACTTCGCAGGAGAACCCACTGGCGGGTTTCGGCCCGAACGAGTGGATCGTCGAGGAGATGTACCAGCGATACCTCGCCGACCCAAGCAGCGTCGATTCGGCCTGGCATGACTTCTTCGCCGACTATCGGCCGGCGCCAGGCGCCGCCACACCGCGCCCCGACGGCAAGGCCGACAAGGCGGCTGCCGCCGCGCCGGAGCCCGCCGGGCAGCAGGAGGCCGCAGCCGCCGTCGCCCAGCCGGTTGCGAAGGCGGAGCCGGCCGCACCGAAGGCGGAGCCGGCTCCGAAGCCCGCCGCGCAGCCGGCCCCGGCGAAGGCCGCGCCCGCGAAGCCCACCCCGGCCGCGAAGCCCGCCGCGCCCGCCAAGGCCGCCCCGGCGAAGCCGGCCGTCTCCGGCCCGCAGACCACTCCGCTGCGGGGCGTCGCCGCGAAGATCGTCCAGAACATGGACGCCTCGCTGAGCGTGCCGACCGCGACGAGCGTGCGGTCCGTCCCGGCCAAGCTGCTGGTGGACAACCGCATCGTGGTCAACAACCACCTCGCCCGCGGGCGAGGTGGCAAGGTCAGCTTCACCCACCTGATCGGGTACGCGATGGTCCGGGCGCTCGTCGAGCACCCGGAGATGAACAATTCCTTCGCCGAGGTCAACGGCAAGCCGGCGATGGTCCGCCCCGAGCACGTCAACCTGGGCATCGCGATCGACCTGGCCAAGCCCGACGGCTCCCGCAACCTCGTGGTCCCGTCGATCAAGGGCTGCGAGCGGATGGACTTCCGGCAGTTCTGGCAGGCGTACGAGGACGTGGTCCGTCGCGCCCGCCGCAACGAGCTGACCATGGACGACTACTCCGGCACCACGATCTCGCTGACCAACCCGGGCGGCATCGGCACGGTGCACTCGATCCCGCGCCTGATGGCCGGGCAGAGCGCCATCATCGGCGTCGGCGCCATGGAGTACCCGGCGCCGTACCAGGGGATGAGCGAGGCCACCCTGGCCGAGCTGGCCGTCAGCAAGATCATCACCCTGACCAGCACGTACGACCACCGGATCATCCAGGGCGCGCAGTCCGGCGAGTTCCTCAAGGTCATGCACGAGCTGCTGCTCGGCGAGCACGCCTTCTACGACCAGATCTTCACCTCGCTGCGCATCCCGTACGAGCCGGTGCGCTGGATGCGGGACGTCGCGGTCGACTCCGAGGGCCAGATCAACAAGACCGCGCGGGTGCACGAGCTGATCCACGCGTACCGGGTGCGCGGCCACCTGATGGCCGACACCGACCCGCTGGAATTCAAGATCCGCAAGCACCCGGACCTGGACGTGCTCCAGCACGGGCTGACCCTGTGGGACCTCGACCGGGTCTTCCCGGTCAACGGCTTCGCCGGCAAGCAGCGGATGAAGCTGCGGAGCATCCTCGGCGTGCTGCGCGACTCGTACTGCCGCCGGGTCGGCGTGGAGTACATGCACATCCAGGACCCGGAGGAGCGGCGCTGGATCCAGGAGCGGATCGAGCGCAAGTACGAGAAGCCCAGCACCGACGAGCAGAAGCACGTGCTCAACCGGCTCAACGCCGCCGAGGCGTTCGAGACCTTCCTGCAGACCAAGTACGTCGGCCAGAAGCGCTTCTCGCTGGAGGGCGGCGAGTCGCTGATCCCGCTGCTCGGCGAGGTGCTGGAGTCCTCCGCCGAGGCGGGGCTCGACGAGGTCGTCATCGGCATGGCCCACCGCGGCCGGCTCAACGTGCTGGCCAACATCGTCGGCAAGCCGTACGAGAAGATCTTCTCGGAGTTCGAGGGGCACCTCGACCCGCGCTCCACCCAGGGCTCGGGCGACGTGAAGTACCACCTCGGCCAGAACGGCAAGTTCACCACCCCGGACGGCGAGCACGCCGTCAAGGTGTCGGTGGTGGCGAACCCGTCGCACCTGGAGGCCGTCGACCCGGTGCTGGAGGGCATCGTCCGGGCCAAGCAGGACCGGATCGACCTCAAGCTGGAGGGGTACACGGTGCTGCCGCTGGCGGTGCACGGTGACGCCGCCTTCGCCGGCCAGGGTGTGGTCGCCGAGACGCTGAACCTGTCGCAGCTGCGCGGCTACCGCACCGGGGGCACGGTGCACGTGGTGGTCAACAACCAGGTCGGCTTCACCACCGCACCGGAGCACTCCCGGTCCAGCCTCTACAGCACCGACGTGGCCCGGATGATCGAGGCGCCGATCCTGCACGTCAACGGCGACGACCCCGAGGCCGTGGTCCGGGTCGCCCGGCTGGCGTTCGAGTACCGGCAGGCGTTCAACAAGGACGTCGTCATCGACATGGTCTGCTACCGCCGGCGCGGGCACAACGAGGGTGACGACCCGTCGATGTCCAACCCGCAGATGTACAAGATCATCGACTCGAAGCGGTCGGTCCGGAAGCTGTACACCGAGGAGCTGATCGGCCGGGGCGACATCACCGTGGAGGACGCGGAGGAGCTGCTGCGCGACTACCAGTCGCAGCTGGAGCGGGTCTTCAAGGCCACCCGGGACGCCGCCTCGGCACCGAAGCAGCCGGCCCGACAGCGCCGCGAGGACGAGCCGGAGCCGCAGGTGGAGACCGCCACCAGCGTCGACGTGGTCAAGGCGGTCGGCGACGCCCACATCAACCTGCCGGAGGGCTTCACCCCGCACAAGCGGATCCAGCAGTTGCTCGACCGGCGGGCCAAGATGTCCGTCGAGGGCAACATCGACTGGGGCTTCGGCGAGATCATCGCCCTCGGCGCACTGCTGCACGACGGGGTCACCGTCCGGCTCGCCGGGCAGGACTCGCGCCGTGGCACGTTCGTGCAGCGGCACGCGTCCGTGGTGGACGCCAAGACCGGCGCCGACCACCTGCCGTTGCAGTCGCTCACCGCCGACGGCGAGCGGTCCCGGTTCTTCGTGCACGACTCGCTGCTCAGCGAGTACGCGGCGATGGGCTTCGAGTACGGCTACTCGGTGGAGAACATCAACGCGCTGGTCGCCTGGGAGGCCCAGTTCGGCGACTTCGTCAACGGCGCCCAGTCGGTGATCGACGAGTTCATCTCCTCCGGCGAGGTGAAGTGGGGCCAGCGCTCCGCGGTCACCCTGCTGCTGCCGCACGGCCACGAGGGTCAGGGCCCGGACCACACCTCCGGCCGCCCGGAACGGTTCCTTCAGCTCTGCGCCGAGGACAACATGCGGGTGGCCATCCCGACCACCCCGGCGAGCTACTTCCACCTGCTGCGCCGCCAGGCGCTGTCGCCCAAGCGCAAGCCGCTGGTGGTGTTCACGCCGAAGTCGCTGCTGCGGCACAAGCTCTGCGTGTCCCCGGTCGAGGACTTCACCACCGGCACCTTCCAGCCGGTGCTGCGCGACACCGCCGCTCCGGCACCGGAGCAGGTGAAGCGGGTGCTGCTCTGCTCGGGCAAGGTCTACTACGACCTGTTCCAGGCCCGGGCCGACCGGGGCGTCACCGACACCGCGATCATCCGGATGGAGCAGCTCTACCCGCTGCCCGTCGAGGAGATCCGGGCCGCCCTGGCGCAGTACCCGAACGCCGAGGACTACGCCTGGGTGCAGGAGGAGCCGGCCAACCAGGGCGCGTGGAGCTTCGTCGCGCTCAACCTGCTGGAGCACCTGAGCGAGATCAGGCTGCGCCGCATCTCCCGCCCGGCCGCCGCCGCCCCTGCCGTCGGCTCGGCCAAGATGCACGAGGTCGAGCAGAACGCGCTGATCGAGGCGGCCCTGCCCCGCCCGTGACCTGACCGCACCGCGCGCAGCGGGGCAGCGACCGTCACCACGACGGGCCGCTGCCCCGCTCGCGTCGGCGGACCACCCGACCCGGCCGCCGGCCGGGCCCAGGAATGAGGACGTACGGATGTACTTCACCGACCGCGGGATCGAGGAACTGGTCGAGCGCCGGGGCGAGGAGTCGGTCAGCATGGAGTGGCTCGGCGAGCGGCTGCGCGACTTCGTCGACCTGAACCCCGAGTTCGAGACGCCGATCGAGCGGTTCGCCACCTGGTTGGCCCGCCTGGACGACGAGGACGAGGACTGAGCCGCCGAAGGGCCGGGGCGGCGGCCGGCGTCGCCCTGGCGCTGCTGCTCGCCGGCTGCGGCGCCGACCCCGCGCCCCGGGCCGGGCCGGACGACGACGGCGGGGCCGCGCCGACGGCCCTGCCGCCCGTCTTCTACGTCGATCAGGCGAACCCGGCCGGCGCGCAGGCGGACCGCTGGGCTGCACAGGGGCGCTCCGCCGACGCCGAGGCGCTGCGCGCGATCGCCGGTCGCCCGAGCGCGAAGTGGCTCACCGGCAACCCGGAGGTCCGCGCCGAGGTGGACGCCTTCCTGACGGCGGCGGCCGTCGCCGGGCAGACGCCGGTGCTGGTGGTGCACAACGTGCCGGACCGCGACTGCGCCCGGCGCGGGGCCGGCGGCGCCGGGGACGCGGCGGACTACCAGCGCTGGATCCGGGACCTGGCGGCCGGGGTGGCCGGCCGGCCGGTCACCGTGGTCCTCGAACCCGGCGCGGTACCGGACGCCCTGGCCGGTTGCGTGCCCGACGTCGCCGGCCGGCTCGCGCTGCTGCGGGACGCGGTGGCCGTGCTGGGCAGCACCGGCGGCGCCCGGGTGTACCTCGACGCCGGGCATCCCGGCTGGATCACCGACGTCGACCGGCTCGCCGCGGCGCTGCGCCGGGCCGGGATCGCCGACGCGGCCGGCTTCGCCCTCAACGTGGCGAACTTCGTCGGCACCGGGGAGAACGTCCGCTACGGTCACCGGCTCTCCGACGCGCTCGGCGGGGCGACCCGGTTCGTCGTCGACACCAGCCGCAACGGCAACGGCCCGCACCCGGGCCGTACCGTGGGCGGCGCGCCGAGCTGGTGCAACCCGCCGGGCCGGGCGCTCGGCGAGGAGCCCACGGCCGACCCCGGCCCGGACCGGGTGGACGCCCTGCTCTGGGTCAAGTTCCCGGGCGAGTCCGACGGCGCCTGCCGGCCCGGCGAGCCGGACAGCGGCGTCTGGTGGCCCGAGTACGCCCTCGACCTGGCCCGCCGCGTCCGCTGACCGTCAGCCGTTCCCGGCGCGGACGGTCGGGCGCAGGCCGGTGCGGCGCAGCTTCTGCCAGCCCAGCCGGCCGCCGGTCAGCGCGGTGACCACCGACTGGATCATCACCAGGTACATCAGCTGCCGGTAGACGAACTGCTGCAACGGCAGCACCCAGAGCACACCCAGCTTCTCCCGGTCCAGCCGGAACGCCACCACCGCGGTGAGGAACTGCACCGCCAGCATGGCCAGCCAGGCCACCACCGTCGCGGTCCGGTCGAGGAAGAACAGGCCGTACAGGGCGAGCAGGTCGATCACCGGCGCCAGCAGCGGCAGCAGCACCCCGAACAGGCTCAGGAACAGCAGGCAACGGCGGCTGAACCGGCCGGACGCGCCGTGGTCGAGCAGTGAACGGCGGTGCTTCCACATCGCCTGCATGGTGCCGTAGCTCCACCGGTAGCGCTGCTTCCACAGCTGGCCCATCGTCGCCGGGGCCTCGGTCCACGCCCGGGCCCTCTCCTCGTACACCACCTTCCAGCCGGCCCGGCCCAGGGCCATGGTGATGTCGGTGTCCTCGGCCAGGGTGTCGTCGGTCATCCCGCCGGCGTACACGAGGGCCTGCCGGCGGAACCCGCCGATCGCGCCGGGCACCGTCGACATGCACCGCAGGGTCTCGTAGAGGCGGCGGTCGAGGTTGAACCCGATGACGTACTCGATGTGCTGCCACTTGGCGATCAGGCTGTCCCGGTTGCCCACCTTGACGTTGCCGGCGACCGCGCCCACCTGCGGGTCGGCGAACGGCTGGACCAGCTGGCGCACGGCGTCCGGCTCGAAGACGGTGTCGCCGTCGACCAGCACCAGCAACTCGTGGCGGGCCAGCGCCACGCCGGTGTTCAACGCGCTCGGCTTGCCGCCGTTCGGCTTGCGCACGACCCGGACGTTCGGCAGGCCGAGCCCTTCGGCGATGTCGGCGGTCCCGTCCGTCGAGCCGTCGTCGACCACGACGACCTCGATGCCCCCGGGGTGGTCGCCGGTGGCCAGCGACCGGACCGCCGCGGCGATCCCCTCCTTCTCGTTGTACGCGGGGACGATCACCGACACCGGCTCGGTCACCGGCGGTCCCCAGGTCCAGTCCCGGGCCCGGCGGCGCCGGGCGTGCCGCCCGGCGAGCAGGAGCAGCAGGACGGTGCGGCCGACGGTGAGCACGCCGACGAGCACGAAGAGCACGCCGAAGAGGGTGAGCGTGCGGTCGGCGCCCCGCACCGCCCAGACCAGCATCCGGCCCTGCCACCGTTCCGCCCTGGACGCGACCGGGTTCCCGGTCACCTGGTGGTCGACCCCGGCCGCGGCCAGTGTCAGGTTCAGCCCCTCGGTCGCGGTGGTGAACCGGTAGCCCCGTTCCTTCATCAGCGGGATGAAACGGTCCAGGGCTGCGACGGTCTGGGCCCGGTCCCCGCCGGCGTCGTGCCACAGGCTGATCGCGCCCGAATAGCCGGCCGGCGTGGCGTTGGCGAGCATGGCGTCCACCCCGGGCAGCGCCCAGTCCCGGCTGTCGGTGTCGTTGAGCACGGTGAGGTAGCCCAGCTCGCCGGCCTCGGTGACCAGCGGCCAGTCCCGGTCGTCGATCGCGTCGGCGTGCGAGGAGTACGGGAACCGCATCAGCGAGGATCGGACCCCGGCCGCGCCGGCGAGCGCGAGCTGGGTCTGGGCGTACTCCATCCGTCGACGCCAGCCGGGCAGCGTGGTCAGGTCGGGATGGGTGAAGGTGTGCACGCCGACCTCGTGCCCGCCGGCGACCAGTTCCCGCACCAGTTCGGGGTGCCGGGCGGCCTGCGACCCGACCACGAAGAAGGTGCCCTTCACCTGGTGGGCGTCGAGGACCCGCAGCACCTCGCGGGTCCACTTCGGGTCGGGACCGTCGTCGAAGGTGAGCGCGACGGTGCGGGTGGGCAGTCGGTAGGAGCGGTTCTGGCCGTCGGCGGCGTTGACGATCGGGCCGCCGTTGACCACCTCGGCGGGCACCCGGTCCTGGCCGTCGTCGTGCTGCGCGCGGTCGGGGACGAAGGCGGCGTTCGCGTACGCCCCGACGAAGAGCACGCCGGCCAGGACCACGAGCAGGACGCCCAACAGGGCCCAGCTCGGCGGCGGCGCGGACCGGCGGGCCCGCCGGGTACGGCGGGTTCGGCGGGCCGGCGGCGGGGGCCGACCGGTGGACGGGTCAGCGGCTGTCCGCACGCTACTCGTCCTGTTCCGGAAGGGCCGGTGGGTCGACCACCGGGGGCGGGACGGCCGTGGGTGGCTCGGTGCTGGGCGGCACGGTCGTCGGAGGCGCCGTGGTGGCCGGGGGCGACGCGGCGCTCTGGCTGGGACGCGGGCTGCCGGCCGCCGGGGACGACGGCCGGGACGAGGGCGTGGCGGCGGGCGCGCTCCGGGTCGCCGTGGCACGGGTCGGGCCGGGGGCCGGCGTGGTGGGCTTCGCGGTCGTCGGGGCGGGGGCCGGGGCGGCCGGCGGCGCGGGCGCCTTCCAGGGGCGCTGCGTCGACTCGACGAAGGGCAGCACGTTCTCCGGGCGCACCGGCCCCCCGGCGAAGCTCACCCCGACCAGCGCGGTGTACGCCAGCCCGGCCAGCCCGGCGACGTACGCGATCCGCCGCAGCCGGGTCCCGCGCCGCCCGCTCGGGTCGACGAAGACCGGCGGCAGGTCGGGAACCGCGGCCAAAAGGGCCGTCGGACCGTCGGTGACGGTCGGCACCACGACCGTCGGACCGTCCGTCACGGAGAGTGGGGCCGTCGGACCGTCGGTCACGGGCCGCACGACGGCCGACTGCTCGGGCGGGGGCGAGGGCGAGACGATGGTCCGAGGGTCGGTCACGAGTGGCGAGTCTAGGAGCGCAGAGACCTGAAGTCCCTGGTCAGCGGCCTGAGTGAGACGAGGATCCCCCAGGTCGCGGAGGGGACGGCGGCGCTGCGGCCGGCGATCTTGTAGCGTGAGGGCGTGGCCCGGAGCGTGTATCTGACCAGTGTGGGTTCCGGCGGGGGGAAGTCGACCATCGCGCTCGGCCTCGCCGAGCTCCTTTCCCGACAGGTCGAGCGGATCGGGGCGTTCCGGCCCCTGGTCGCCGGGCGGGGCCCCGACCCGATCCTCGCCCTGCTCACCGACCGCTACCGGATCGACCTGCCGATGGCCGACCTGCACGGCGCCACCTACGCGGAGGCCACCGAGCTGGTCGCCGACGGCCGGCGCGAGGAGCTGATCTCCCGGCTCGTCGAGCGGTACCGGGACGTCGAACGGCGCTGCCCGGCGATGGTGGTGGTGGGCAGCGACTTCGCCGACGGCGGGGACGGCGCGGGCCCCCGCGAGCTGGCCTTCAACGCCCGGCTGGCCACCGAGTTCGGCAGCGTGGTGGTGCCGGTGATCGACGGCTTCGGGCAGGAGCCGGAGGCGATCGCGGCGGCCGCGCGCGGGGCGTACCACGACCTGGAGGACCTGGGCGCGACGGTGCTGGCGGTGATCGCCAACCGGGTGCCGGGGGTGATGACGCTGCCCGAGCTGCCCGTCCCCGCGTACGTCATCCCGGAGGTGCCGACCGTGTCGGCGCCGACGGTGGCCGAGGTGGCGGCGGCGCTCGGCGCCACCCTGCTGGCCGGCGACGACGCCGCGCTCGGCCGCGACGTGTTGGACTACGTGGTCGGCGCGGCACACGTGCCGACGCTGCTCGACCACCTGACCGAGGGCGCACTGGTGATCACCCCGGGCGACCGGGCGGACCTGCTGGTGGCGGCGAGCGCCGCGCACGTGGCCGGCCAGGTCTCCGTGGCCGGGCTGGTGCTCACCCTCGGTGAGCGGCCCGACCCCAGGGCGATGCGCCTGGTCGAGGGGCTGAACACCGGCCTGGCGGTGCTGTCGGTGCCCAGTGACAGCTACGACACGGTGGCCGCGTCCAGCCGGATCGAGGGGCGGCCCAGCGTGGCGAACCCGCGCAAGGTGGAGGCCGCGCTCGGCGCGTTCGAGGCCAACGTCGACACCGACGACCTGGCCCGCCGGCTGCGGGTCAGCCGCTCCGAGCGGGTCACCCCGCTGATGTTCGAGTACGACCTGATCGACCGGGCCCGGGCCACCCGCCGGCACCTGGTGCTGCCGGAGGGCACGGAGGAGCGGATCCTGCGCGCGGCGGAGATCCTGCTGCGCCGGGGCGTGGTCGACCTGACGCTGCTCGGCCGCACCGACGACGTCGCCCGGCGCACCCGGGAGCTCGGCATCGACATCGCCGGGGCGACCGTGGTCGACCCGGCGACCAGCGAGTGGCGCGACGAGTTCGCCGAGGCGTACGCGAAGCTGCGCGCCCACCGGGGCATGACCGCCGAGCTGGCGCACGACGTGGTCGCCCAGCCGAACTACTTCGGCACGATGATGGTGCACACCGGGCACGCCGACGGGATGGTCTCCGGGGCCACCCACACCACCGCCGCGACCATCCGCCCCGCCTTCGAGATCATCCGCACGGTGCCCGGGCTCTCGGTGGCCTCCAGCGTCTTCTTCATGCTGCTCGCCGACCGGGTGCTGGTGTACGGCGACTGCGCGGTGAACCCCGACCCGGACGCCGCGCAACTCGCCGACATCGCCATCTCCTCGGCCGACACCGCCGCCCGGTTCGGCATCGAGCCGCGGGTGGCGATGCTGTCGTACTCGACCGGGGACTCCGGGGCGGGGGCGGACGTGGAGAAGGTCGCGGCGGCCACCCGGCTGGTCCGCGAGCGCCGCCCGGAGCTGCTGGTGGAGGGCCCGGTCCAGTACGACGCGGCGATCGACCCGAAGGTCGCGGCCACCAAGCTGCCCGACAGCACGGTCGCCGGGCGGGCCACCGTGTTCATCTTCCCGGACCTGAACACGGGCAACAACACGTACAAGGCGGTGCAGCGCTCGGCCGGGGCGGTGGCCGTCGGCCCGGTGATGCAGGGCCTGCGCCGGCCGGTCAACGACCTGTCCCGGGGCGCCACCGTCCCGGACATCGTCAACACCGTCGCGATCACCGCCATCCAGGCCGCCGCCGGGGAGTCGTCATGAGTCGGGTGCTCGTCCTCAACTGCGGCTCGTCGTCCGTGAAGTACCGGCTGTACGACGGCGACGAGGTCAGCGGCTCCGGGACGGTGGAGCGGGTCGGCGAGCCGGGGGGCGGCCCGGCCGACCACGAGACGGCGGTCCGGGAGATCCTGGGCCGGCTGGACCTGGCCGGGCTGGTCGCGGTCGGGCACCGGGTCGTGCACGGCGGGCGGCGCTTCGCCGAGCCGGTGCTGATCGACGACGCGGTGTTCGCGGCGATCGAGGAACTCGTGCCGCTCGCCCCGCTGCACAACCCGGCGAACCTGGCCGGCATTCGGGTGGCCCTCGAGGCGCTGCCCGGCGTGCCGCAGGCCGCCGTCTTCGACACCGCGTTCCACCACACCCTGCCCGAGGCCGCCGCGACCTACGCGATCGACCGGGACACCGCCCAGCGGTACGACATCCGCCGGTACGGCTTCCACGGCACCTCGCACGCGTACGTCTCCCGGCGCACCGCCGAACTGCTGGGCCGGCCGTACGAGGAGCTGAACACGATCACCCTGCACCTGGGCAACGGGGCGAGCGCCTGCGCCGTGCAGGGCGGGCGCAGCGTGGCCACCTCGATGGGGATGTCCCCACTGGAGGGCCTGGTGATGGGCACCCGCAGCGGCGACCTCGACCCGACGATCATCTTCCACCTGCGCCGCGAGGCCGGGATGGGGGTGGACGAGATCGACGACCTGCTCAACCACCGCAGCGGCCTGCTCGGCCTGACCGGGGTGAACGACATGCGCGAGGTGCTGGCCCGCCGCGACGCCGGTGATCCGGCCGCCGCACTCGCCTTCGACGTCTACCGCCGCCGGATCACCGGGTACGTCGGGGCGTACTACGCCCTGCTCGGGCGGGTGGACGCGGTCACCTTCACCGCCGGGGTGGGCGAGCACGCCGCCGCGGTGCGGACCGCCGCGCTGGCCGGCCTGGAACGGCTCGGCATCGCCGTCGACCCGGGGCGCAATGCGGGCAGCGGCGACCGGGTGATCTCCCCGGACGGCACGGAGGTCGCCGTCTGCGTGATCGGCACCGACGAGGAGCGCGAGATCGCCCGGGAGACCCGCGCGGTGGTCGGGACGACCCACTGACCCGACCCGGCCAGGCCACAACCGAGCCTCCGCTGGGCCGGCTCGTTCGCGGCCGGCTCGTTCACGGCCGGCTCATTGGGCCGGTCAGGCCAGGGCAAGCCAGGCGACCAGGACCACCAGCACCACCGCGACGACCGCGGCACCGCCGACCAGGGGCACCTGGGACGCCGCCGGGGTGGTCGGGGCACCGGCCTCCGGCGCGTGGGCGAACGCCCGGAACTGCTCTGTGTTGCCGCTCGGGTCCAGGTACTTGTCAGACATGGGTCAGACCATAGCCAGGGCCGTCCGGCCGAACCGCCCCCACGCGGGCGAAACGCCGCAGGACCGCCCGATGGGGGGAACCGCCCCCGCCGGGTGGCTTCGCCGACCGGTCCGGACGGCGGGGCCGCGCCGCCCCCGGGCCGCCTAACGTAGTGGCGTGGGGGTTCGACGGCTGGTCGCCGTGCTGATGACGGCGCTGCTGGCCGGCTGTGGCCCGGCCACCGCCGCCGCCAGCGGCGGGGAACCGCCCGCCCGGTCCGCGCCCGCCGGGGCGTACCCGGTCGGGGTGCGGACGTTCACGCTCGACCCGGCCGGTGCGCGCCCGCTGCCGGTGACCGTCTGGTATCCGGCTGGCCCCGGCGGGGTCGCCCGGGGCCGGTTCCCGGTCGTCGTGTTCAGCCACGGGCTGCACAGCCTCCCCGAACTGCACGCCCCGCTGACCACCCGGTGGGCCGCCGCCGGGTTCGTGGTGGCCGCTCCGGCGTACCCGCGCACCCGGCGCGGTGCGGCCCGGTTCACCCGGGCGGACGTGCGCAACCAGCCGGCCGACGGCTGGCGGCTGATCCGGCACCTGGTCCGCCTCGACGCCCGCCGGGGCGACCCGCTCGCCGGCCACCTGGACGTCGCCCGCTTCGCGGCGGCCGGGCACTCGGCGGGCGGGTTCACCACCGCCGGGATGCTCACCTCCGGGCACTCTTCCCGGCTGCGGGCGGGCGTCGTGATCGCCGGGGGCGGTCTGGCCGGCGCGTTCGCCGGTCCCTCCGCGCCGGTGCTGTTCGTGCACGGCGGCGCCGATCCGGTGGTGCCGGTGACCGTCGGCCGGGCCGCGTACGCCCGGACGCCCGGCCCGGCCGCGTTCCTCACCGTCACCGGCCAGGGCCACGGCGCATACCTGACCCCCGGCCACCCCGGATTCCCCCAGGTTCTCGCCGTCACCACGGACTTCCTCCGCTGGACCCTCTACGGCGACGCCACCGCCCTCCACCGCCTCCCCACCATCGCCCGCTCCCCCCACACCACCTGGCTCTCCCGCCTCCCCACCCAAGCGGGTGGGTGATGGGAGGGGTGGGCGTGGAGGGGCGGCAGGTGGGGGCGATCGGCGAGGTGCTGGAGGTGGCTCTGGAGGGTGGGACGGGGGTGTGGCTGCGGGGTGGGTGGGCGATGGACTTCCACCTCGGCGAGGTGACCCGGCCGCACCTCGACGTCGACTGGTACTGCTGGCGGGACGACGTCGACCGGCTGTCCGCCGCGCTGCTCGGCCGGGGCTGGCGGGTGGATCCCCGGGTGCCCGTCGACACGCAGCTCGACCTGCTGCGGGACGACGTCGAGCTGAGCTTCGCGTACCTGGCTCGGGACACGTCGGGGCGGGTGGTCGTGGGCGGCGGGCCCTGGGCGGGGACGCCGCTGCCGGAAGGCATGCTCGACGGGCCGCCCGGCCGGATCGGCGACCTGACCGCGCCGATCATCTCCGTGGCCGCCCAGATCGAGTTCAAGGAGATGTACCCGATCTGGATGCCGCAGCGGCCCCGTCGCCCGAAGGACGTCGCCGACATCGCCCGCCTGCGCGCAGCCGCCACGCGTCCGGTGGGGGCGACCGGACCGGCGGCCCCGCCCCCGCACCCCGGGTGATCGGCCGCTCGTCTGCGGGCGATGCCGGCCGGTCGCCTCACCCGGCGAGGCACAATCGGGTTCATGCCCCGTCGCCGCACGGCCGCTCTGCTGGCCGCCGCCCTGCTCGCCGCAGTCCTGAGCGGCTGCTCGGGCAACGCCGGGCCGGCCGGGCGCGGCGTTGATCCGGTGGAGCCGCCGAAGGCCACCACCCCGGCGCCGGGCGTGCCCGCCGGCACCGCGCCGGGCGGGTCCTTCGCGGTCGGCGTACGCCAGCTCAAGCTCAACCGCGGCGGCGACCGGCCGCTGCCGGTGACCATCTGGTACCCGGCCCGGGGCGCGGCCGGCGGGACGCCCGAGCGGTCCACGCCCGCCGCCGCCGGCCGGTTCCCCGTGGTGATGTTCAGCCACGGCCTGAACGGCCGGCCGGACGACTACGCCACCCTGCTCGCCCGGTGGGCGAAGGCCGGTCTCGTGGTGGCCGCGCCGACCTTCCCGCACACCGCTCGGGGCGGCGACGGCAACGTGCTGGACGTGCTCAACCAGCCCGCCGACGTGTCGTACGCGCTGACCCGGGTGCTCGCCCTGGACGCGAAGGCGGGCGACCCGCTGCGCGGCCGGCTCGCCACCGACCGGGTGGCCGCGGCGGGGCACTCGGCCGGCGGGGTGACCACGATCGGCCTGTTCACCGCCGGGCGGGACGACCGGCTGGACGCCGGGGTGGTCTTCGCCGGCACCGCCCTGGGCGTGGGCACGGCGTTCGCCGGGGCCGCCGCGCCGCAGCTCTTCGTGCACGGCGAGGCCGACGAGGTGGTCGGCTACGCGTCGGGCCGGGCGGCGTACGACAGGGTGCCCTGGCCCAAGGCGATGCTGAGCCTGCCGAAGGGCGACCACGGCCGCGCCCTGCTCACCGACGGGGCGGCCCTGCGGGTGGTCTCGGACACCACCGTCGAGTTCCTCCGCTGGACCCTGTACGGCGACGCGGCGGCCAAGGGCCGGCTGCCGGCCGAGGCCGTCCGGGGTGGCCTCGCCACCCTCGACGACCGGCTGTGAGCCCCCTCCCGCCGCGTGGTCGATCAGGCCGAGTGGTCGATGACGATCTTGCCGAAGGCGTCGCCCGAGTGCAGTCGGGCGAAGGCCTCCTCGACGCGGCTGAACGGCACCACGCTGTCCACCACCGGGCGCACGTCGTGCTCGGCGCAGAACGCCAGTAGCTCGGCCAGCTCGCCCGGAGTGCCCATCGAGGTGCCGAGGATCTCCAGTTGCATGGCGAAGACCCGGCGCAGGTTGACCTTCGGCTCGTGCCCGGCGGTCGCCCCGGAGACCACGATCCGGGCCATCGGCGCGGCCGACTTCAGGGAGTGGTCGAAGGTGGCCGCCCCGACCGTCTCGACCACCACGTCGACCCGCTCCGGGAGCCGGGCGCCGGGCTCCAGCGCGGTCGCCCCCAGCTCGGTGATCCGCTCCCGCTTGCCGGGGTGGCGGCTGGTCGCGTACACCCGCTTGCCGAGCGCGACGGCGAGCGCGACGGCCGCCGTGGCGACGCCGCCGCCCGCGCCCTGGACCAGCACCGACTCGGCGTCCTCCACCCGGCCCTTGGTGGTCAGCATCCGCCAGGCGGTGAGCCACGCGGTGGGCAGGCAGGCGGCGTCCGTCGCGGACACGCCGCCCGGCAGGGGCAGCAGGTTCATCCGGGGTACGGCCACCCGCTCGGCGAGGGTTCCTTGAAAGTGCTCGGAGAGGATGGACATGCCGCGCGGGTCGCCCGGGTCGGCGATCAGCGGGTAGACCACGACCTCGTTGCCGTCCGGGTCGGTGCCGACGGCGTCGCAGCCGAGGATCATCGGCAGCCGGTCCGCGCCGAGCCCCACGCCGCGCAGCGACCACAGGTCGTGGTGGTTGAGCGAGCTGGCCCGCAGCTGCACGGTGACCCAGTCGTCCTCGGGGTGGATCGGCTCGGGACGCTCGCCGACGGTCAGCGCGGAGAGCGGGTTGTCGGCGTCGAAGCTCGACGCGAAGGCGGCACGCATGATCCGCACCGTAGCAAGGAGCGGGCATGTCAAGAAGGGCCCCTTCTCAGACCGGATGGCAGCGAAGGGGCCCGTCGTCCCGTCTCAGGCGCGGGCGACGCCGTCGCGGCGGGCGGCCTCGGCGACGGCCTCGGCCACCGCGGGGGCGACCCGCGGGTCCAACGGGGACGGCACGATCGCGTCGGCGGTCAGTGCCTCGGCGACCACGCCGGCGATCGCGTCGGCGGCGGCCACCTTCATCCCCTCGGTGATCCGAGTGGCCCGGGCGTCCAGCGCGCCCCGGAAGACCCCGGGGAAGGCCAGCACGTTGTTGATCTGGTTGGGGTAGTCGCTGCGGCCGGTCGCGACCACCGCGACGTGCCGGGCGGCCACCTCGGGGTGCACCTCGGGGGTGGGGTTGGCCAGCGCGAAGACGATGCCGCCGGGGGCCATCCCGGCCACCGCCTCCTCCGGGATCTGCCCGCCGGAGACGCCGATCAGCACGTCCGCGCCGCGCAGGGCCTCGGTGACGTCGCCCCGGCGGCCCGCGGCGTTGGTGTCGGCCGCGAGGGCGGCCTTGGTGCCGGTGAGCTCGGTCCGGTGCCGGCCGATGATCCCCTTCGAGTCGCAGACCACCACCCGCGCCGGGTCCACTCCCCCGGCGATCAGCATCCGGGTCACCGCCACCCCGGCCGCGCCCGCGCCGCTGACCGTCACCCGCAGGTCGCCGAGCTTGCGGTTGAGCAGGGCGGCGGCGTTGCGCAGCGCGGCGAGCACGACGATCGCGGTGCCGTGCTGGTCGTCGTGGAAGACCGGGATGGGCAGCGCCTCGTCGAGCCGGCGCTCCACCTCGAAGCACCGCGGCGCGCTGATGTCCTCCAGGTTGATCCCGCCGAACGAGGGGGCGAGGGCCTTCACCACCGCGACGATCTCGTCCACGTCCTGGGTGTCCAGGCAGATAGGCACCGCGTCCACGCCGCCGAACTGCTTGAACAGCACCGCCTTGCCCTCCATCACCGGCAGCGCCGCACGCGGGCCGATGTTGCCCAGACCGAGCACGGCCGACCCGTCGGTGACGACCGCGACGGTGTGCCCCACCCAGGTGTAGTCGTCAACCAGGGCCGGGTCGGCGGCGATCGCCTCGCACACCCGGGCCACCCCGGGGGTGTACGCGAGGGAGAGATCCTCCCGGCTGGTCAGCGGGACGGTGGAGGCGACGGCCATCTTGCCGCCGGCGTGCAGTCGGAAGACGGGATCGGCGGGATCCACGATGGACGAAGACATGGTGACTCCAGGATCTGTCGAACAGATGGAGCGTCCGGCTCAGGCGCGAGGTGAGGCGACAAGCGGCGGTACGCGGTGCGGGGGGTCACCCGGGCACCCGCCGAGCATAGTGTCGGCGGTGCACCCCTGATGTGAGTAGGGTCATACTCGGGAGTAGCTCAGGGGCGGCGCAGCCGGCCCGGCCGGGGCCAGTACCGGGCCACCACCCGGCCCTGCACATCGGCCACGCCGTACGCCCGGGAGTCATCAGTGATCAGGTCGTTGTCGCCGCGTACCCACCAGCCGCCGTCCTGCGGACGGACCGCGCGCTTGACCACCAGCAGCTCCGGGCGACTGCGGAAGACGGCGACCACGACGTCGCCGGCGCGGACCGGGCGGCCGCCCCGGCGGACCAGCACCGCATCGCCGTGACGCAGGGTGGGGACCATCGACGGACCGACCACCAGCACGGCGGCGAGCGGCCCGCGCAGCCGGTCCACGGCCCGAGGTTCGTCGGGGCGCACCCGGGTTTCACCTCCGCCCCGCCGGGGAGCATGTCCAGGAGTAATGTCGTCTTGGATCATCGCAAACTTCACATGGAGGATCCCGATGCGACTTCTGCGCATCTTCACGCCGAGCGTCACCGCCAGCGCCCACTGCGACCTGCCGTGCGGCATCTACGACCCGGCCCAGGCCCGGATCGAAGCCGAGTCGGTCAAGGCGATCGCCGAGAAGTACCAGGCGAACACCGACGCCGAGTTCCGCACCCGGGCGCTGATCATCAAGGAGCAGCGCGCCGAGCTGGTCAAGCACCACCTGTGGGTGCTGTGGACGGACTACTTCAAGCCGGCCCACTTCGAGAAGTACCCGAACCTGCACACCCTGTTCAACGAGGCAACCAAGCTGGCCGGCGCCAGCGGCGCCAAGGGCAGCGTGGACCCGGCCAAGGCCGACGAGCTGCTGACGAAGATCGATGAGATCTCGAAGATCTTCTGGGAGACCAAGCAGGCGTGACCGCCGGCCCCACCCCGACAGTACGGCCGGCACGTCCCGAGGACGTGCCGGCCGTCGTCGCGATGGCGCACGAGCTGACCGAGTACGAGCGGCGCCCGACCAGCGCCACCTGAACGCCGAGCAGCTCGACGCGGCCCTCTCGGCCCGACACCGGCGCTGTGGAGCGGGGCTACCGGCGGCTCGACTGGTCGAGCCCCGCACGCGCTCGCGGCGCAGGCGGGCGGCAGGGCCCCGGACACCACCGGCGGCGCGCCCAAGCGCCCGTCGGCCTGACGGGGTAGAGTCCCCGCCGGGGGGATGAGGCGTGACTCAACTGACCGGCCAGCCAGCGACCGACGACGATGTGGTGCACCTGACCGTGCCCGCCGACGGCGGCTACCTCGGCGTGCTCCGTACCGCCACGGCCGGCCTCGCCGCCCGTCTCCAGTTCGCCCTCGACGAGATCGAGGACCTGCGGATCGCCGTGGACGAGGCGTGCGCCATGCTGCTCGCGATCGCCACCCGGGACGCCGAGCTGGAGTGCCGGTTCGCGGTGACCGACGACGCGCTCACCGTCGAGGTGACCGTGCCGACGGTGCGCGGCGCGACACTGCCCTCCGAGTCGTCCTTCGCCTGGAAGGTGCTGACCGCGCTGACCACGGCCGCGGCGGCGAACGCGGCGAACGGCCGGGCCACCATCTCCCTGCTCACCCGGCGCGCGTCCCGCTACTGACTCCCGCGACCCGCCGCGGGCCGGCTAGAAGCCGAGGGCCCGCGTGGTGGGCGGGCTGACCAGCAGGGCGGACACCCCGAGGCCGAGCGCCATCAGCGGCAGGCCCAGCCACCCCAGGCCGCCCTGAATCATGTACCAACCGACCGGCAGCAGCATGAGCTCCAGGACGATCGCCGGGGCACGGGCCCCGGCGCGGCGCCGGCTCAGTGCGCCGCCGAGCACCCACAGCGCCGCCGTGCCGCCGAGGGCGAACGCGGTCACCAGCAGCGCCGACGGCAGGTCGGTGGTCTCGGCGGTGAGATCGGCCCAGACCAGCCAGGCGGCCACCAGGGCCAGCGCGACCGCCTCCGCCCGGAGCAGCCGGACCGCCCATTGCAGCGGGGTCGGATTCCGGTCCGAGTCGATGGTCACGCGCGACACGATACCCGTGGGGGATCGCGGTACAGTGCCGCCCATGCGGGCCGTCCTGGTCGTCAATCCGAAGGCCACCACCACCAGCGAGCGCAGCCGGGACGTCCTGGTCCGGGCGTTGCGCAGCGAAGTCGACCTGTCGGTGCGGTACACCCGCCGGCGGGGCCATGCCACCGACCTCGCCCGGGAGGCGGCCGAGGAGGGCGTCGACCTGGTGGTCACGCTCGGTGGTGACGGCACGGTCAACGAGGTGGTGAACGGCCTGATGACGGCCGACCCGCCGACCATCCGCACCGGGGAAACGCCCGCCGAGCGCCTGCCGGCGCTGGCCACCGTCCCCGGCGGGTCGACGAACGTGTTCGCCCGGGCGCTGGGCCTGCCCCGGGAGTGGCCCGAGGGCACCAGCATGATCCTCGAAGGGCTGCGGCTGGGCCGGTCCCGGACGGTCGGGCTGGGGCGGGCCGACGACCGCTACTTCACCTTCTGCGCCGGCTTCGGCATCGACGCGGCGGTCATCCACCGGGTGGAGCAGGCCCGCCGGCGGGGCCGGGTCTCCACCCCGGCGCTCTACCTGCGGTCGACGGTGAACCAGTACTTCCTCCGCTCCGACCGGCGCCATCCCGCGATCACGCTGGAGCGGCCCGGGGAGGCCCCCGAGGGCGAGCTGGCCACCGTCATCATCCAGAACACCGCGCCGTGGACGTACCTGGGCGAGCGGGAGATCAACCCGAACCCGGAGGCGTCCTTCGATCTCGGGCTGGACGTGCTGGCGATGCGTCAGCTCCGCGTGGCGAGCACCGCACGCACGGTGACCCAGGCGCTCTCCCGGACTCCGGATCCTCGGGGCCGCCAGGTGCTGCGGCTGCACGACGTGAACGAGTTCACCCTGTTCACGAGCCGACCGCAGGGCTTCCAGCTGGACGGGGACTACCTCGGCGAGCGAGAGAAAGTTAGATTTGCATCCGTTCCGGCCGCACTGAGAGTAATCTGTTAGGTCTCGGGTACAGCCCTGGGTCAGGCGGTCCCCCACACCGTGCCGACACGGTGGCCGCACACCGAGGGCGAGGTGCCGGAAATGTCAGCAATGTCACGCGGACTGTACTATATTGATCCTCGACTGTGGTACGCCGGGTAACTGGATCACTCTAGAACCCGGACAAAAGGGTCGTGAGCTTGCTCACCGCTCGGAGTTTTTCCGAGCGTCACCCTTGACATCGCGTAAGTTCGTGAAAGTATTCACAAGCGAACTTGAGCTACCGGAACATTGCCTGGATACGCTCGCCGTGTTGAGCTGTTCCAGCAGGTCCCAAGGGCAACAAGAGCCTGCTCACGCAGCGCCGAATTGATGGACGCGAACCGTAACCATTCGGCGTGCGGACGCATATTGGAAAAGCACCAAAGCAAATCTGCCACCCATCCAGAATGAGGAGTGTTGCCGCCATGGACTGGCGTCACCATGCTGTCTGCCGCGATGAGGACCCGGAGCTGTTCTTCCCGATCGGGACGTCCGGTCCGGCTCTCCTGCAGGTCGAGCAGGCCAAGGCCGTCTGCCAGCGCTGCTCCGTGACCGACCAGTGCCTCCAGTGGGCGCTCGAGTCCGGTCAGGACGCTGGTGTCTGGGGCGGAATGAGCGAGGAGGAGCGGCGCGCCGTCAAGCGGCGCGGTGGGCTCCGGGTGCTGCGCGCTCACTCCGCCTGACCGCACCGAACCAAAGGCTCCACGCCCCGGCAGGGCAACCCCTGCCGGGGCGTTCTACCGTCCGGGCCGCGTCAGCGGTGGGCCGGGAGCCGACGGGCCGCGTCGGTGAGGGCCGGGAGCCGACGGGCCGCGTCAGCGGTGGGGTCGAGCCGGCCACCGGGGCGCGGCGTCCACCCGGCGCAGCACCAGCGCGGCCAACTCCGGGGCGTCGGCGAGCGGCCCGGACACCGCCACGGCACCGGCCGACCGGGCCCCCGCCAGCACTGCGTCGTGGAAGAGGCCGGCGGCCAGGAAGTACGCCGACACGGCCACCCGGCGGGCTCCCGCCGCGCGCAGCCGGGCCACCGCCGCGTCCGTGAGCGGCGGGGCCGCCGAGGCGTACGACACCCGACAGGGCACCCCGAGTTCGGCGCCGAGCGCCGCCGCGACCCGCCCCACCGACCCGCGCGCCCGGGCATCCCGGGTGCCCGCCGCCGCCAGCACCAGCGCGTCGAACCGCCCTGGCTCCGCCTCGGCCAGCCGGCGCCGCAGCCCGGCCAGCAGCGCGGCGTCGACCACGCCGTCGGCGGGGCCCAGCACGTCGGAGACGCGTACGTCGATCGGCGGGCCCGAGTCCCGGGCCGCCGCGACCGCCGCCGGGATGTCGACCCGCCGGTGGTAGGCGGCGGTGAGCAGCAGCGGCACCAGCACCGCCCGGGGATGACCGGCAGCCGCCAGCGACCGCAGCACGGCCGCCGGCCCCGGTTCGGTGTGGTCCAGCCAGCTTGTCGACACGGCCACGCCGGGACGGGCGGCGGCGACCGCCCGGGCCAGTGCCCGGGTCGCCTCTGCCGCCCGGGGATCCCGGCTGCCGTGCGCGACCAGGACGACCGGGGCCGGGGCCAGCGGGGCCAGGGCCGGGACAGCCAGGGTCGGGGGCGCGGGCGACAGTCCCGCGATCCCGGCGACGGTCAGCCGTGCAGCCCGCACTCGGTCTTCTCGAACATCGCCCACCGGCCCGCCCGGGGGTCCTCCCCCGCCGTGGTCCGACGGGTGCAGGGCCAGCATCCGATCGAGCCGTAGCCCCGCTTGGACAACTCGTTGACCGGGATGTCGTGTCGGGCGACATAGGCGTCCACGTCCGCCTGGGTCCAAGCGGCGATCGGGTTGACCTTCACCTTGCCGCGCCGGGCGTCGAAGGTCACCACCGGCGTGTTGGCCCGGGTCGGCGACTCGTCGCGGCGCAGCCCGGCGGCCCAGGCGTCGTACCCGGTCAGCGCACGCTCCAGCGGCTCGACCTTGCGGAGCTGGCAGCAGTCGTCCGGGGACCGGTTGAACAGCCGGGGACCGTATTCGCCGTCCTGCTGGCCCACGGTGAGCCGCGGACGGATCGAGCGGACGTTGACGGGCAGCCGTCGGGCCACCTCGTCGCGGATCCGCAGCGTCTCCGGGAAGTGCAGGCCGGTGTCGAGGAAGACCACGTCGACCCCGGGGGCGACGCGGGAGACCAGGTGGGCCAGGACGGCGTCGGCCATCGAGCTGGTGACGCAGAGCCGTGCGCCGAACGTCTCGGCCGCCCAGCGGGCGATCTCCAGCGCCGGCGCGCCCTCCAGCTCACGCCCGGCCCGCCCGGCCAGGGCGCGCAGTTCCTCCGGGCCACGCCGGGCCGGGTCGGCGGGTGCCGCGCCGCCGAGCCCGACCAGCCCGAGGCCCGCCGCCGACACGAGGCTCACCGGGTCACCGCCCGGCTGAGCAGCCCGGTGAACTTCACCGTGAAGACCCGGGCGCAGGCGTGGCACTCCCAGGCGCCGTGGCCGGCCTCGCTCGGCCGCAGGTTCTCCTCGCCGCAGTACGGGCAGTGCAGAGGCGCCGATCGGGTCTCGCTCATCGCAGTTCCTCCTCGTCAGCCCTGATCACCCAGTTGGCGAACGTCTCGCCCAGGGTCCGGCCGGCCAGGTAGCGGCGGGCCAGTCGCTCCACGTACTCGGGAAGCTCGTCGGCGGTGGTCTTCAGGCCACGCAGCTTGCGGCCGAAGCCGGCGGTCTGCCCCTGAGCCATGCCCAGGCCACCGCCCAGGTGCACCTGGAAGCCCTCCACCTGGCGGCCGTCCGGGCCGACCACGAGCTGTCCCTTGAGCCCGATGTCGGCGACCTGGGTGCGGGCGCAGGCGTTCGGGCAGCCGTTGATGTGGATGGAGATGTCCGCGTCGAAGTCGCGCAGCCGCTCCTCCAGCCGGGCCACCAGCTCCTCGCCGCGCGCCTTGGTCTCGACGATGGCGAGCTTGCAGTACTCGATCCCGGTGCACGCCATGGTGCCGCGCCGCCAGGCCGACGGCCGGGCCGCCAGGCCGATCCCGCGCAGCTGCGCCACCAGCGAGTCGGTCCGTTCCGCCGCCACGTCCAGCACCAGCAGTTTCTGGTACGGCGTGAGCCGCACCCGGTCGCTGCCGTGCGCCTCGACCACGTCGGCCAGCCGGGCGAGCTGAGGACCGGAGACCCGGCCGACCACCGGGGCGGCCCCGACGTAGTAGCGGCCGTCGCGCTGCCGTTGCACCCCGATGTGGTCGACCGGCCGCTCGGGCAGCTCGGGGGCGGGACCGTCGAGCAGGGTACGACCCAGGTACTCCTTCTCCAGCACCTCGCGGAAGCGCTCCACGCCCCAGTCGGCGACCAGGAACTTCAGCCGGGCCCGGTTGCGCAGCCGGCGGTAGCCGTAGTCGCGGAAGATGCCCACCACGCCGGCCCAGACGTCCGGGATCTCGGCCAGCGGCACCCAGACGCCGAGCCGCTTGGCCAGCATCGGGTTGGTGGACAGGCCGCCACCGACCCAGACGTCGAAGCCAGGGCCGTACTCGGGGTGGTCGACGCCGAGCAAGGCGAGGTCGTTCGTCTCGTACGGGGTGTCCACCAGCCAGGAGATCGACGTCTTGAACTTGCGCGGCAGGTTGGAGTACTGCTTGTCGCCGACGTACCGCCGGACGATCTCGTCGATCGCCGGGGTCGGGTCGAGCAGCTCGGCCTCGGCCACCCCGGCGACCGGGCTGCCGAGCACGATCCGCGGGCAGTCGCCACACGCCTCGGTGGTTTGCAGGCCGACAGCCTCCAGCCGGCGCCAGATCTCCGGCATGTCCTCGACCCGGATCCAGTGGAACTGGATGTTCTGCCGGTCGGTGATGTCGGCGGTGTCCCGGGCGAACTCCCGGGAGATGTCGGCGATGACCCGCAGCTGGGCCAGGTTGAGCTGCCCGCCGTCGATCCGGACCCGGAGCATGAAGAACTCGTCCTCCAGCTCGTGCGGCTCCAGCACGGCGGTGCGCCCGCCGTCGATGCCCGCCTTGCGCTGGGTGTAGAGCCCCCACCAGCGGAACCGGCCGCGCAGGTCCAGGGGGTCGATCGAGGCGAAGCCCCGGTGGGCGTAGATGTTCTCGATCCGGGCCCGGACGTTCAGCGGGTCGTCGTCCTTCTTGATCCGCTCGTTGGGGTTGAGCGGCTCGCGGTGGCCGAGCGCCCACTGCCCCTCCCCACGCGGACGGCGGGGGGCCCGGGCGGCTGGTGTCACGGGAGCGTCGGGCCGGGCGGGGGTGCTGCTGACCGCCATCGCGGCGTCCTCCGTTGTCTGCTGTGCCTCGGTGCGCGGGTGCGCGGCCGGCCCGTGGGACGGGGCCATGGACAGCGATGTCGGACGGCCGGCGCGGGAACGCGCGCCCGAGACGAGTGGTCGGGCGTCGTCAGTAGGCCGGACAGATGGCGCTGCGCACGCGGCCGTAGTCGACGTGGCGACGGGCCACGAAGCGACGGATGACAGCGGCAAGCATGCAGCCATGCTCGCACATGCTCGGGGGCCCTACCAATGACAGCGTGGGTGATCCCACATCACGGGCCGCCGATGCGAGCGGAAACCAAGATCGCCCTCGATCAGGGAAATTGTCCCCTCCCCGCGCGCCGAGGCAACTCTTTCCGGGTTCGGGCGTGCTCCCTCCCAGCGGGCGGGTCGAGCCGGGCCCGGCTCCCGGTGCGGCCCGGGAGCGACCGCTGACGCGTCCCCGGGGCGGCCGACGTGTGGAAGGCTCGACGGCGTGGACGAATTGCCCGGAAGGCGGCATTCGCCGGAGTGGTTCGGTGCGGTCTGGGGGTGGCCGGCGCTGGTGACCCTGGCGGTCACCGGCGCGGGGGTGGGCTCCGCCCAGCCGTGGCGGGACGAGTTGGCCACCTGGAGCGCGGCCACCCGCCCGCTGCGCGCCCTGGCCCGGATGGCCGGCGTCATCGACGCGGCGAGCTGGCCGTACTACCTGCTCATGCACGGCTGGGTGGCGGCGTTCGGCGACTCCCCCACGGCGCTGCGGCTGCCGTCGGTGCTGGCCGCGGCCGGGACAGCCGGGCTGACCGCCGCCCTCGGGTGCCGGCTGTTCGGCCGGCGGGCGGGGCTGCTGGGCGGGCTGCTGTTCGCGGTACTGCCCGGCACGTCCCGGTACGCCCAGGAGGCCCGCCCGTACGCGTTCGTCGCCCTCTTCGCCGTGCTGGCGACGCTGCTGCTGACCCGGGCCCTGGACCGGCCGGGGTGGCGTCGCTGGGCCGGGTACGCCGCCGCCGTCGCCGGGCTCGGCCTGGCCCACCTGGTCGCCCTCACCCTGCTCGCCGCCCACGCCGCGACCGCGCCGTACGCCCACCGGGCCGCCGCCCCGCACCCGGTCGGGGCGCCACGGCCAGCCCCCGCGCGCACCCGTCGACGCCGGCCGCCGTGGGGCTGGCTGGTCGCGGTGCTGGCCGCGCTGACCGCGCTGACCCCTCTGGTGCTGCTGGCCGTCGGCCAGCGTGGCCGGCAGCTCGACTGGGTCGACCGCGCCCGACCGGCCGACCTGGCCGCCCTGCCGGGCGCGGTGGCCCAGAGCGGCGAGGTGGGCGGGCTGCTGCTGGGGCTCGCCGCGCTCGGGGCCGCCCGGTTGGGGCGGCGCGCCCTGCTCCCGGCCGCGTGCGTGGTGCTACCGGTGCTGCTGGTGTTCCTGGCCGGGCTGGCCGGGCCGCTCTGGGTGCCGCGCTACCTGTTCTTCACCGTCCCGTTCGCCTGCGTCCTGGCCGGCGCGGCGCTGGCCGCAACCGACCCCACGGCGAAGTCGGACCCGGCGGCGCGGACGCCGGAAAGGGGCGGGGTGACGCTGCCGGTGGCGCTGGGCGTGGTGCTCCTCGCCGGCCTGCTCGGCCTGCCCGACCAGGCCGCGCTGCGGCGCAGCCACGAGTGGCCGCGCGGCGCGCTTGTCGACTACCGGGGCGCGGCCCGGGTCGTCGACGAGGGACGCCGTCCCGGGGACGTGATCGTCTTCTCCCCCCGGAACGGCTGGCTCTTCCTCGATCTTGGCGTCCGCTACCACCTCGGCGACCGGCAGCCCCGGGACGCCCTGGCCGTCCGGGACCGGGACGCACGCGGGGACTACTGGGCCGACGAGTGCCCGCGCCCGGCCGAGTGCCTGGCCGGGGTCGACCGGGTCTGGCTGGTGGTCGCCGGCCGGTGGGCCGACCCGGTCGACGCCGTGTCCGGCGCAGCCGGGGACGCGCTGCGCGACGACTTCACCGTCGAGCGGGTCCACCCGCGCCCGGGCCTGACCGTGGCGCTGCTCGCCCGGTGACCGGGGAAGACCCGGTCCACCGCGTCGGGGGCCTCCCGGGTCCGTTCACGGTTGCCCCGTGCCCGGCGAGCCGACCGGTCAGGCGCGGGCCAGGGGTACCACCAGAACCGCCTCGGTGCCTCCCTCGGCGCCGTTGCGCAGCTCGATGGTGCCGCGCAGCTCCCCGGTCACCAGCGCCCGGACGATCTGAAGGCCGAGCCGGCCGCCGCGCTCGGCGTCGAACTCGGCCGGCAGACCGCGCCCGTTGTCCGCGACGGTGACGTGCAGTTGCTTGCGGAACCGGTGCGCCGAGACGACCACCAGCGGCGCGGCCACGGGGCCGGGCCCCGTGACGGCCGGCAGGACGCGGTCCGCCTCGGGTCGAGCGCTCCCGGGCGCCGACGGGGTCCCGGCCAGCGGGGCGGGACCGGCCGAGGGTGCCTCCGTGGTCGACGGGAAGCCGTGCTCGACCGCGTTGAGCAGCAGCTCGTTGAGGACCATCACCAGCGAGGTGGCGATCTCGGCGGGCAGCACCCCGAAGCTGCCCCGGCGGCGCATCCCGACGGTCTGCTCGGTCGCCGCGACCTCGGTCGCCGCGCTGGCCACCCGGTCGACGATGCCGTCGAACTCGACCGCCTCGTCGCTGGACATGGAGAGCGTCTCGTGCACCAGGGCGATGGAGGCGACCCGGCGTACCGACTCCTCCAGGGCGACCCGGGCCTCCGGCATCGCGACCCGGCGGGCCTGGAGTCGCAGCAGCGCGGCGACGGTCTGCAGGTTGTTCTTCACCCGGTGGTGGATCTCCCGGATGGTGGCGTCCTTGGTGATCAGGGCGCGGTCGCGGCGGCGTACCTCGGTGATGTCGCGGACCAGGACCAGCGCGCCGATCGGCACCCCGGCGGGCATCAGCGGCAGTGCCCGGGTGAGCATGGTCGCGCCCCGGGCGTCGATCTCCCGCCGGGGCGGCGCCTCGCCGCGCAGCGCGGCCAGGATGGCGTTTCCGGCGTCGGTGCCCTCCAGCGGGTCGCCGGCCAGCCGGCGGTGCAGCTCGGCCAGGTCCTCCCCGCCCAGGTGCGAGGCGTAGCCGAGGCGCCGGTACGCGGACTGGGCGTTCGGGCTGGCGTAGGTGACCTTGCCGCCCGCGTCCAGCCGGACCAGGCCGTCGCCGACCCGGGGCGCGGAGGTGGTCTCCCCCGCATGCCGGGGCGGCGGGAACGTGCCGTCGGCGATCATCTGGGCCAGGTCGTCGGCGGTGGTGAGGTAGTTCAGTTCGAGCTGGCTGGGCGTGCGGGCGGTGGAGAGGTTGGTGTCCCGGCCGACCACCGCGATCACCTCGCCGGACTCCCCGTCGGCGGTGCGCAGCCGGACCGGGATCGCCTCGTGCCGGGCCGGCACGTCGCCGTACCAGACCGGGTCGCCCTCCCGCCAGATCCGGCCCTGCCCGTACGCGATGTCCAGGTGGGACACCTCCGGCCCGCCGACGATCCGCCCCACCTGGTCGTCCTGGTACGCGGTGGGGGCGGTCGTCGGGCGGACCTGGGCCACGCAGAGGAAGCTGCCCTCGGCATCCACCGGCACCCAGAGCAGCAGGTCGGCGAAGGACAGGTCGGACAGCAGCTGCCAGTCTCCGGCGATCCGGTGCAGGTGGTCGATGTCGGCGGGGCGGAGCTGGGTGTGCTCCTCGGCGAGGTCGCGCAGCGTGGACACGCTGACCAGCCTGCCACGCCGGATCTCACATCGTCGCGGTGACCTTCTTCAGGCCGCGCGGGGCGTCCGGGTTCTCGCCCCGGGCCAGCGCCAGCGCCAGCGCCAGCCGCTGCAACGGCAGGATGTCCAGCAGCGGGGCGTACCGCTCGTCGACCTCGGGAACCGCCATCCGGGTGGCCCCCTCCACCTCGGCGGAGCCGACCACCACCACATCGGCGCGGCGCTCGCCGAGCCGGGGCAGCACCTCCCCCATCGACCGGCCGCCGGGGCCGGAGCCGACCACGGCCAGCACCGGGACGTCCGGGTCGGTCATGGCGAGCGGGCCGTGCAGCAGGTCCGCGCCGGAGAAGGCGAGCGCCGGCAGGTACGACGTCTCCATCAGCTTCAGCGCCGCCTCCCGGGCGGTCGGGTACGCGTACCCCCGGCCGGTGGTGACGAGCTGGGCGGCGAACCGGTAGCGCGGGGCGAGCTGGGCCGGGGTGGTGTCGTCCAGCGTGCGGGCGGCCAGCTCGGGCAGGGCGGCCAGCGCCGACCGCTCCTCGGCGGGCAGCACGCCGTCGCCGGCCCGGATGCCCTCCACGAGCAGCAGCAGGGCGAGCAGCTCGGCGGTGTACGTCTTGGTGGCGGCCACCGCCCGCTCGTGCCCGGCGGCGATGTCGACGCTCAGCTCGGCCACCTCGGCCAGCGGGGAGTCCGGGTTGTTGGTGAGGGCGAGGGTCAGCGCGCCGGAGGCGCGGGCGGTGCGCAGCACCTCGGCCAGGTCGGGTGAGCCGCCGCTCTGGCTGACCCCGACGACGAGCGCGTCGGACAGGTCGGGCCGGGCGCCGAAGAGGGTGACCGCGCTGGGCGAGGCGAGCCCGGCGGGCAGGCCGAGCCGGATCTCGGTCAGGTACGCCGCGTAGAGGGCGGCGTGGTCGGAGGTGCCCCGGGCGGTGAAGACCACGTGCCGGGGGCGGCGCTGGGCGACGGCGGCGGCCACCCGGGCGATCGCCCCGGTGTGCTCGGCGGAGAGCAGCCGCTCGTAGCCGGCCGGCTGCTCGCTGATGTCGGTGGCCATCCCGGCCCCTGCAAGTGTCACGGACACCCCTTTCCCTGCGCGATAGCCGCGCATTTCCTGCTCAGTCTTGCACTCTTCTTCCATCACCAGCAATCTAGCGAGCAGTATTGCGCAGCGGATCACCATGCCGCCGCAACATCACCTACGCTTGCCCGGCCCGGCGCCGCACCGGCGGGCGGGGCCCGCCCGCCTCCGGCGAGCGCCGTCAGCGCGGACGAACCCGCCGGCGGGCGAGGCACCTACGAGCGGGAGGCCCACGTGTCCGAGGGAAGGGACGATCCCCCGCTGTCGGCGGAGGAGGAGCTGACCCTGGCCCGGCTCGCGCTGGACGAGGGCGACCTGTCGCACGCCGCCGGGCACGTCGCCGGCGCGCTGACCCGGGCGCCCACCCTGCCCGAGGTGCACGAGACGCTGGCCCGGCTCGCCGCCGCCAGCGGCGGGGGCGTCGACCTGTTCCCCCTGCACCAGCGCGCCTTCGTCGGCGTCGTGGTGGCCCGCGCGCACCTGCTCGCCGCGACCGGGCGGCCCGACGACGGGCTGGAACTGCTGGCCGCCGCCACCGGGCACGACCCCCACGCCGACTGGGCCGGGGTGCCCTGGGTGACCTCCCCCGAACTGCCCGAACGGCTCGACCCCGAGCGCATCGCCCGGGTGCTGATGCAGGTCTGCGCCACCGTGGGCGAGCCGGTGCCGCGCGCCGACCGGGGGCCGCTGTCGCCGTACCTCGTGCTGGCCCGCAACGCGGTCACCGTCCACCCCGACCACGGCCTGCTGCTCGGCGCGGCGTCCGCGCTGGCCCGGCGCCTCGGCGAGGTCACGCTGGCGATCCACTGGGCCAGCCGGGGGGTACGCGTCCAGCCGTCGAAGCTCGGCGAGGTCTGGCTCGGGTACGCCTACCGCAGCGCCGGCCGGACCCGGGACGCCCTCGCGGCGCTCGGCCGGGCCGTCGAACACGACCCGACAGATCTCGCCGTGTACGCCGACCTCGCCGGCACGCTGGCCGACAACGGCCGGCTCGACGAGGCCCTGGACTGGATCGACCGGGCCCTGGCCCGGGATCCCACCTTCGACTGCGCCGTGCACACCGCGCACCGGCTGCGCTTCCAGCGCGACGGCGACGTGGCGCACCTGGTGGCGCTCGCCGACTTCGTCCGCGACCACCCCGACGACTCGCACGAACACGGCGACCTCGCCGAGGGCTGCCGCAGCCGGCCCTGGCTCGGGCAGGTCACCCCGGCCGCCGGGGCGGCGGTGGCCGTGCTGCGCCACGCCCTGACCGAGGAGAACCGCGGCCGCAGCGCGACCGTACGGCTGGAGACGCTGGAGACGCCGAGCGCCATGCGTACCGTGGCGACGGCCGCGCCCGGGCTGCGGGTCGAGGTGGCCGCGGTCGGCGACCCGGATCCGCGCGAGCCCCGGTGGGCCAGCGACCGGCCGCTGTGGCGCTGGGAAGGCACTGTCCCCGCCCCGACGGTGCCGGCGCCCTCGGCCGAGGCCGCGGACCGGATCCGGCAGCTCGCCCACCCGGCCTGGCCGCACCCCCCGGCGGCGTACGACGCGGCGGTCGGCCTGGCCACCCTGGGCCTGACCGACCTGCTCGGGCTGCTGGTGCATCCGCCCACGGCACCCGCCACCGGGATGGGCCGGGTCCTGGCCAGCCAGGACCCGTCGCTGTGGGTGCGCTGCGTGCAGGTCTGGGCGTGCCTGGGCCTGCTGCACCACCGCACCGACGAGCCGTGGCCGGAGTCCACCCGCCGCCGGGTGCTGGTCGACCTGGTCTGGGGGGTGGAGGACTGGATCACCGAGGCGGCCCTGTTCGCCCTGGTGACCGCCGCCTGGGTGGACCCGCTCGTCCGGGCCGACGTGGCCCGGGTGGTGGCCGAACGGCTCGCCGACGCGGCGGCGGTGGCCCGGGAGCGGCCGGTGCCGATCGCGGTGTCACTGGCGTACCTGGCGCTGGCCACCCCGACCCTCGACGCGGGTACGGCCACGCTGGCCGGGGAGCTGATCTCCGGACCGGGACCGCGCCGGCCGGGACCGCTGCGCCGGCTCTGGGCCCGGCTCACCCGTTCCCGACGCCGCCCCTGACCGGCCCGGCGCACCGCCGGCGACCGCGACCGGCCGCCACCGGCCCGGCCGCGCCGCACCCCGGAGGGTGGGCGCGGCCGGCGGGGCGGGCGGCGGTCAGGCCGTGGGGGCCCGGCCGAGGGCGACCTCCGCCTGATCCTCCCCGGTGGCCCCGGCCGGCGGGGTGTCGTTGGTCGAGCGCAGCGGGACCTCCCGGATGAACCAGGCGAGCGCCGGCACCAGGACGGTGAACAGCATCGCCCACCAGAAGACGTACGAGATGGCGTCGGAGAGGCCACCGAGCACCAACTCCCGGGCCTGCGCCGGCAACTCCTTGAGCTTGTCCAGGTCGAGCTGGCCGCCTTCGCCTCCTCCGCCGCTGAACGCGGACCCGGCGGACGAGTCGGCGAGCCGGTTGGCGAAGATCGCGCCGAACAGCGAGATGCCGAACGAGCCGCCGATGGAGCGGAAGAAGGTGGCCGCGCCGCTGGCCGCGCCGAGGTCCTTCTGCTCGACGCTGTTCTGCGCGATCAGCATCGAGGTCTGCATGAGGAAGCCCATGCCGACGCCAAGGGCGATCATGTAGATCGAGGACTCCACCTTGCCGGTGCCGACGTCCAGGCGGGTCAGCAGCAGCATGCCGGCGGCCATCACCACGCCGCCGACGATCGGGAACATCCGGTACCGGCCGGTCCTGGTGATCGCCCGGCCGACCGCCAGCGAGACCACCAGCATGCCGAACATCAGCGGGAGCAGCAGCAGGCCGCTGTTGGTGGCCGAGGCGCCCTGGACGGTCTGCTGGTACAGCGGCAGGAAGTTCATCGCGCCGAACATGGCGAAGCCGAGCAGGAAACCGATCGCCGAGATCAGCGCGAAGTTGCGGTTGGCGAAGAGCCTCAGAGGCAGGATCGGCTCGGGGGCGCGCCGCTCGACGAGGCCGAACACGACGAGGGTGACCAGGGCCAGCGCCGCCAGGCCGAGGATCTGCGGGGAGACCCAGTCGTAGGAGTTCCCGCCCCAGGTGGTGATCAACACGATCGCGGTGATGCCGACCGAGAGCAGCCCCGCGCCGAGCCAGTCGATCCGGTGCTCGGTGCGGTACTTCGGCAGGTGCATGGTGGTGGCGAGCAGCACCAGCGCGACGCCGCCGAGCGGCAGGTTGACGTAGAACGCCCAGCGCCAGGAGAGGTTGTCCGTGATGAACCCGCCGACCAGCGGGCCGGCGACCATGGCGATGGCCATGATGCCGGCGATCATGCCCTGGTAGCGGCCCCGGTCCCGGGGTGGGACCAGGTCGCCGATGATCGCCATCACGCCGACCATCAGCCCGCCCGCGCCGAGGCCCTGGACCGCCCGGAAGGCGATCAGCTCGACCATGCCGCTGTCCGCCCCGCCGAACAGCCCGGAGCCGGCCATGCCGCACAGCGCCGAGCCGACCAGGAAGACGACCACCGAGGTCAGGAAGACGACCTTGCGGCCGTAGATGTCGCCGAGCTTGCCCCAGATCGGGGTGGAGACCGTGGTACCCAGTACGTACGCGGTGACCACCCAGGTGAAGTGGTCCACCCCGCCGAACTCGCCAACGATCCGCGGCAGCGCGGTGCTGACGATCATGTTGTCGAGCATCGCGAGCATCATCGCGATCATCAGGCCGAAGAGCACCACCCGGATGTTGGGTCGTCGCTCCGCAGTCTGCTGTTGCGCCTGAGTCATCAGTAGGCTCCCCGAGATGTGACTGGCTTACTTGCCGGCCGGTCAGCCTACTAGCCGCACGGTAGGTTGGACAGCAAGACGACGTCAACAAGTTGGGTGGTAGAACGGTGACGGAGAGCACAGGCGGCACGCGGGAGCGCATCAAGACCGTGGCCCTGGAACTCTTCACCGAACACGGGTACGAGAAGACCTCGCTGCGCGAGATCGCCGAACGAGTCAACGTGACCAAGGCCGCGCTCTACTACCACTTCAAGAGCAAGGACGAGATCGTCAGCAGCTTCGTCCACGACCGGCTGGACCGGATGGACGCGCTGATCGCCTGGGCCGAGGGGCGGCCGGCCACGCTGGCGACCCGGCAGGAGCTGATCGCCCGGTACGCCGACACGATGTTCGCCACCGAGGAGCACTCGGTGATGCGCTTCTTCGAACAGAACCAGACCGTGCTGAAGAGCCTCACCGCAGGGCAGCGGATGCATGACCGGATGATGCGGCTGGCCCTGGCGCTGGCCCGGGGCGACGACTCACCGGCCGCCCAACTACGCGCCGCAGTGGCCCTGTACGCCGTACACAGCAGTTGGTTCGGTATCCACGGCCCGCAGGTCACCAACGCCGAGCGGCGCAAGCTCGCCCTGGAGGTGGCCGACGAGTTGCTCGCCAAGATCGGCGAGGGCTGAGCGCGCAGCCCCGAGCCCTGGTGGTGGGGTTGTTGGGGGGCGTTGCTGCTGCCGGGCGGACAGTCGCGGATCAACCCTCAGGGGTCGCCACGGGCAGTTCCCGGCGCAGGCCGAGCAGTTCCACCCCGGGCAGCGGGGACCAGTCCCGCTCCGGCGTGCGGACGAAGCCCAGCCGCTCGTAGAGCCTCCGGCCGACCTCGGCGAACCCGTCGCGGACACAGATCACCACCGCCGAGCAGCCCAGTTCGGCGGCCCGGGACAGGCAGGCCCGCACCAGCGCCGCACCGGCGCCCCGGCCCTGCGCGGCCGGGTCCACCGCGAGCATCCGGAACTCGGCCTCACCGGGCCCACAGATCTCGGCGTACGGGGTGCCGGGCAGCACGAACGTGACCGACCCGAGCAGCTCCCCGGTGGCCTCGTCCACGGCGACCAGCACCTCGCCGCTCATCGCCCGGGTCGCCACGTCGGCGAGCGCGACCGCGTAGCCGTTCTCCCCCTTGAGCTGCCCGTCGGCCTCGTACGCGGCCACGGTCAGCCGGGCCGCCGCCGCGAAGTCGGCCGCGGCGGCCCGCCGGACCAGCACGCCGCTCAACCGATCACCGCGATCAGGTCGCCGTCCTGCACCACATCGCCCTCGTTGACCGCGAGCTGTTCGATGACGCCGTCGGACTCGGCGACGACCGGAATCTCCATCTTCATCGACTCAAGGATCACCAACGTGTCCCCCTCGGAGACGGCGTCCCCGGCCGACACGACGATCTTCCACACGTTGGCCACCATCTCGGCGCGGATCTCCTCGGCCATGTCGGCCCTCCCTCTCCACCGGCGTCTCTGCGATCGGTATCCAATCATGCTCCGGCCCGCCCCGGGGCCGGAGCGGGCGTGAGCGGGCGACACGCGGCACGCCGAGTCGACGAAACAGGGGCGACCCGGGCGGGCGCGGCGCCAGCACCGCCCCGGCGGACCACGGCGGACGCCGCCCGCACTAGCATCAGCGGGTCGGCCCGCGGGCGCCCGAGGGCCGGTATCCGACCACCGCCGCGCTCTCGCGCGGGCGGAAGTGACCAGCACCTGAGGAGGTCGACATGGCGAAGAAGTCCCGGAAGAAGAAGGCCCGGAAGAAGAACAAGGCGAACCACGGCAAGCGCCCCAACTCCTGACCGGCGCGGCGGCCTGCCCGCCGACCGTCCAGCGGCCCGGTCCACCCGCCCAGCGGGGGCCGGAGAACGACGGTGGTCCGGGTCGATCGACCCGGACCACCGTCGTTTCGTTGCGGCGCGTAACCCCGCCGGGTCAGTCCGCCAGCTCGCGCGACTCCCTCGTCTCGAAGACGACCAGCTCGGTAAGGCGGACCCGCAGCCGTTCGCGCAGCTGCTCCGGCGCGGTCTCGTTGCCGCAGCACCGGGCCACCAGCGCCTTCACCTCCTGTTCGAGGCCGTACTCGCGTAGGCAGGGCCCGCACTCGTCGAGGTGGTGTCTGATCAGCAGGCGACGCTCCTCGGCACACTCCAGGTCCAGGTAGAGGTAGACCTCGGCGAGCACCTCACGGCAATCCGTCCTGTGCGGCTTCCCACAGCTCACGTCACACCTCCCGGCCGGCGGCGGCGGTCGAACCCTTGGCCGGCTGCGCGGCGGAGAACCCGCGCTCGGCGGCGTACCGTTCGAGCAGCTTGCGCAGATTACGTCGGCCGCGGTGCAACCGCGACATCACCGTGCCGATGGGGGTGCCCATTATGTCGGCCACCTCCTTGTAGGAGAAGCCTTCGACATCGGTGAGATAGACCGCCATCCGGAACTCCTCCGGCAACTGCTGGAGGGCCTCCTTGACGTCGCTGTCGGGCAGTTTGTCCAGCGCCTCGGTCTCGGCCGAGCGGAGGCCGCTGGAGGTGTGCGACTCGACCGCGGCGAGCTGCCAGTCGGTGATCTCCTCGGTGGGCGCCTGAATCGGCTGGCGCTGCCGCTTGCGGTAGGAATTGATGTAGGTGTTGGTCAGGATCCGATACAGCCAGGCCTTCAGGTTGGTGCCCTGTTCGAACTGGTGGAAGGCCGCATACGCCTTCAGGTACGTCTCCTGGACCAGGTCCTCCGCGTCCGCCGGATTGCGCGTCATGCGCAGCCCGGCGGCGTAGAGCTGATCGACGAAGGGCATCGCGTCCCGCTCGAAGCGGGCCCTGCGTTCGTCCGTCTTCTCGGTGGTCAACCGCACATCCCCTCGCGTCGGATGCTTTCCCGCCGAGGATACGCGCCAGGACCCCGGCGCAGATTCGGTTCCGGCCGGTGTGCTGGTCCTCACCGCCGCCGGACCCTCCGGCCGCGCGCCGACGGGCCACTCCGGTGCGTCGAGCAGTCGTCTGAGCTGCCCCGCCTCCCGTTCGTCCCGTTCCCGGCTCCGTGTCTCGGTCGGCACCGGTCACACCCCCCCTGAAGCAGAAATTTCGTCCATGGGAGGTAACACGGACCGCCGGGCCCGGCATTCCGGGCGACCGGCCCCCGTTCCTGGCCCCGGCCCCGGCGGACGCCGGCGCTGGGACCAGGAAGGGCCTGGGCGGGACGGCGCCGGTCACCCGAATCGGCATCCGACACCAACGGAAACAACGACGCGTGCCGTGCCCCGGTCACGGCCGCGCCGGCCCCGCCCGCCACGACCGGGCGCGGGTCAGGACGACGCCCAGCCCCGCCCGCGCAGCCAGTCGACCACGACGCCGGCCGTGCCGGCCGGATCGGCGCGCAGGTCGTGCCGCTCGCCGGGGCGGACCACCACCCGGACCGGCGGCCCCGCAGCGGGCACGCCGAAGGGATCGCGGTCGCCGTTGACAACCAGCGTCGGCAGCCCGGTGGCCAGCTCCGCCGCCCGGGAGCGCTCCGGCCGACCCGGCGGGTGCAGCGGGAAGGCCAGCGCAAGCACCGCGTCGGCGCCGACGGCCACGGCGGTACGGCAGGCCACCCGGGCGCCGCTGGACCGGCCGCCGACCACCAGCGCGGGCCCCGCGGGGTGCCGCCGGCGCACCTCGGCCACGACCGCCGTCCACGCCTCGTCGAGGTGCCCGGCGGGGGCCGGGGCACGCCGGCCGGCGACCCGGTACGGCTGGGTCACCCGGACCACCGCCACCCCGGCGGCCACCGCCGCGTCCCGGACCGCGACCAGGTCGGGCGCGTCGACGTCGCCGCCCGCCCCGTGCCCGAGCACCAGCAGGGCGAACGGCGGACCGGCCGGCAGGTCGGTGTCGACCCGGGCCGGCCCACGTGGTGTCCCGATCTCCTCGTCATGGCGCACGGACCCATTCTGCGGGGTCGGCCGAGCGCGGCCCGGGGACCGCCCCGGCCCGTACGCCGAGCGCGGCCGTCCTCCCGTCCGGACGGAAGGACGGCCGGCTGGGTCAGCTCAGCGGGACCAGGGTGAGCAGCCGGTCCCGCACCGGCGGGCCGGCCTCGTCGGCCGCGCCCGGGTCCGGGTCCACCTCGCTGCGCCAGGCCACCAGCATCGCCCGGCGTTCGCGCGGCGTGGTGCCGCCCCAGACGCCGTGGCAGTCGCCGACATCCAACGCCCAGGCCAGGCAGGGCCCCTGCACATCGCAACTGCGACAGAGGGCCACCGCCGCGTCGGCCGGTTCGTTGGGCGCCGGAAAGAATGTCTCCGGATCCACGCTCTGGCAGGTCCCTCTGGTTCGCCAGGCTTCGTCCTGTTGCCGTTCACGCAGCGCCCGCAGCAGTCGCGGATCTCGTCGTGCGGCGGCCACCTCATGCGGGCGGGGCATACGCGCCCGTGTCATCCACCCACCTCCCCCGTGGGACCGGCGTGATCGATGAACGTCGTTCGCACCGTGCGAATCGTCGTCCACTACCGGCGCTGTGTTGTATCGCACTTTGGGACACGGAGACAAGAGCTTCGTATGAAGAAGTCCTAAACAGCGGGCGACGATTCACCGCAACCCTGGCGAATCAGTGCACGACAATGTGCTTCGCCGGCTGTCAGAAAAGCGTCATGTCCCCGGTCGGCACGGCCTGCGCCGGCACCCGGGCGGTCAGTTCCGGCCCGTCGTTGCGCACGTTGCCGACCGCTGGCCCGACCGGCCGGATCTCCAGGCCGGCCAGCCACCCGACGGCGGGCGGGGCGAGCAGCGCGGCCGGGTCGTCCACGGGGCCCAGCCAGGACGCCCAACGCTCCCGGGGCAGCAGCAACGGCATCCGCTCGTGCACCTCGGCCAGTTCACCGACGGCTGCGGTGGTCAGCACGCTGAACGTCAGCACCGGCCCGGCCGGGCCCTCCCAGGTCGTCCAGATGCCCGCCAGGGCGAGCACCGAGGCGTCGGCCGGGGTCATGTAGTAGGCCTGCCGGCCGCCCTCCGGCCGCCGGACCCACTCGTACCAGCCGTCGGCGGGGACCAGGCAGCGGCGGCGGGCGAACGCGGGCGCGTACGCCCGGCTGGTGGCCACCGTCTCGGCCCGCGCATTGATCATCCGGGCCCCGTCGCCCGGCGAGCGCGACCAGGGCGGCAGGAACCCCCAGCGGCCGGCGGACAGGGCACGGTGCCCCTCGGCGGAGAGCCGGACCATCGGCACGGCGGAGGTGGGCGCCACGTTGTGGCTCGACCGGACGCGGTCGTCGGTCTCGTCGTACGACTCGAACAACCCGCTCAGGTCACCCGCGCTCCGGGTCGTCGCGTACCTCCCGCACATGCGGCACACGCTAACGTCCCGCGTCGCGTTCGGCTGTCCCGCCAACCGGGAGCGGACCCGCCGGCCCGTCGCACCGGGGCCGGGAGGCGGCAGAATGTGAGCCGTGGGGATTCCGACCGCGACCCGGCCGCTGAGGCCGTGGACCGCTCCGACCGCGTCCGACCCGGTGGTGGCCACGCTGCGACTGCCCGGCTCCAAGTCGATGACCGCCCGCGCGCTGGTGCTCAGCGCGCTGGCCAGCGGTCCTTCCACGCTGGCCGGGCCACTGCGGGCGCGGGACACCGAGCTGATGGCCGGCGGGCTACGGGCACTCGGCGCGCACATGTCGATCGCGGACGACGACCGGTGGCTGGTCCGGCCGCACCCGCTGGTCGGCCCGGCGCACGTCGACGTCGGCCTGGCCGGCACCATCATGCGGTTCGTGCCGCCCGTCGCCGGTCTCGCCGACGGGCGGGTCACCTTCGACGGCGACCCGCACGCCCGCACCCGGCCACTCGGCCCGCTGATCGGGGCGCTGCGCAGCCTCGGGGTGCGGGTCGACACCCCGACCAACGGCAGCCTGCCGCTGACCGTGTTCGGCACCGGCCGGGTGACCGGCGGCGAGGTGGTGATCGACGCCTCCGCCTCCAGCCAGCTCGTCTCCGGCCTGCTGCTCGCCGCTCCCCGCTTCGACCGGGGCGTGGTGGTCCGGCACGTCGGCCCGCCGGTCCCGTCCGCGCCGCACCTGCGGATGACCGTGCAGATGCTCCGGGCCGCCGGGGCGGCCGTCGACGACAGCGTCGCCGACGTCTGGGCCGTCGAACCGGGTCCGCTGACCGGGCGGGGCTGGGAGATCGAGCCGGACCTCTCGGGCGCGGTGCCGTTCTTCGCCGCCGCGCTGATCACCGGCGGTGAGGTGACGCTGCGGGGCTGGCCACGCAGCAGCGCCCAGCCGGTCGAGCAGCTCCGCGCCCTGCTGTCCCGGATGGGCGGCGAGGTGACCCTCACCACCACCGGCCTGACCGTGCGCGGCACCGGCACCGTGCACGGGATCGACGCCGACCTCTCCGACGTCAGCGAGCTGACCCCGGCGCTGACCGCGCTCGCCATGCTCGCCGACTCGCCGTCCCGATTCACCGGCGTCGCGCACATCCGGGGACACGAGACCGACCGGATCGCCGCGCTCGCCCGCGAGTTCGCCGGCCTCGGCGCGGACATCGCCGAGTCCGCCGACGGGCTGGAGATCCGCCCCCGCCCGTTGCGCGGCGGAACGTTCCGCACGTACCACGACCACCGGATGGCGCACGCCGCCGCGGTGACCGGGCTCGCCGTCCCCGGCGTCGAACTTGACGACGTGTCGTGCACCTCGAAGACCATGCCGGAGTTTCCGGCGCTATGGTCGGCGATGGTGACCGGAAAGAGCTGACACGGCGGGGGGACGTCCTGGCGACCAAACGGCGGGAGTACGACGAGGACGACGTGCGGGTCCGGCCCGGGAAGTCCTCGCGCCCACGCACCCGGACGAGGCCCCAGCACGCCGACGCCGTCGACGGTTTCGTGATCGCCGTCGACCGGGGCCGCTACACCTGTGTGCTGCCCGACCCCGGCCCGGACGCGCCGCTCGTCACCGCGATGCGGGCCCGGGAGCTGGGCCGTAAGTCCGTGGTGGTGGGCGACCGGGTGGGCCTGGTCGGCGACACCTCCGGGGCGGCCGGGGCGCTGGCCCGGATCGTCCGGATCGCCGAGCGCAGCTCGGTGCTGCGGCGCACCGCCGACGACGACGAGACCACCGCCGAGGGGCGGCTGGAGCGGGTCGTGGTGGCCAACGCCGACCAACTCGTGATCGTCAGCGCGCTGGCCGACCCGCCGCCGCGCACCGGATTCATCGACCGCTGCCTGGTGGCTGCGTACGACGCGGACATCGAGCCACTGCTCTGCCTGACCAAGGCCGACCTGGCCGGCCCCGAGCAGGTGCTCGGGTACTACGCCGAGCTGGAGCTGCCGTACGTGCTGATCCGGCCCGACTCCGACCTCGACGCGCTGCGGGACCTGCTGACCGGCCGGGTGTCGGTCATGGTCGGGCACTCGGGGGTGGGCAAGTCGACGCTGGTCAACCGCCTCGTCCCGGACGCCGACCGGGCGGTGGGCGTGGTCAGCGCGATCGGCCGGGGCCGGCACACCTCGACCAGCGCGGTGGCCCTGCGGCTGCTGCCCCGCCCGGGCGCACTCCGGTCCGGCGCGTCAGCCACCGCCACGGGCTGGATCGTCGACACCCCCGGGGTGCGCAGCTTCGGGCTGGCGCACGTCTCGGCGAACAGCCTGCTGCACGGCTTCCCCGACCTGGTGGAGGGGACGGTCGACTGCCCGGCGAACTGCCAGCACACCGCCGACGAGGCCGACTGCGCACTGGACGCCTGGGTGGCCGCCGGCAGGGCCGACGCCCGCCGGCTGGCCTCGTACCGCCGGCTGCTGGCCTCCCGGTCCGGGGATGGCGACGCGCGCGAGCCCGACCAGCGCAATCCCGGCGACCCGCTCGCCGGGTCGTGAGCCGCGAGCCGGGCGCGACCCGCGCGACGGGGCGCGACCCGGCCGCCGCTACCGTCTGCGGCATGACCGGGTACGCCGACGACCTCGCCCTCGCCCACCTGCTCGCCGACCGGGCGGACGCCATCTCGGCGGCCCGGTTCCGCGCCCTCGACCTGCGGGTCGAGACGAAGCCGGACCTGACCCCGGTCTCCGACGCCGACACGGCCGTCGAGCGGGAGATCCGCGCGCTGCTGGCCGAGCGGCGCCCCGGCGACGGCCTGCTCGGCGAGGAGTACGGCGAGCAGCCCGCCGCCGGGCCCGCCGGGCGGCGCTGGGTGCTCGACCCGATCGACGGGACGAAGAACTTCGTCCGGGGGGTGCCGGTCTGGGCCACCCTGATCGCCCTGCTGGAGGGGGACCGGCCGGTGCTCGGGCTGGTCTCCGCCCCGGCCCTGGGCCGGCGCTGGTGGGGTGCGGTCGGCGAGGGCGCGTACGCCGGCCCGGACGCCGCGCACGGCGCCCCGATCCGGGTCTCCGGGGTGGGCCGGCTCGCCGATGCCAGCTTCTGCTACTCGTCCCTGTCCGGCTGGGAGGACGCCGGCCTGCTGGAGCCGGTGCTCCAGCTCATGCGGGACACCTGGCGCAGCCGGGCGTACGGCGACTTCTACGGCTACATGCTGCTGGCCGAGGGGGCGCTGGACGTGATGGTCGAGCCGGAGCTGTCCCTGTGGGACGTCGCCGCGCTGGTGCCGATCGTCACCGAGGCGGGTGGGACGATCACCGACCTCACCGGCCGGCCCGCGCCCGGTGGCGGCGCGTCCGGGGAGCACAGCGCGGTGGCCAGCAACGGGTCGCTGCACGCCGACATCCTCGCGAGGCTGGGTCGGCCCCCCGCGCGCTGAGCGCCGTCAGCCTCTATCCTCGCCAGGTGGTGTCCTCCGGTTGGTGCTTCCTGGCGGCGATGATCGTCGCGTACGGCATCGCCAACCTCCTGCAGTCCGTCGCCGCGGCGCGGACCACCCTGCACCACAACTTCGATCCCGGGCTGCTGCTGCGGCTGGCCGGCCACCGCACGTACCTGATCGGCGTGGCCTGCCAGGTGGGCGGCTTCGTGCTGGCCTTCCTGGCCCGGCGGGACCTGCCGCTGTTCCTGGTCCAGGCGAGCGTGGCGGCCGGGCTGGGGGTGACCGCCATCCTCGGCGTGCTGGTGCTGAAGTGGCGGCTGCCCACCGCCGAGGTGGGGCTGCTGGTGCTGCTCTTCGCCGGGATCGCGGGGCTGGTCCTGTCGGCGCAGCCGGCCCAGTCCGGGCCGCTCGGCACCGCCGGCCTGGTCGCGCTGGCCGTGGCCCTGGCGGTGATCGCCGTGGTCGGCTTCTTCGCGGTACGGCTACACGGCGCACCCGGGTCGGTGGCGCTCGGCTCGCTGGCCGGGCTGGCCTTCTCGGCCGCCGCGGTGGCCGCCCGCCCGCTGGCCGCCGTGACGAGCGTGGAGGGGTTCGTCCGCGACCCGCTGCTCTACCTGCTGGTGGCCCACTCGGTGGTCGGCCAGCTGCTGCTCGGCCTGGCCATGCAGCGCGGCTCGACCACGGCGGCGGTCGCCGCGATGGACGCGGCCGGGGCGGTGCCCGCCGCGATCGTGGGGCTGCTGCTGCTCAACGACAAGATCTGGCCCGGCCGGGAGTGGCTGGCCGCGCTCGGCTTCCTGACCACGCTGGCCGCGGTGATCGGCCTGACCAGGTACGCCGAGCCACAGCACCACCACGAGCTGGTTCGGGAACGCGACCGGGCGATACTGCCCGCCGCCCCGGCCCACCCCCGCCGCTGAGCAGCCGCTCCCCGGCCCGGCCCCCGCCGCTGAGCAGCCGCTCCCCGGCCCGGCCCCCGCCGCTGAGCAGCCGCTCCCCGGCCCGGCCCCGGCCGCTGGGCAGCCGCCTCGACCGCTACGCCGCCTCGACCGGCCGGCGTCGGCCGACCACCCGCTCGTAGAGCCGCTCCAACGCGCCGGCCGTCCGCTCCCAGGTGTAGCTGCACCGCACCCGGTCCACCGCGGCGTGCCCGTAGGCGAACCGGCCGGCGTTGTCGGCGAGCAGCCGGCGCAGGGTCACCCCCAGGGCCCGGACGTCGCCGGGCGGCACCAGCTTCCCGGTGACCTCGTCGACCACGGCGTCGGCGATGCCGCCCATGGCGTACCCGACGACCGGCACGCCGCAGGCCATCGCCTCCAGCGACACCCGGCCGGCCGAGGAGTAGTGCGGGGTGCAGGCCACCACGTCGGCCGAGCGGTACCAGGTGGCCATCTGGTCGTGCGGCACCGCGCCGACGAGCTTCACCTGGTCGGCCACGCCGGTACGCTCGGCCAGCTCACGCATGCGGCGGGCCTCGGCGTGGCGCGTGAGCTGGTCGACCGGTGGACCACCGGCGATCACCAGCTCGGCGTCGCCGACCAGCCGCATCGCGCGGATCAGATCCTCCTGCCCGTGCCCGGGCGACAGGCCGCCGACGGAGAGGATCCGGGGGCGCTGGTCGCGCGGGGCCGCCTCCCCGTCGGGGTGGAAGTGCTCGATGTCCACCCCGGCGGGCACCATCGCCACCGAGGTGCGTTGCAGCCCCATCCGGGTCAGCTCGTCGACCTCGTCGTTGCACTGGGCGACCGCGATGTCCACCGCCCGGGTCAGGGCCCGCTCCAGCGGGATCCGGGTGCCTGGGCCGTCGTACTGGGGGCCGAGGTGGCGAAGCTGCTCCACGCCGAGGGAGTGGAAGGTCTGCACGACCGGGATGTCGGTCTCCCGTACGGCCTGTGCGGCGGCCAGCCCGCCGACCCAGTAGTGCCCGTGCACCACGTCCGGGGCCCACTCGCCGGACCACCGGTCGGCAAGCCAGCGGCCCAACTCGGCCACGTGCGGGACCAACTCGGCGGTGGGCGTCGGGGCGGCCGGGCCGACGGCGGCCCGCTCCACCCGGTAGCCGTCCAGCTCCAGCGTCGCCGGCAGCGCCGGATCGTCGCGGCGCTCGTACACGTGCACGTCGTGGCCCCGGCCGGCCAGTTCGGCGGCGACCCGCGCGATGTGCTCGCGCGTGCCGACGACCGGACCGTCGACGGGCCGCGACGGTCCGGAATGCGCGCACACTAGGCCGACGCGCATGGGTCACCTCCACGCGTTTCCCGAGCTGGTGGGTCCTCCCGGTCAGAGCGTCCCATTAACCGCGACCCGAGGGTGCGAAACCTGGCAAGTCGGAAACGTACGACCGGCCGGGCCGGGGTCGTGACCGGGCGGGGGCCGCTGTTCGACCAGGCTCGGCGGCATGTCGACCAGGTTCGGCGGCATGAGCGGGCCCGTCGAGGGTACGGGCGAGGAATGCCTCTCACCCGCAGTTTCGATGACGCGAGCGTCGTGCTCACCGGCGCCTCCAGCGGCATCGGCACGGCGACCGCGTACGCGCTGGCCCGTCGCGGCGCGGCCGTGGTGCTGGCGGCCCGCAGCGAGGAGGCACTGGAGCGGGTGGCGTCCCGCTGCCGCGCGTTGGGCGGCCGGGCGCTGGCCGTACCCACGGACGTCACGGACCCGGTGGCCGTCGAACGCCTCGCGGCCCGCGCGGCGGAGGAGTTCGGCCACATCGACGCCTGGGTCAACAACGCGGCGGTCAGCGCGGTGGGCCTCTTCGACGAGATCCCCGTCCGGGAGTTCCGCCGGGTGCTGGAGGTGAACCTGCTCGGGGCCGTGTACGGGATGAAGGCCGCCCTGCCGTACCTCGACGCGGCCGGCGGCGGGGTGCTGGTCAACAACGCCTCCGTGCTGGCCGAGGTGGCGATGCCCTACCAGTCGGCGTACAACGCCACCAAGCACGGGATCCGGGGGCTGGCCGACACGGTCCGGCAGGAGCTCCGGGTCACCGGGCGGGGCAACATCTCGGTCTGCACGGTGCTGCCGGCCAGCATCGACACCCCGTTCTTCCGGCACGCCGCCAACCACACCGGCCGGGAGCTGGTACCGCCCCCACCGGTGTACCCGCCCGAGGTGGTGGCCGAGACCATCGTGCGGGTGCTGCGCCGGCCCCGCCGGGAGGCGTACGCCGGGGGTGCCGCCCGGCTGATCGGCGCGCAGTGGCGGCTCGCCCCGGCGCTGGCCGAGCGGGTCCTCGGCTGGTACGCCCACCGCACCCAGTTCGGGCCCGCCGGCCGGCTGGACGGCACCGGCAACGTCTTCACCGCCGACGCGGCGGCCGAACGGGACGGCGGGTGGCACGGCCGGCGGCGGCAACTCGTCCGGATGACCGCCGCGTTCGGGCTCGCCGCCGCCGGCACCGCGGTCGGCACGATGGCGGCGATGAACCGCCGAGCCCGGACGGATCGCTGATGAACTGCACCGACCGACCGGATGCGCGCGACACCGCCGACGTGCAGAATGGGGCGGTCATGCCGACCGACGTGCGCTGCCTGGTGGAGACGGACGAGTCGTCCGGCTTGCTCCGGCTGTCCGGCGTGCTCGATTCGGCCGCCACCGGCACCGTACGCGACGCGCTGCTCATGCGGCTCTGCGAGCGGCCCGGCCCGGTGGTGGTCGACCTGTCCCGGCTGCGGGTGGCCGATCCCGCCGCCCGGCGGGTCTTCGCCGAGGTGCGCCGCGAGATCGCCGACTGGCCGGCGGCGGACGTGCTGGTCCTCGACCCCGCCGAGACGACGGCCGGCGACGGGCTGGCGGTGTGCTCGACCCTCGACGAGGCGCTGGCGGCGCTGGCCCGGGCGCCGACGACCGCGGCGACCACCGAGGAACTGGCCCCGGTGGTCGGCGCCGCGCGGCAGGTCCGGATGCTGGTGACCAACGGCTGCGCCCGGTGGGGGATCGGCGCTCTGGCCGAGGCGGGCTGCATCGCGGCGACCGAGATGGTCAACAACGTGGTCGCACACGCCCGCACCGGGATGACCGTCCGGCTGGCGGCCCACGGCGGCACGCTGCACATCGGCGTGCGCGACCACTCTCGGCAGCAGCCGGCGTACCGCGGATTCGCCCCGGTGGACACGGCGGGCGGCCGGGGCATGCTGCTGATCGACACCGTGGCCCAGCGCTGGGGCAGCACCCTCCTGCCCGACGGCAAGTTCGTCTGGGCCGTCCTGTGCCCCCCCATCTATTCCGTTTAGCAGCTTTGGCGGGGTGCAATCCGACCCGGGCGGGGCGCGGGCCGGGCGGGGGGAGATCGGGCGGGGGCGTCGGTTACGGGCGGTGGGCAGCGGGTAGTGATCAGCCATGCGCGACAACGAGTACCCGACGCCCGTTTCCGATCCCGAGGCCGAGGGCCTGCCCGACACCGCCGACGACGACTCGACGGCCAACGACGACGTCCTGACCGGCCGGGAGGCGGACGGCCCGGAGCCGGCCCAGCTGCCTGGGGACCGCACGCCGGTGGCGGTGGACCGGTTCGGCACCACCGCCGAGGAGCAGCTCGACGGCGAATCGCTGGACTACAAGCTCCAGCGGGAGAGCTACGAGCGCCCCGCCGACGACCCGCTGGCGGCCCCGGTCGACCCGGGCATCGCGGCCGAGGCGGACAGCGAGGAACAAGCCGCCCAGGCGCAGCTCGACGCCGACGTGCTCAACCCGGGCCCCACCTCGGACCCGCACTCCCCCGTCTCCCTGTACGATCACGGCCAGCTCGGCGCCGCCGACGCCGAGGTCGGCCGGCTGGTCGAACCGGACGAGGGGGCGCACAGCGACCTGGAGCCCGACAACGTCGCGTACGACGCCGGGTCGGCCGGCGGTGGGGCGACGGCCGAGGAGCTGGCGGTCCACGAGACCCGCCCGCCCGACTCGCACTAGAGCGGACCACCGGAACGCGTCGGCGGAACCGCGGTGCCACAGCCTCGGGCCGTCAGTCGTCCAGCCCCCGCTCGATCACGTAGCGGGTCAGCTCGACACGGTTGTGGAGTTGGAGCTTGCCGAGCGTGCTCTGCACGTGGTTCTGCACCGTCCGGTGGGAGAGCCGGAGCCGCTCGGCGATCTGCTTGTACGACATCCCCTTGGCGACCAGCCGCAGCACTTCGGTCTCCCGGTCGGTCAGCCGGGGCGCGGCGGCGTCCGGGGTCGCCGGGCCGACCGCCAGCCGCCGGTACTCCCCCAGCACCAGCCCCGCCAGGCCTGGCGTGAAGACCGGTTCGCCGGCCGCCGTCCGGCGCACCGCGTCCAGGAACTCGGCCGGGGCGGCCGACTTGACCAGGTAGCCGGTGGCGCCGGCCTTCACCGCGTCCAGCACGCTCTGCGGCTCGCCGCTGGCCGACAGCATCAGCACGCGCACCTCGGGCAGCACGGCGCGCAGGCCGCGGATCACCTCGACGCCGGAGATGTCCGGCAGTTGCAGGTCGAGCACGACGACGTCGGGCCGGGCCGCGGCGGCCACGCGGACGGCCTGCCGCCCCTCCCCGCTGGTCGCGACCACCAGGTGCCCTGCCTCGGTGAGGTCGCGGGCCACCCCCTCACGCCACATCGGGTGGTCGTCGACCACCATCACCCGGGCTCCGGTGCTCATCGCCCACTCCTCGGCACGCTCAGCTCGATCTCGGTCCCCGCACCGGCGGTGGAGACGATCCGCACCTCGCCGCCCAGGTCGGCGACCCGTCCCCGGATCGACTGCGCCACTCCCAGCCGCCCCTGCGCCGCGGCCTCGGCCAGCCGGCCCGCCGGGATCCCCGGCCCCTCGTCGCGTACCGAGACGGTCACCTTCTCCCCCTCGTCCTCGATCAGCACCCAGGCCCGCCCGCCGGCGTGCCGGGTCACGTTGTCCAGCGCCGCGCCGACGGCGGCTGCCAGCTCGGCGGCCACCCACCCGGGCAGCGGCACCGGGGTGGCCGGCGCGGAGACCGCGACCGTCGCCGAGGCGTACCGGTCGAGCATGGCCCGCAGGTCGCGGGTGTCCCCGTCCCCGGCCGGGGCGACGATGCCCGCCCGCCCGATCAGGGCACGCAGGGCGGCCTCCTGCTCCCCGGCCAGCCGGGCCAGTTCGCCGGCCTCCCCGTCGAGGTGGGCGCCGCGCCGCTGCACCAGCGCGAGCACCTGGAGCACCGAGTCGTGGATGTCCCGGGCCAGTCGCTCCCGTTCCCGGGTGGCCGCCTCCAGCTCCACCGCCCGGTGCAGCCGCTGCTCGGCCGTCACCGCGAGCCGGGCGACGTGGCCGACCACCGCGCCGGCCAGCAGCAGCAGGATCGTCCCGGTGAAGGTGGACTGGCCGATCCGGTCCCGGGTCGCCAGGTCGACCCCGCCGACCAGCAGCGCGGCCACCGTGCCCCGGCGCCGGCCGCCGGAGACCGCCCAGGCGAGCACCGGACCGGCCAGCCAGACCACCGCGAGGCTGGGCGCGCCGGTGGCGAGTGCCGACCGCCCCTGCACCCACGGGCTGACCAGCAGGACACCGAGCACGACCGCGAGGTCGGCAAGCAGCAACGGCCAGCGCCGCCGGGCCGGGCGGGCGTAGCCGTACGCGGTGGTCACCGTCCAGCCGAGCATCGCGAGCAGGACCACCCCGGCCGGCACCGGGTGGGCGTACCGGTCGGCGTCGCGCAGGGCCAGCAGGCCGACGTACGCCAGGGCCGCGAACCGGAACACCGCTACGGCCCGCCAGAGCGGGACCTCGAATCCACCGGGCGGCGACGGCACGCCCGTCACGATGCCACAGCCCGGTACGGGGCCCGCAGGGTGGCGGATGCGCGACCACCAATCCTGGCGTACGGTGGAAAAGCCGCAAATCAGCTCCGCGACCCACCCCCGGACGGGGCCATGACGAACGTAGAACTGCCCGCACCGCGTACGGTTGTGCCCATCGACACTTCCCCCCTGATCGCCGAGGCCTTCGAGCAGGCACAGGTGACCGAGCTGCGTCACTCGGTCACCTCCTGCGCGCACGCGGCCGGCCTGGACGGGCAGCGCCTCGACGACTTCGTGCTGGCGGTCAACGAGCTGATCACCAACGCGGTACGCCACGGCGGCGGGCAGGGCTGGCTGCGGATGTGGCGCCATCCGGGGCGGCTGGTCTGCGAGGTCGCCGACCACGGGCGGGGAATCAGCGTCCGACGGCTCGACGACCGCGACCGCCCCGCGCCCGACACCGCCGGTGGCTGGGGCCTCTGGCTGGCCCGCGAGCTGAGCGACGCCATGGAGGTCGAGACCGGCACGGCCGGCACCACGGTCCGGATCAGCGCCACCCTCGACGCCCTCCGTCGCGCCGGGGGCTGACCCCACGCCGGCACGCCGCCTGGCCGGGCGGACGCCGGGGCCCCCTCGGGACGGCCCGGACGCCGCGCCGGCTCAGCCGAAGAGGGCGCTGACCGACTCCCCGTTGTGAATCCGACGCATCGCCTCGGCCAGCGCCGGCGCGACCGAGAGCACCACCAGCTTGGGCACCCGCTTCTCCGCCGGGATCGGCACCGTGTTCGTGCAGACGATCTCCAGCACCCCGTCCTGCCCGCTGAGCCGGTCCAGCGCGCCGCTGGAGAAGAGGCCGTGGGTGCAGGCCAGCCGGATCGAGCGGACCTTCAGCTCGCGCAGGTGGGCCATCAGCTCGATCACCGTGCTGCCCTTGGCGATCTCGTCGTCGAGCACGATCACGTCCCGGTCCGCCACCTCACCGATCACGGTGCTGATCTTGACCAGGTCGTCGCTGAACCGCTGCTTCGCGCCGGCCGCGACCGGGGTGCCGAGTATCCGGGCGAAGGCGGCGGCCTCCTTGGCATTGCCCAGGTCGGGCGAGACCACCACGGTGTTGCTCAGGTCGTACCGCTGGAAGTGGCCCGCCAGCTCGCGCAGCGCGTGCAGGTGGTCCACCGGGACGCTGAAGAACCCGTGCACCTGCGGCGAGTGCAGGGTCATCGCCAGCACCCGGTCCGCGCCGGCCGAGGTGAGCAGGTCCGCGACCAGCCGGCCGCCGATCGAGATGCGCGGCGCGTCCTTCTTGTCCGACCGGGCGTACGCATAGTGCGGCAGCACCACCGTGATCCGGCCGGCCGACGCGCCCCGGGCCGCGTCGATCATGAGCAGCAGCTCGACCAGGTGTTCCTGGGTGGGCGGCACCAGAGGCTGGATCAGGAATACGTCCCGCTCCCGGCAGTTCGCCTGCAACTGCACCTCCAGGCAGTCGTTGGCGAACCGGGACACCCGGACGGGGTGCAGCGGCACCCCGAGATGGGCACAGATCTCGGCGGCGAGGTCGGGATGGGCGGTTCCACTGAAAACGGCGATGTCGCGCACGTTGATTGATCGTACGGCCGGTGGTGGCCGACGAACGCGCGGCCAGCCGGGTACGGTGCTGCCGTGACCGGAGAGTACGTCGCCGCCATCGACCAGGGCACCACCTCCTCGCGGTGCATCGTGTTCGACCGGGCCGGGGAGATCGTCGCCGTGGCCCAGCGCGAGCACCGGCAGATCTTCCCCCGGCCCGGTTGGGTCGAGCACGACGCCGAGGAGATCTGGGACAACGTCCAACTCGTGGTGCGGGAGGCGCTGGACGCCGCCGGCACCGGCCCGGAGGGGCTGGCGGCGATCGGCATCACCAACCAGCGGGAGACCACCGTGGTCTGGGACCGGGCCACCGGCCGCCCGGTCGCGCACGCCGTGGTCTGGCAGGACACCCGCACCGGGCCGCAGCTGCGCGCGCTGGCCGACGCGTACGGCGAGGAGCGGCTGCGCGCCCGCACCGGGCTCACCCTGGCCACCTACTTCGCCGGCCCGAAGCTGCGCTGGCTGCTCGACCACGTCGACGGGCTGCGCGAGCGCGCCGAGCGGGGCGAGGTGCTGTTCGGCACCATGGACAGCTGGCTGATCTGGAAGCTGACCGGCCGGCACGTCACCGACGTGACCAATGCGAGCCGGACCATGCTGATGGACCTGGAGACCCTCGACTGGGACGCGGAGCTGCTCGACGCGCTGGGCGTGCCGGCGGCGATGCTGCCGGAGATCCGCTCCTCGGCCGAGGTGTACGGCACCGCCGACGGGCTGCTCGCCGGGGTGCCGGTGGCCAGCGCCCTCGGCGACCAGCAGGCCGCCCTGTTCGGGCAGACCTGCTTCCAGCCGGGCGAGGCGAAGTGCACCTACGGCACCGGCAGCTTCCTGCTGCTGAACACCGGGGCCAGCCCGGTCACCTCGACGCACGGCCTGCTGACCACGGTGGCGTACCGGATCGACGGCCAGCCGGCCGCGTACGCCCTGGAGGGGGCGATCGCGGTCACCGGCTCGCTGGTGCAGTGGCTGCGGGACAACCTCGGGCTGATCGCCACCGCCGCCGAGGTGGAGGACCTGGCCCGCACGGTCGACGACAACGGCGGCTGCTACGTGGTGCCGGCGTTCTCCGGGCTGTTCGCCCCGCACTGGCGCAGCGACGCGCGCGGGGTGATCGCCGGGCTGACCGGCTACATCACCAAGGGGCACCTGGCCCGGGCGGTGCTGGAGGCGTCCGGCTGGCAGACCCGCGAGGTGGTCGACGCGATGAACGCCGACTCGGACGTGGCGCTGCGCCGGCTGCGGGTGGACGGCGGCATGACCGCGAACGGCCTGCTGATGCAGTTCCTCGCCGACGTGCTGGACGTGCCGGTGGTCCGCTCCCGGATCACCGAGACCACCTGCCTCGGCGCCGCGTACGCGGCCGGGCTCGCCGTCGGCTTCTGGCCGGACCTGGCCACCCTGCGCGCCCAGTGGCGCTCCGACGCCCAGTGGACCTCCGCCATGGACGCGGAGCACCGCGAGCGGGAGCTGCGCCAGTGGCGCAAGGCGGTCCAGCGCACCCTCGACTGGGAAGACTGATCGAGCAGGAGCGGCGGAACGCGGTCACGGGTCGCGGTCAGGACCAGGTGTTGCCGGTGAGCTTCTCGTAGACCTCGACGTAGCGGGCCCGGGTCGCCTCGATCACCTCGGCGGGCACCTCGGGGGCCGGCGGCTGCTTGTCCCAGCCGCCGCCGGTCGCCCAGTCCCGGACGTACTGCTTGTCGTAGGAGAACTGCGCCCGGCCCGGCTGGTACGACTCGGCCGGCCAGAACCGGGACGAGTCGGAGGTGAGTACCTCGTCGCCGAGGACCAGCGTGCCGTCCGCCGCCCAGCCCAGCTCGATCTTGGTGTCGGCGACCAGGATGCCCCGCTCGGCGGCGAGCTCGGCGCCACGGCAGTAGACGTCGATGGTGATCTGCCGCAGCCGCCCGGCGGTCTCCGCGCCGACCTTGTCCGTCACCTGCTGGTAGGTGATCGGCTCGTCGTGCTCACCCTTGGGCGCCTTCGTCGACGGGGTGAAGATCGGCTCGGGCAGGATCGACGCCTCGACCAGCCCGCGGGGCAGCTCGACGCCGGAGACCGCGCCGGTGCGCTCGTACTCGGTCAGGCCGCCGCCGGTGAGGTACCCCCGGGCGACGCACTCGACCGGGACCATCTCCAACCGCCGGCAGCGGATCGCCCGGCCGGCGAACTCCGCCGGCACGTCGGTGGCGGAGACGACGTGGTTCGGCACCAGGTCGGCGAGCTGCTCGAACCACCACAGCGACAACGCGGTCAGCAACCGGCCCTTGTCCGGTACGGGGGTCGGCAGCACCACGTCGTAGATCGAGATCCGGTCCGAGGCGACGAGGATCAGGTCGTCGCCGTCGGCGTAGACGTCCCGGACCTTGCCCGAGTGCAGAAGTTCCACGCGGCCTAGTACACCACGGCCCCTCCGGGTCGCCTCGGCCCGATCCCGGCCGGTCGGCCGTTGACACCCGCCCGCGCCGGCTGTGTAAATGGTCCGACCGCCCGCCGGACGACCAGGAGAGTCCCCGTGCCCACCGCCCGTCCCCCGCTCCCCCACGCCGGCGCCGACCCGGGCCGCCGGCGACTGCTGGGGGCGCTGTTCGGGGCGCCGCTCGCGGCGACCGGCCTGACCGGGTGCGACGACGCGGAGGAGACGCCCATCGACGACGGGCTGATCGAGCTCTCCGTCTTCTGGTACGGCAGCACGAAGCGGGCCGAGCTGACCGAGAAGGCGCTGCGGCTCTACTCCGCGCGCAACCCCCGGGTCAGCTTCCGGGTCACCTGGCAGGGCCTCGACGGCTACTACGACCGGCTGGCCACCCAGGCTGCCGGCGGGAACGTGCCCGACCTGATCCAGGTCGACGACACCGTCCTCACCGAGTACGCCCGGCGGGGCATCCTGCTCGACCTCGGCGGGTACGTCGCCGACAACCGGCTCGACCTGCGCGGGCTCTCCCCGGGCCTGGTCCGCTACGGCGAGGTCGACGGCCGCACCGTGGGCGTGGCGGCGGCCCAGACCACCGCCGCCGTGGTCTACAACCGTGCCCTGCTGCGCCGGCTGAAGGTCCCGGAGCCCCGCACCGGGATGTCCTGGCAGGAGTACGTCGACTGGGCCGCGCGGGTCACCCGGGCCGCCGACGGCCGGGTGGCCGGCACGATGGACCCGTCCGGGGACCACCGGGCGCTCTGGCTCTGGCTGCGGTCCCGGGGTGGCGAGCTGTACCAGGGCCGGCAGCTCGGCTTCACCGCCGCCGACCTGGTCGACTGGTTCGAGCTGTGGCAGACCGCCCGGACCCGTCGGGCCACCCCGAGCGCGGCCCTGGTGGACCAGGCCGACAGCGGCGAGCCGAACCGCCAGTTGGTGGTGACCGGGCACACGGCCGCCTCGTTCGCGTGGGCCCACCAGCTCCCCGAGCTTCAGCGCTACACCGACGACGAGCTGGCACTGGCCGCGTTCCCCGGCCCGCCGGGCGCGCAGTGGGCGCGGGCATCGATGTACTGGGCGGCGTTCCGGGGCACCCGGCGACCCGACCTGGTGACGGAAGTGATCAACTTCCTCACCACGAACATGGAGGCGGGCGTGGCCCTGGGCCAGGAGCGGGGGGTCAACCCGAACCTCGCCAACCGCCGGTACGTCAAGGAGAGCGTCACCGACGCCGGACAGCAGCGGGCCGCCGCCCTCGCCGAGGCCCTCGCCGACGCCCTCGGTCCCGCGCCCAGCCCGCCCCCGAAGGGGCACGCCCGGGTGCGGGCCCTGCTCGTCGCCACGGCTGAAGGGGTCCTCTCCGGCCAGTCCGGCATCCGCACGGCAACGTCCCGGTTCATCGCCCAGGCCAACGCCGCGCTGGCCGAGTGACCCGGCCCGTCGCGCCGAGCGCGACGGGTCGACCCCACCGGGTCAGCGCGAACCGGGTCAGCGCCAACCGGTCAGCGCGGCGGCCGGTTGCGCCGGTTGCGCATCAGCATCAGCACCAGCAGGACGATTCCGCCGACGACGACGAGGCAGCAGAGCAGCCCCAGGAAGCCGCCGCCGCCCCGGCGTCGCTTGGCGGCCTCGACCACCAGCTCGCCGGGACCGGTGGACGCCCAGGCCGCGACCGGGACGAAGAGCGACAACACGACCGCACCGAGGACCGTGCTCAGCCGGCCCCACCACTTGTTCCATGAAGACATGCCCCCCATCCTCGCCCAGCGGCGCAACAGCGGCACCCGGACGGACCGGATTCACCGGCATCCTCGGACGGATTGCCTCAGGACGAGGGAGACGGTCGCGAACAGGAACCGGAACCCGGGCGGGACCAGGAACGCCAACCCGGACAGCGACGCCGGAAGTCGGCCGGCGGGGAATGGGAAAAGCAGAAGGGCCCGGAGTTTCCTCCGGGCCCTTCTGGCTCGTAGCGGGGACAGGATTTGAACCTGCGACCTCTGGGTTATGAGCCCAGCGAGCTACCGAGCTGCTCCACCCCGCGTCGGCTTCTAAAGCTTAGCGCATCCCCTCGGCGGAGATCAGCCGGCCCCCCGGGCCGGGCGGATGACCGGCCCGGGGGGGCTTCGCGTCGCGTCTCCGGGCGGCAGCTGCCCTCCGTATCCGGCACGGCGCCGGGCATCGCACGCCACCGTGCCGGGCAGCGCAGGCGGCGGAGCCCGGAGTCGAACGCCGAGGACCGAGCGCTTTCGGCAACGCGAAAGGCCCCGGAGTAATCTCCGGGGCCTTTCCGACAAGTAGCGGGGACAGGATTTGAACCTGCGACCTCTGGGTTATGAGCCCAGCGAGCTACCGAGCTGCTCCACCCCGCGTCGACTGGTTAACCCTAGCGCACCGCCCGGGCGGACCGCAAAACGGCCCCACCCGGGCGGCGGTGCGCAGGTCAGCCGCCCGCCGAGGGCGACGGGGCGGGACTGCCGCTCGACGGGGCGGGACTGCCGCTCGGCGTGGCGCCCGGCGTCGGCGAGGCCGGCGTGGCCGCCTGCTGCGCCCGCTGGAACGCCGTCATCGCGTCGTCCAGGGCCTTGAGCGCCCGGCCGTACCGCTCGAAGTCACCGGACGTCTGCGCGGCCTTGACCTCGGCGATGGCCGTCTGCACCTTGCCCGCGGCCTCGGCCAGCTCGCCCGTCAGCGGCGGCGCGTTGGTCCCGCCGCTGGGCGGCGGCGTGCCGCCGGACGGCGGGGTGGCACCCTGGGCGGCCTCCTTGCCCTGCTCGACGAGCTGCTTGATGCCGTCGGTGATGTTGTTGGCCAGCACCACGTACGAACCGCCGTCGCCGTACGACAGCAGCACCTTCTGCAGCAGCGGGTACGCGTCCTGCTGGTTGCTCTTCACGTACACCGGCTCGACGTAGAGCATCCCGTTGCCGAACGGCAGCGAGAGCAGGTTGCCGTACTGCACCTGGGCCTGGTTCGAGGAGAGCAGGTTGAGCTGCTGCCGGATGTTGGCGTTGTTGGTCATCTGCTGGTGCACCTGCACCGGGCCGGAGATCCGGGTCTGGTCCGGCAGCTCCAGCACCTCCAGCTGCGGCTTACCGTCCACGTACGAGCCGGAGATCAGCGCGGCGAGGTTCTGCCGGCCGTTCGGGGTGACCGCCGAGGTGAGCTGGAAGCGCGGCGCGTCCTGGCCGGGGAACTGGGTCCACAGGTAGAACGGCGGCTGCTTCTGCCCGCCGTCCGGGTTGTCCGGCACGTTCGGCACCTGCCAGAAGTCCTGCGCCGAGTAGAAGTCGCCCGGGGCGGTGACGTGGAACTTGGTCAGCAGGTTGCGCTGCACCTTGAACAGGTCGGCCGGGTAGCGGAGGTGCTCCCGCAGCTCGGCCGGGATCTTGTCGTTGGGCAGCACCAGGTCCCCACCGAACGCCTTGTTCCACGCCTTCAGCACCGGGTCCGTCTGGTCGAACTCGTACAGCCGGACCGTGCCGTCGTACGCGTCGACCGTGGCCTTGACCGAGTTGCGGATGTAGTTGACGTTCTCCCGGGCGAGCTGGAACGTGCCCCGTCCGGTCAGCTCGTCGGTCGTCTCGGCCTGGAGGTTCACCCGCTCGGCGTACGGGTAGGTCGCGGCCGTCGTGTAGCCGTCGACGATCCACTGCACCCGGCCACCGACCACCGCCGGGTACGGGTCGCCGTCGACGGTGAGGAACGGCGCGACCTTCTCCACCCGGTCCCGGGGGTTGCGCACGTAGAGCAGCTTCGAGTTGTCGTTGACCGCCTCCGAGAGCAGGAAGTTCGACTCCTGCTGCTTGATCGCGTACAGCAGCCGGCGGGTGAACGAGCCGATCTCGACGCCACCCTCACCGGTGTAGGTGTAGTACTGCTCGCCGCCGGTCTGGGTCGGCCGGTCGAACTCCGCGTTCCGCTCCGGGTTCGCCTGCCCGACGATCGCGTAGTCGTCCGGGCCCATCCGCTCGCCGTAGTAGATGCGCGGCTGGCTGGCCGGGATCTGCTCGACCTGCGAGGAGCATGCCTCCTGGGTCTTCTCGCCGAGGAAGCCCGAGACGAAGTACGGCTGACCGCCGCAGACCACCTGGTTGGCCGGTGCGGCGACCAGGCCGTAGCCGTGGGTGTAGACGGTGTGCCGGTTGATCCAGGTGTTCTGCTGGTCGGTCAGCTCGTTGTAGTTGACCTCCCGGACGCCGACCACGAAGTCGGAGGTCTTGCCGGACACGGCGTACCGGTCGATGTCCAGCTTGGGGCCGAAGTCGTAGAAGCCCCGGACCTGCTGGAGCTGGGTGTACGTCTCGGAGACGAGCTGCGGGTCGAGCAGCCGCACGTTCGGCACCACGGAGGTGTCGGTGGCCAGGCTCCCCGGTGGAACGAGGTTGCTCGCCGCGTACGGCGAGGTCTTCGTGTCGGCCAGCCCGAACGCCGACCGGGTGGCCCCGATGGCGCGTTCGATGTACGGGGCCTCCTTGTCCTTGGCGCTCGGCTTGACCTCGAAGGTCTGCACCGCCCAGGGGTAGATGCCGCCGATGGCGACCGCGGAGACGCCGAGCAGGGCCAGCGAGATGCCCGGCCAGACCAGGTTCCGCATCACCGCGTTGGAGAACACGATGATCGCGATGGCCACCACGACCGAGATGTAGGCGAGGATCTCCTTGGCCGGCAGCAGGGCGTTGATGTCGGCGTACCCGGCGCCGTAGAGCTTCGCCCCCTCGTTGTAGTCCAGCAGCATGGAGCGCCGGTCCAGCACGTACGCGACGGCCTTGAGCAGGACGAAGACCGCCACGAGCGTGCTCAGGTGGGCCCGCGCGGCGTTGGTCATCCGGTCCCCGACGCCCTGCAACCGCACGCCGCCGAAGATGTAGTGCACGGCCAGCGCGCCGAGCAGGGCGAGCACGACGGCGGTGAAGCCGATGCCGAGCAGGTAGCGCCAGAACGGCAACTGGAAGACGTAGAAGCCGATGTCGATGCCGAACTCGGGGTCCTTGACGCCGAAGTCACCACCGTTGCGGAACAGCAGCCACTGGTTCCACCGGCTCTGGGCCGAGAGCCCGGCGAAGAGCCCGACCACCACGGCGGCCAGGCTGATCCACAGGCCGAGCCGCGGGCCGAGCACCATCCGGTACCGCTCCAGGGTGGCCTGCTCCAGCGAGTGCGGGCGCAGCCGGGGCCGCAGCCGGTGGGCCAGCCACAGGTTGCCGCCGACGATCACCGCCATGGCGAGGCCGACGACGAGGAAGAGCAGCACCCGGGTGGTGAGCACCCCGGTGAACACCTGGGTGTAGCGGACCTCGTCGAACCACAGCCAGTCGGTCCAGGCCTGCACCCCCCAGCCCAGCAGGGTGAAGAGCACGAACACCCCGATCAGCACCCCGATCGTGACGCGTCCGCGCCGGCTCATCCTCGGCAGGGGGCTGCTACGCATGACCACTCTTGGCTCCGCACGCTCGATGTGATCGGCTCCGACCAGGCACCCAGCGTACGGGGTCTTCCTGAGAGCGGCGGCCCACGGTCACGCCGGGCAGGGGCGGTTCGGTCAGCAGCGGGTCGGCTCGCCGCCCTCGCGCAGCGCCGCCAGGGCCGTCAGCGCGTCGTCGATCGTGCCCACCTTGAGCAACGGAAGGCCGGGCTGCGGGTTGCGGACCGCCTCGGCGCAGTTGGCCTCCGGCACCAGGAACACCTTGGCCCCGGCCCGCTTCGCGCCGACCAGCTTCTGGGCGATTCCGCCGATCGGGCCGACCCGCCCCTCGTCGTCGATCGTGCCGGTGCCGGCGATGATCTTCCCGCCGGTCAGGTCGGCCGGCTCCAGCTTGTCCACAATCCCCAGGGCGAACATCAGGCCGGCGCTCGGGCCGCCGATGTCGTTCAGGTCGATGGAGAGGGTGAACGGGTGCGGCTGCTGCTGGTCGATCTCGACCCCGATACGCGGCCGGCCGTCCTGCTCCCGGCTGGTGACCTGCGCCGTGGCGGCGGTGCCGTCGCGGGTGTAGCCGATGGTCAGCGCGGTGCCCGCCGGCTTGGCCCGGATCAGCTCGGTGAGCCGGCCGGCGCTGGTCACCGGCGTGCCGTCGACCGACGTGACGACGTCGCCGACCCGCAGCGCCCCGGCCGACGGGCCGCCCGCCGTCACGGTCTTCACCTGCACCCGGACCGGGTACCCCAGCTCCCGCAGGGCCGCCGTCTCGGCGCTGGTCTGGGAGTTGCGGAAGTCCTTCTCGTTGCGCTGCTCCACCTCCTGCCGGCTCTCCCCCGGCGGGTAGACCAGCTCGCGCGGCACCACGGCCTCGTCCTTGGAGAACCAGCCGGACAGCGCCGAGCGCAGCCGGACGGTGGGCTGCACGCCGACCGTGGTCAGCCGGAGTTGACCGGCGGAGGTGGACGTCGCCCGCCCGGACACCTGGATGACCTCCTTGCCGTCCGCGGTGCCCAGCGTGTTCACCGTCGGCCCGGGGCCGAGCACCACGTACGGGATGGGCGCGTTGAGCACACCGAAGCTCAGCAGGGTGGTCAGCAGGGCACCCAGGAGGACGGTCACGCCGCGACGTCTCATGGCGCAGAGCGTACCGACCGGTCCGGCGAGGCCCCGGACGGTGACGACGACTTCGCCCTCAGCGCAACGCCGGTGGCGGCTACCTGGGGCGCAGCCCGCGTACCGTAGACGTCGTGCCTGATATTCCGTTCGGTTTCGCGCTCCCGGGTGGGCAACCACCAGATCCAAACGATCCCGCGCAGATGCAGCAGTTCATGTCGCAGCTGCAGCACCTGCTCTCCGCGCCGGGCAGCGGGCCGGTCAACTGGGACCTGGCCCGGCAGGTGGCGGCCAGCCAGCTCGCCGCAGCGGGCGACCCGGCGGTCTCGCCGCACGAGCGGCACTCGGTCGAGGAGGCGCTGCGCCTCGCCGACCTCTGGCTCGAGCCGGTCACCGCCTGGCCGACGGGCATCCGCACCTCGCTGGCGTGGAACCGCAACGAGTGGATCTACAAGACTCTGGACGTCTGGCGCAAGCTCTGCGACCCGGTGGCCAGCCGGATGGTCGGCGCGATGGGCGACCTGGTGCCGCCGGAGGCGCGGGCCCAGCTCGGCCCGATGCAGTCGATGATGGCCACCCTCGGCGGCGCGCTGTTCGGCGGGCAGCTCGGGCAGGCCCTCGGCTCGCTCGCCGCGGAGGTGCTCTCCGCCGGCGACATCGGGCTCCCGCTCGGCCCGGCCGGCACCGCGGCGCTGATCCCGGCCAACATCCGGGCGTACGGACAGGGCCTGGAGCTGCCCGAGGACGAGGTACGCCTCTATGTCGCCCTGCGCGAGGCGGCCCACCAGCGGCTCTTCGAGCACGTGCCGTGGCTGCGCGGGCACGTGTTCAACGCCGTCGAGACGTACGCGTCGGGCATCCGGGTCAACCGGGAGGCGATCGAGGAGGCCATGGGGCGGGTCGACCCGACCGACCCGGAGTCCATGCAGGCGATCGCCCTGGAGGGCATCTTCACCCCGGAGGACACTCCGGCGCAGAAGGCGTCGCTGGCTCGGCTGGAGACCGCGCTCGCGCTGGTGGAGGGCTGGGTCTGCCACGTGGTCGACAACGCCGCCGGCGAGCGGCTGCCCAACGTCGTCCGCCTCGGCGAGGCGTTCCGGCGGCGGCGGGCGGCCGGCGGGCCGGCCGAGCAGACGTTCGCGGCGCTGGTCGGGCTGGAACTGCGCCCGCGCCGGCTTCGCGAGGCGGCGGCCCTGTGGGCGGCGCTGACCGAGCACCGGGGCATCTCCGGCCGGGACGCCGTCTGGGGCCACCCGGACCTGCTCCCCTCCGACGACGACTTCGCCGACCCGGCGGCGTTCGCCACGGCCCGGCTCGACCTCGACGACGAGCTGGCCAACTTCGACTTCAGCGCGCCGGGCGGCCCGGAGGAGCAGGCCCCGGGCTCCCCCCGTCCGCGCCCCGAGGGCACCGGGGACGACGCCGAGGAGTCCTGACCCCGTCTTCCCGAGCACACCCGAGGGCCGCCGGCGCACCGCGTCGGCGGCCCTCGGGTGTCAGCGGCGACCGGAGAGCAGTGCGCGGGTCGTCTCCCAGCCCTCGACGGCGGGGTCGAGGGTGGCCAGGTCGGCTGGGCCGCGCAGCCGCCGCCAGGCGGCGGTGACGGCCACGTCCCCTGGTTGCGGGGCGGCCCGCCGCACGTCCGCGGAGAGCGCGGTGTCCAGGTCGACCTCCGGCAGCCATCCCGGCACGGGCAGCCGGGACGCGACGCCGAGCAGGCCGGGGCCGGCCCCCTCGGCGGGGGCCACCGCCACCGACCGGGTGGTCAGCGGGCGGATCAGCTTGCCGACGGTCAGGCCGGGCAGGTCCGGGGCGTCGGCGGCGACGACGGCCGCCTGGTCGTAACCGGTCAGCGCGGCCAGGACGGCGGTGACGGTGGCCTCGGGCACCTCGTACACGGCCATCCCCGGCCAGACGACGGCTTCGGCCAGGGACCTGTCCTGCGGGGTGGCCGCGACCGCCGTCTCCACCTCCTGGAGCGTGGCGAGCAGGTCCACCACGTCCTCAGCGAGCGCGGCCCGCCAAGCCACCGGGTCGATCCCCGGTGGCGCCCACGCCACCGGTCCGAGCAACGCCACCACCACACGTCGGGCCACGCCCCGACCCTAGGCCGTCGGCCACACCACCGCGCGCCCGGTGCCGGGCCGTGGCTCACCGACTCGGTCAGTCGGTCAGCGGGCCGCCGGACGCGGCGGCGACGCCCTCCAGGTACCCACGGGCCCGCTCGGCCTTGGGACAGCGCCCGACCAGCGCCCAGAACCGGGCGTTGTGGCTGGGCACGATGAGGTGGGCCAGCTCGTGCAGCAGGACGTAGTCGATCACCCAGTCGGGCATGTCCTGGATCCGGTGCGAGAGGCGGATGGTCCGGTCGGCCGGGGTGCAGGAGCCCCAGCGGCCGTTCTGGTTGGTCACCCAGCGGACGCTCGACGGCACCGCCCGGTCGCCGTACTCGGCGAGGTAGAGGCTGCACAACCGGGTGGCGCGGCCGAAGAGCTCGTCGTCGGAGCGGGCGAGGCGCCCTTCCCGGGCCTCCAGCCGGGCCAGCATCCGGTCGACCCACTCGGTCTCCTCGGCCCGGGAGAACTGGTCGGGGATGAGCACCACGACCCGTTCGCCGTCGCGGTAGGCGGACACTGTGCGTCGCCGGCGCTGGCTGCGCCGTACTTCGACGACCGGCTTCCGCACCCCTGCCATCAGTGGGCCGCGCAGCCTCGTTTTGCTGTCACGAAGGAAAGCTAATGGGTACTAACCAGGGGTCCGCAAGAGTCAACACCACGACACGCGCCTGGAAAGTCCTGGTTGGTGGTCAGAAGTCCCGAAAAAAAACCTTGCAGACTGTCACGAAGACGCTCCGTCACGGTCGAGAGGACCGTGTCGGGGCGACCCGAGGGCTCGGTCCCCACCGTAGGTGATCACCGTCCGGACCGCCTCCCCAGGGCCACCTCGTGGGGCATCTGGGTGCTTTCACCCGGCGTGTCCCCGCCAAACTGACTTATCCGACCTAATTCGGCATGCACACTCTCGACGTCGACTTGCTCACAGTGTCGAAGCACAGCTGACATGGAACCGCCCGCACCTGGGTAGGGTCCGCGGACCAGCGGTCACGAGGGTGGCCGTGGAGAAAGACCCAGCGTCGGCGCCCCGCGTGGCCCGCCGCCGGGCAACCGCCGGAGCCAGATCGACCGGCGGACGAGACGAGGAGGGCACCCGTGGCCGACAAGGCCCAGACCTACAACGGTTACTGCGTCAAGTGCAAGGAGAAGCGGGACTTCGAGGGGCACGTCGAGGTCTCGAAGACCGGGATGAACATGGCCAAGGGCAAGTGTCCGGTATGCGGCACAACAGTGAACCGCATCCTGGGCAAGGCGAAGGTCTGACCCGTACGGGTCCGGTACGGGGGAGGGCGGCTGCGGCCGCCCTCCCCCGTAACGTTTCGGTGCTCGCCCGGGTGTCGGCTGGCCGACACGGTCACCGACAGGCTGTGGATAACCCGGCCTTTTCTGTGGATAACCCCGGGCAGGGCGGTGCGCACCTGTGGACAACGATCGACGGACAGCAGGGACGCGGTAACGATTCGTCGTCATGAGCCGTCCCGCGCTGCCCCGGCCCGTTCTGCTTCCCGGCCTGACCCGCCTGTGGCGGGACCGGCACACGCTCCAGCTCGGGCTGGGGTCGAGCCGCGCCGTCCTCGTCGAGGTGGCCAACCCCCGCGCCGTTCGGGTGCTCGACCTGCTCGACGGCTCCCGCAGCGAACGCCTCGTCCTGGCGCACGCCGCCGGCGTCGACGTGCGCCAGGACGAGGCGCGCGGGCTGCTCGACGCGCTGCGCGACGCCGGGCTGGTCGTACCAGCGCACACGCTGCTCCCCCGCGACCTCGCCGGCCCGGCGCGGCACCGCCTCGCCGCGGAGGCCGGGGCGCTGGCCCTGGCCGCGCCCGGCCTGCCCGGCACGCCGGCCCAGGTGCTGCGGCGACGCCGGGCCGCGCGGGTGCTGGTGACCGGCGGTGGCCGGCTCGGCGCTCCCGTCGCCGTCGCGCTCGCCCAGGCCGGGGTGGGACACGTCCACGCGGACCTCGCCGGGTCGGTGCGCCCGGCCGACCTGGTCGCCACCGGGCTGGCCGCCACCGACCTGGGGCACCCGCTCGCCCCGGCGGTACGCGCCGCGGTGGACCGGGCCGCCCCCGGCACCGCCACCCACCCGCTGCCCCGTAACCGGCCCGACCTCGTGCTCCAGCTCGGCATCGACCGGCCGGCGGCCCTGCTCTCGGCCGGGTTCGCCCAGCGTCGCCAGCCGCACCTGCTGCTCACCCTGCGCGAGGGGGTGCCGACGATCGGCCCGCTCGTCCGTCCGCCCGTCGGGCCCTGCCTGCGCTGCGTCGACCTGTACCGCACCGAGCGGGACCCGGGCTGGCCGGCGCTCGCGGCCCAGCTCGCCGCCGATGCCTCGGACCAGTCCTGCGGCACGGCCACCCTGCTCTCCGCAGTCGGGTACGCCGTCGCCGAGGCGCTGGCCCACCTCGACGGCGGCACGCCGGAGACCCTGGGCTGCGCCGTGGAGGTGACCAGCCCCGGCCGGCTGCGCCGGCGCACCTGGCCGCCCCACCCGTCCTGCCACTGTGCCGGGCGGGGCCGCTGACAGGCCGCGACGGCTCCCTCGGGGGTCGACGGGCAGGCACGGCGGCCGCAGATCCAGGGGGTCGCGCGACCCGGCCCGGCCACGGAGCAGCCGCGAGGCCGCCGAGTCGGTAACAATGGCCGGGTGACCGACATCCCGCGCCGGGCCGTGTCCCGGACCGCCAAGCTCGCCGCTCTGCCGCTCGGCTTCGCCGGCCGGACCGTCCTCGGCATGGGTAAGCGCGTCACCGGGCTGGCCTCCGACGTGATCTCCGCCGAGATCCAGCAACGCACGGCCGAGCAGTTGTTCAGCGTCCTCGGGCAGCTCAAGGGCGGGGCGATGAAGTTCGGCCAGGCGCTGTCGGTGTTCGAGGCGGCCCTGCCCGAGGAGGTCGCCGCCCCCTACCGGCAGGCCCTCACCAAGCTCCAGGAGGCGGCACCGCCGCTGCCCGCGGCCACCGTGCACAAGGTGCTCGCCGAGCAGCTCGGTCCGGCCTGGCGGGAGCACTTCGACAGGTTCGACGACACCCCGGCCGCCGCGGCCAGCATCGGGCAGGTGCACCGGGCCGTGTGGCGGGACCCGGACGGCGGGGCGTCCCGCGACGCGGCCGTCAAGATCCAGTACCCGGGGGCCGGCGACGCGCTGCTCACCGATCTCAAGCAGCTCTCCCGCCTCGGCGGGATGTTCCGGGCGATCCAGCCGGGGCTGGACGTCAAGCCGCTGCTGGTCGAGCTGCGCGAGCGGATCACCGAGGAACTGGACTACGAGCTGGAGGCCGAGTCGCAGCGCGCCTTCGCCGCCGCGTACGCGGACGACAGGGAGATCTTCATCCCGGCGGTGCTCGCGGCCACCCCTCGGGTTCTGGTCACCGAGTGGATCGAGGGTACCCCGCTGGCCGAGATCATCCGAGCTGGCACGGAGGAGCAGCGCGACGAGGCCGGCCGGCTGATGGCCATCCTGCACCTGTCCGCGCCGGCCCGGGCCGGCCTGCTGCACGCCGACCCGCACCCGGGCAACTTCCGGCTGCTGCCGGACGGCCGGCTCGGCGTGATCGACTTCGGGGCGGTGGCCCGGATGCCGGAGGGCACGCCCGAGCCGATCGGCCGGCTCGCCGGGCTGGCCCTGCGCGGCGAGGCCGCCGGGGTGGTCGAAGGGTTGCGCGAGGAGGGCTTCGTCAGCCCCACCGAGCCGATCGACGCCCAGGCCGTACTGGACTTCATCCGGCCCATGCTGACCCCGGTCGCGGAGGAGGAGTTCCGGTTCACCCGGGCCTGGCTGCGGGCCGAGGCGACCCGGCTGGCCAGCCCCCGCTCACCGGCGTACCAGCTCAGCCGGCAGCTCAACCTGCCCCCGTCGTACCTGCTGATCCACCGGGTGACGCTCGGCTCGATCGGGGTGCTCTGCCAACTCGAGGCCAAGGCGCCGTACCGGTCGATCCTGGAACGCTGGCTGCCGGGCTTCGCCCCGGTGGCCTGAACCGGCCGCTCGAACGAGCGGCCGGCACCGGCGGCGCGAACCACAGGCCGGAACCCGCGGGCCGACCGGCCGACGACGCGGGGGGGGGGGGGGGGGGGGGGGGGCCCCCCCCCCCCCCCCCCCCCCGGGGGGGGGCCCCCCCCCCCAGCGGGGTGGGCACGAGCGGCACCCAGTTCTCCG